>NZ_JBXWTH010000028.1:0-383188 GCF_059613825.1 Ruegeria sp. SATB027
TGGCGCGGTTGACGGGGCTCGAACCCGCGACCCCCGGCGTGACAGGCCGGTACTCTAACCAACTGAGCTACAACCGCCCGCTGCATGTTCATTGCTGAACGTTTGGGTGTATTATGGCTACGCTCGGGCAGCGTCAAGCGGCGTTTTCAAGTTTTTTGCCAGATTCCAGATTTTTGTATACGGCGCGATTTTTTGCGGATGCCGCGGGTTCTATTTCCCTTGCAGCCAACCCTCGGGAAAGATATCACCCCGTCCCATGGGTGATTAGCTCAGTGGTAGAGCGCTTCGTTCACATCGAAGATGTCAGCGGTTCAAATCCGTTATCACCCACCATTTTCCAGATCACACCGATGCCCAAAATGAAACGCTGGTTTCATGCTGCGTCTTGGCGCTGCATGGTGCGGTCTTCACTACATCCCTCAACAAAAAAGGCGAAGCTATTGCTTCGCCTTTTTTTGACTCACCAAAGACTTAATGCGCGGTCGCGGAAGGTCCGGTATTACCGGGCGACGCGGCCGCCGCTGCTGCGGCCTCTTCCGCGGCTTCGTCCCATTCGATCGGTTCCGGTTTACGCACCAAAGCATGTTCCAGAACTTCCGAGACATGTTTGACCGGGATGATCTTCAGCCCTTCTTTGACGTTGTCCGGGATATCCGCCAGATCCTTTTCATTCTCTTCCGGGATCAAAACGGTCTTTATCCCACCACGCAGCGCGGCCAGCAGTTTTTCTTTCAAACCACCAATCGGCATCGCATTCCCGCGCAGTGAGACTTCGCCGGTCATAGCAATGTCTTTCCGAACGGGAATACCGGTCAGAACCGAGACAATCGACGTGACCATGGCCAGACCAGCCGATGGGCCATCCTTGGGTGTCGCGCCATCCGGTACGTGAACGTGAATGTCGATCTTGTCGAACTGCGGCGGCTTTACCCCGATCTGAGGTGAAATCGAACGCACATAGGACGAAGCGGCGTCGATGGATTCCTTCATCACATCGCCCAGCTTACCGGTCGTCTTCATCCGCCCTTTGCCGGGCAGTTTCAACGCTTCGATATGCAACAGGTCGCCACCCACTGACGTCCAGGCAAGACCGGTGACAACACCAACCTGATCGTCCTGCTCGGCCAGGCCATAACGGAATTTCGGCACACCCAGAAAATCTTGCAGGTTTTCGGGTGTGACCTTAACGGTTTCCGCGTCCTTCTTAATGATCTTGGTCAGCGATTTGCGCGCAACCTTGGCGATTTCACGTTCAAGGTTCCGTACGCCCGCCTCACGGGTATAGGTGCGGATGATCTTTTGCAGCGCCTCATCGGTCAGTTCGAATTCCTTGGCTTTCAAACCATGGTTCTTGACCTGTTTGCTGATCAGGTGCTGCTTGGCGATCTCACGCTTTTCGTCCTCGGTGTAACCGGCCAACGGGATGATCTCCATCCGGTCAAGCAGAGGCCCGGGCATGTTGTAGCTGTTCGACGTGGTCAGGAACATCACGTTGGACAGGTCATATTCAACCTCAAGATAATGGTCCATGAACGTGTTGTTCTGTTCGGGGTCCAGCACCTCAAGCATCGCGGATGCCGGGTCACCCCGGAAATCCTGCCCCATCTTGTCGATTTCATCCAACAAAATCAGCGGGTTCGTGGTTTTCGCCTTCTTCAACGCCTGGATGATCTTGCCGGGCATCGAGCCAATGTAAGTCCGACGATGGCCCCGGATTTCGGATTCGTCGCGTACACCACCCAATGAGATGCGAATGAACTCGCGCCCGGTTGCCTTCGCAACCGACTTACCCAGCGAGGTCTTACCCACGCCTGGAGGGCCGACAAGGCACAGAATCGGCCCTTTCAGCTTTTTCGAGCGCTGTTGAACCGCAAGGTATTCAACGATCCGTTCCTTGACCTTCTCAAGCCCATAATGGTCGGCGTCCAGAATCTCCTGCGCGCGGCCCAAATCCTTTTTGACACGGGATTTGGTGCCCCAAGGCAGAGCAAGAATCCAATCCAGATAGTTGCGCACAACTGTGGCTTCGGCCGACATGGGCGACATGTTCTTGAGCTTCTTAAGCTCACCCTCGGCCTTTTCCCGCGCTTCTTTCGACAGCTTGGTCTCGGCGATTTTGGCTTCCAGTTCAGCAACTTCGTTGCTGCCGTCCTCACCATCGCCAAGTTCCTTCTGAATGGCCTTCATCTGCTCATTCAGATAATATTCACGCTGCGTCTTCTCCATCTGGGATTTGACGCGGGTCTTGATCTTCTTCTCGACCTGCAGAACAGACATCTCGCCCTGCATCAGGCCATAGACCTTCTCAAGCCGCTCGCTGACGCTGAGAGTTTCCAGAAGCTCCTGCTTTTGTTCGACTTCGATGCCCAGATGCCCCGACACAAGGTCGGCCAGCTTCGCAGGCTCGGTTGTATCGCCCACTGCGGTCAGTGCCTCTTCGGGGATGTTCTTGCGCACTTTGGCGTAACGCTCGAACTCGTCCGCGACAGTGCGCAACAGTGCTTCGGTCGTGGTGACGTCGCCGGGAATTTCGGTCAGGTATTCCGCGCGGGCTTCGAAAAACTCTTCGTTCTCCAGAAACTCGGTGATCTGAACGCGCGCCTGCCCTTCGACCAGCACTTTTACCGTGCCATCGGGCAGCTTCAGCAGTTGCAGCACATTTGCCAGAACGCCGGTGCGGTAGATGCCTTCTTCATCCGGATCGTCAACGCCGGGATCGATCTGGCTGGACAACAGAATTTGCTTGTCATCCTGCATCACCTCTTCCAGCGCGCGGACCGATTTGTCACGGCCTACGAAAAGCGGCACGATCATATGTGGGAACACCACAATATCGCGCAGCGGCAGGACGGGGTAGGAGGAATTCAGAGGCTCTTGCATGCTCTATCCTTATCATTGGCAAGACGGCACTTGTCCCTCATCGAGGCAACATTTGTCCGTCTCCTGTCTTGGACGATAAAGGTGGGGCCTCATCGCCCATTTTCAACCTTACCGCCATGTATCACCAATCAGAATGAACCGAGGTTTGGCAGACTGCAAGGCGTGCCGGAAACATATCCACCAAAATAGTAGAATACGCCCCGGTCTTGCGCGATCAGTCGCCAGAAAACAGCCCGGCTGCGCAGAACTGGCCGTTTTCGCCTTGGAGGCGGCAAAACATCACAACGGTTCGATATCCCCCTGCGCGCGCTGCGCGTGGAAATCGGCCTGCCAGACTTCGAACGCACCCGCGGCAATCGCGTCGCGCATGCCGGCCATGATCTCCTGAAAATAATGCAGGTTATGCCATGTCAGCAACATGCCGGAAATCATCTCATTCGCACGGAACACGTGGTGCAGGTAAGCGCGGGAATAATTCGAACAAGCCGGGCAAGTGCAGCGTTCGTCCAGCGGCCGCGGATCGTCTGCGTGACGGGCATTCTTGATGTTCACCACACCGTAGCGGGTGAAAACCTGCCCTGTACGCCCGGACCGCGAGGGCAACACGCAATCCATCATGTCGATCCCGCGGGCAACAGCACCGACGATATCGTCGGGTTTGCCAACGCCCATCAGATAGCGCGGCTTGTCCGATGGCAGGAAATCGGGGGCATAGTCGAGGCAAGAGAACATGGCCTCCTGCCCTTCGCCGACGGCCAGGCCACCAACCGCATAGCCTTCGAAACCAATAGATTTCAACGCCTTGGCGCTTTCTTCTCGCAGATCTTTTTCAAGCCCACCCTGCATGATGCCAAACAGCGCATGCCCCGGACGATCGCCAAACGCATCGCGCGACCGTTCGGCCCAACGCATCGACAGGCGCATCGACTCGGCAATGCGGTCACGATCCGCTGGCAGCGCAGGGCATTCATCGAAACACATGACAATGTCCGAGCCCAACAGGCGCTGGATCTTCATCGACCGTTCCGGTGTCAATTCGTGCTTTGACCCGTCAATATGGGATTTGAAAGTCACGCCCTTTTCAGTCAGCTTGCGCAAACCGGCCAGCGACATGACCTGAAATCCGCCGGAATCTGTCAGAATGGGCCGATCCCAGTTCATGAACTTGTGCAGTCCACCCAGTCGATCAATACGCTCAGCGGTCGGACGCAACATCAGGTGATAGGTGTTCCCCAGCAGGATGTCTGCCCCCGTCGCGCGAACGCTTTCCGGCATCATCGCCTTGACCGTTGCCGCAGTGCCAACCGGCATAAAGGCAGGCGTTCGCACGTCGCCGCGCGGTGTGCTGATCACACCGGTCCGGGCTTTGCCGTCTGTGGCTTTCAGATCAAAAGAAAACTGTTGGGTCATGTCATCGCCTCGGGTCGCCGAACCGGGCAGGCTTTGCCCGATCCGGTCGGTCTTTGCAACCCGTCAGGGTAGCGAGGCAACACGGTCTGTAAACAGTTGAACAACCCCTGCCCCATCCACGTCGCGGCAGACCCGAACTGCGGGACGTTCCGGATCAGGTCGCGTCGCACCCTTCTGGTCGCCTTCGATGACGACCCGCAGACCCGTTTCGACCATGTCAAACATAGCACCATGAGAACAAGCAATCACAGCCGTCGAATCGTGCAGGCCACAGCCCTCCAGACCACCGACGTCCTTGTAGAACTTCAGGTAAAAGCGAGAGATATCTCGCAGAAAGGACCCCATGTCAGGTGATCGCATTGCCAGGCTTTCGAAATCTGCAGTCTCGTAGAGCGTTTTCAGCGTGACATCCAAGCCGACCAGTACGGTTTCCGGCGGTGTGGCAAAGACCTCTTCAGCGGCAATCGCATCATGATAGATGTTGGCTTCGGCATGTACTGTAATATTACCAGGGCAGTACACCGCCCCGCCCATGATCACCAAACGCCCCAGATTGTCGGCGAATTCCGGATCCAGACGAATGGCGTTGGCGATGTTGGTCAGGGGGCCCACGGCGCACACCACCAGCTCTTTCTTGTGGGTTCGCGCCATATCAACCAGAAATTCAGCAGCTGGCAGGGCGTGGTTGCTTCCAATTTCGGGAATTTCAGTCAGGTCACCGAATCCTTCGGGACCATGCACATGTTCGGAGGGCGAATGCGTATCGGCACCCAGGGCAACCGCAGCCCCTTCAGCGACAGGCAGATCCAAACCCAGCTTATCAAGCAGGAACCGGGCATTGCGGCTGGATTGATGAACATGCGTGTTTCCGAACACGGTGGTCAGGCCGATCAGCTCGATCTCGGGCGCTGCGGCGGCATAGGCGATTGCCATGGCATCATCGATGCCAGGATCTGTATCGATTATCAGTTTCATCCAAGCCCGATACCGCAAACAATTAGGGATGCAAAGCGGTCACAGCACTATTTTTCGATACAGCGTTTTACAGTTGGAGCATTTGCATGGGGCTGCTTTCCACTCATACCAGAGTTGAAATCGGGCGACTCAATCGCCACATGTATACTATAGTACACAAAAATAAGAGGACAGTATGACCGAAGACCAAATCATCGGATTGCTTTCGTCAAACATCATTTACCTGCTGGCTGCAGTGCTGGTAATTGTTATCATTTTCAAAGGCATCAAGATTGTGCCTCAGTCCGAAAAATACGTAGTTGAACGGTTTGGGCGCCTGCATTCCGTGCTTGGCCCCGGCATCAACTTTATTGTCCCGCTACTGGACATTGCGCGTCACAAGATCTCGATCCTGGAACGCCAGCTGCCAAACGCGACGCAGGACGCAATCACCAAGGACAACGTTCTGGTGCAGATCGATACATCGGTCTTCTACCGTATTCTCGAACCTGAAAAGACGGTCTACCGGATTCGCGACGTAGATGGCGCGATTGCCACCACTGTTGCCGGGATCGTTCGAGCCGAGATTGGTAAGATGGATCTGGATGAGGTTCAGTCGAACCGGTCCCAACTGATCACGCGCATTCAGGAAAGCGTTGAAACAGCTGTCGATGACTGGGGTATCGAAGTCACCCGCGCCGAGATTCTGGACGTAAATCTGGATCAGGCCACCCGTGACGCCATGCTGCAACAGCTGAACGCCGAACGAGCCCGCCGCGCACAGGTGACAGAAGCCGAGGGCAAGAAGCGTGCTGTCGAACTGCATGCCGACGCCGAGCTTTACGCGGCTGAACAAACCGCCAAGGCGCGGCGTATTCAGGCCGAAGCCGAGGCGTTCGCCACCGGTGTTGTCGCCAAGGCCATTCAGGATAACGGCATCGAAGCTGCTCAGTATCAGGTTGCCTTGAAACAGGTTGAAGCCCTGAACGCGCTTGGAAACGGTACTGGCAAGCAAACCATTGTTGTGCCTGCCAACGCACTGGAAGCCTTCGGTGACGCGTTCAAAATGTTAAAAGGAGGAAAGTGATGGCTGACCCCTTCTGGTTGACCTGGTGGATCTGGCTGGCCGCCGCATTGGCGCTGGGTATCCTTGAGATTTTCCTGCCCGGTTTCATTTTTCTGGGCTTTGCAATCGGAGCCGCAGTCACGGGGCTTATCCTTGCCGTACCCGGAATGGCTCTGTCTTTGAATGTATTGGCGCTGATCTTTGCAGTGATGTCACTGATTGCGTGGCTTGTTTTGCGGAAACTGTTTGCGTTGCCGAACGGTCAGGTCAAAACTTTCAACCACGACATCAACGACTAAATTGCCGCGGCGCCCCAATCGGCGCCGCCGCCCTACTGGACCCTGTTGCTCCTATTCCCTATATAATCGCTCAGGCAACTGACCCGAGGCAAAGATGACTCACCCAAGCGAACAGTTTGAAGGCACACCGCTGATTGCGCCGTCAACCATTGAGCACCCCCTGTACGAGCCCGTGGTCGAGGCGTGTCGCACAGTCTATGACCCGGAAATCCCGGTGAACATCTATGACCTCGGCCTGATCTACACGATCGACATTTCCTCGGACAACGCCGTGAAGGTGATCATGACGCTGACAGCACCCGGTTGCCCTGTTGCCGGCGACATGCCCGGATGGATCATGGAAGCGATCGAGCCTGTTGCAGGCGTCAAAGAGGTTGACGTGGAACTGACCTGGGAGCCGCCCTGGGGTATGGAAATGATGTCAGACGAAGCGCGTCTGGAACTGGGATTTATGTAGGCACCTGCCACAGTTTCCCGGGTATTTGTCACAAAACATTGGCGTTTTTGTTACCTGCTCGTGCAGTCCCTGTCACAATGATACGGGAAAAGACCTGCGGACGGCACCAATCGGTGTCGTGCCTCGGGCCAGACATGATTTGACCGCCCCCCGAGTTCCGGCCCCGAAACACGGACCGTTCTTGCCCGAGAACGGTCCTTTTTCTTATCCAAACCACCAAACGTCGGGTAATCAGTTCAAATTGCAAGTCTTTTTGATCTCCGCAGATCTGGCGTCAAGTTGATTGATGTAGTCGCCCGACAGCATTTGCAGCCGTTTGTGTTCCGTTCCTGTGACCAGCCCCAAAAGTGCCCCGGCAGGAGTAATGGCGGCAACACTTTCCAACTGTTGGTCCTGCGCGTGCTTTTTCTCGGCCGCGATGGCGCGCAGATCGCCCTCGGCGGTCGCGCAGTTTACTGGATGCCTCTCTCCATCATTGGTGGCCGCCGCATCATCCGGAACAAACAGAAGAACTGCAATGGTAAGCACCGCGCGCATCAAGATCGAATTATCAATCGCCTGTAACTCATTCACAATATTATCCTTTCTGATAGTATTTCAAAGCAAACCGAGTTAACGGCTGACCAACTTGAACCCATTCAGTTCCACGGTCTCACGGTTGGATATCTTCAGCGAACCCATTCTGAATGCCGGGTTGTTTCATCCGGATAAAACTCTTTATAACACACCGTCTTGAGCCTTGACCTCCTGAGCCCTAAATTAAACGCAACGCGCGACAACGGAGACTTACATGTTCGGCATTCCCGGCAAGCAGGCTGTGACCATGACGCCCAAAGCCGCAGAACAAATCACCCGCCTGATGAACTCGGGTGGCCACGCTGGCTTGCGCATTGGCGTCAAGAAAGGCGGCTGTGCGGGCATGGAATACACCATGGAATATGTCGATCAAGCCGATCCGCATGACGAAGTTGTCGAACAGGATGGAGCACGCGTCATGATCGCGCCAATGGCGCAGATGTTCCTGTTCGGCACTGAAATCGATTACGAGGTGTCGTTGCTGGAATCAGGATTCAAGTTCAGGAATCCGAATGTCGTCGACGCCTGCGGTTGCGGTGAATCCATCAAATTCGATGAAAGCATCACGCAGCAATCCTAGTTTGCGCCGGATAATCCCGTGACACGGGCCAGACAGAACGCAGTATTGTCGATCATAGCGCTTGAACTCACCCGATCCGTGGAATTGTAAGATCGCGTCGACAATGATATCCGCATCCTAAATCATCGAATGATCAGGGAGATACGGGTATGCGGCGCAGGCTTGCGGCAGGAAACTGGAAAATGAACGGAACCGGTGCTGCGCTGAGCGAGCTTGAAGCACTGTGCAAGTCTCACCCAGACGCTTCGGTCGATATCCTGATCTGCCCTCCGGCAACATTGCTCAGCCGTGCCGCAGACACCGTACGAGGGTCAGCAGTTACCGTTGGCGGGCAGGATTGTCACGCGGCAAGCGCGGGCGCGCATACAGGCGATATCAGCGCCGAGATGCTGCTGGACGCGGGCGCGACGTCAGTCATCCTGGGTCATTCCGAACGTCGCGTAGACCATGAAGAGCATGACGAGGATATACGCGCCAAGGCCCGTGCAGCGATGGACGCGGGTTTAAAAGCGATCATTTGCGTAGGCGAAAGTCTGGAGCAACGCGAGGCGGCCAATACGCTCGACATAATCGGCGGTCAGATGTCGGGGTCGATCCCGGATCAGGCAACCGGCGAGAACCTGATCATTGCATATGAACCGATCTGGGCCATCGGCACCGGCAAGGTTCCGACGCTTGATGAGATCGGAGAAGTTCACGACTTCATCCGCGCTCGGCTAGAGCGCCGCTTTGGCGAAGGTGTGGGCCGCTCTGTCCGTCTTCTGTATGGTGGGTCGGTCAAACCCTCCAACGCGGCGGAGATCTTTGCGGTTTCAAATGTCGATGGTGCGCTTGTGGGTGGCGCCAGTCTGAAGGCCGGGGATTTCACGGGCATTATTCAGGCGCTGGAGAGCGTCTAGGATTCGCCTTTACTCGGCAATATCTTCGGCCCAAAGCTCTGGCTTTTCTTCGATGAACCGCTGCATCAGTGCGATGCAGTCAGGATCGTTGGCTATCACCACCTCGACACCGCGTTCGCGCAGGAAGTCTTCGTTGCCACCAAAGTTCTGGGTATCGCCGATCACCACACGCGGGATACCAAACTGAACGATAGTGCCCGAGCACATCATGCAAGGTGACAACGACGTGTAAAGAACCGTATCCCGATAGGTTTTCTGACGTCCCGCTTTGCGCAAGGCATCCATTTCGCCATGTGCGATCGGATCCCCGCCCTGCACACGTTGATTACGCCCTTGTGAAACAATATCGCCACCCCGCGCCAGAACTGACCCGATCGGGCATCCACCTTCGTCAAACCCGGCTTTGGCCTCGTCATAAGCAACGCGTAGCAGGCGCTTGTCGGTCTCGGTCAGCATTCCGGTCTCCATTTCCCGTGTTTCCTGAACCCTGCCCAAGCGCAATAGCTTGGTCAATAAAGGGCTCATGCCAGCTTCATCAAGATAAGACCTGACACGATAAGAAGGGCCGCGAGAATCCGCGCAGGGCTTAGGGCTTCACCCAGAAACAGGATACCGACACAGAACGCCCCCACTGCCCCGATACCCGTCCAGATGGTGTAAGCCGTGCCTAATGGCAGGTCGCGCATTGCCAGCGCCAACAGGCCGAAAGACCCGATCATCGAAAGAGCCATCAAGGCCGTAGGCCACAATCGGGTGAAACCAGCCGATTGCTTCATCGCTACAGCCCAGACGATCTCCAACAGGCCAGCAAAAAGAAGAAAGATCCAGGGCATATGACAACCTCGTATTCGTTCGGGTCGTCCCGAAAGATGTCCCATTATGGGGAGGTCGTCCTCTGAACCCGAGTTAAGCACTTGATTCCGGGGTTCAAGATACGAAAAAACCGGGCAGTCGAAACCGCCCGGCTACGTACATCGTCAAACCACCTAATTGGTTATGATTTCCGGGCCCATGAAGGTGTTGGGCAGGAATGTCGAGATCCACGGAATATACGTCACCATAATCAGGAAGACGAAGAGAACAGCGAGGAACGGTAGCGCTGCCCTCACAACGCTCATCATTGGCATACCTGCAACGCCCGAGGTTACGAACAGGTTTAAACCAACCGGAGGCGTAATCATTCCGATTTCCATGTTCACCACCATGATGATGCCCAGATGGATCGGATCGATGCCCAACTCGATGGCAATCGGGAACACCAGCGGTGCGACGATCACCAACAGGCCCGACGGCTCCATAAACTGGCCACCGATCAGCAGGATCACGTTCACAACGATCAGGAATGCCACCGGCCCTAGCCCTGCGGTCAGCATCGCCTCGGCGATATGCTGCGGCACCTGTTCGTCCGTCAGAACATGCTTAAGGATCAGCGCGTTGGCGATCACGAACAACAACGTCACCGTCAGCTTGCCCGCCTCGAACAGTGTATGCTTGGTATCCGGGTGAAAGAACGCAGTGACCAACGCGTAAGGCTTTTTCAGCAGCGGCAGGTTCTGTGCGTCCCCTTCCGTACTCAGCGGACCCATGTCCTTGTAGACGAAACTGGCGATGAAAAAGGCATAGACGGCAGCAACCGCGGCAGCCTCGGTCGGGGTAAAGATACCCCCGTAAATGCCACCCAGAATGATAACGATCAGGAACAGGCCCCAACCGGCCTCGCGGGCCGAGGTAAAGACCTCACCCCACCCCTTCCATTCACCCTTGGGCAGGTTCTTGACCTTTGCCATGACATAGATGGTGATCATCAGCATGAAGCCAGCCATCAGACCGGGAATAACGCCAGCCAGAAACATGCGCCCAACTGAAACTTCGACGGCGGCAGCATACACAACCATCACGATGGACGGAGGGATCAGGATGCCCAGCGTACCCGCGTTACAGATCACACCGGCGGCAAACTCTTTGGAATACCCAACCTGGCGCATACCTGCGATGACAATCGACCCGATCGCCACAACCGTGGCCGGGGACGATCCTGACAGCGCGGCAAACAGCATACAGGCAAACACGCCCGCAATCGCCAGGCCGCCGGGCAGATGCCCCACGCAAGCAATCGAGAAACGGATGATCCGACGCGCTACACCACCTGTCGTCATAAAGGACGAGGCCAGAATGAAGAACGGGATCGCCAACAGGGTGAAATGCCCCTCGAACGCCTCAAACAGCGTGCCTGCAACTGAAGCCAGCGAACTGTCGGAATAGATCAGCAGGAACAGGGTCGAGCTGAGGCCAAGTGCTACCGCAATCGGAACCCCGATCAGCAGCAGGCCGATGACCATCGAGAAAAGAAGGATAACGTCCATCAGTCATGCACCCCTTGTTGTGCGCGGACTTCTTCAATCTCGTCCTCGACTTCGTGGCTGGCGACAAGGCGATCGGTCTCACCACGCCAAATTTGAACGGCGACCTGCGTAAACCGGATCACCAGCAGCAGCATGGACACCGGCAGAACCAGATAAGGTACGACCTTGGGCAGTTTTTCATACCCCTCGCCATAGTTGATCAGGTCTTCCAGAAAGCGCAGCGGAGCGACCATGGGGATGTCGTCTACCTCGTAGAAACTCTGGCTGCGTGCGCCGAAATCAAACCCGGTCGGGAACCAGCGGCCCGATGTTGGCGGCAGATCTGCAAAGACGGCCCAATAGTCATATGCCCCTTTGAGCATCAGCAGCGAGAACATCAGACAGAACCCGACCGAGACCAGCGCCATAATGCGCCTCGGTGCTGGCGCCAGCATGTTCAGGATTGCATCCACACCCAGATGAGCATGTTTCTTGACCGCGTAAGACGCGCCCAGCAACACCAGCCAGCCAAACGTGAACACTGTCAACTCAAGCGCCCATAGGATATTTGAATTAAAGACAAACCGCGCGATCACGTTGGCAAATGTAACGACCGTCATAAGGCCCAAAAGCAACGCGATCAGGGTTTCTTCGATATGGTCGATCAGCCCGCCCTGGCCGGAGTTCGCACCAGACATCTTTCAGTCCCCGCATTTTATTGAAGAGAGAGTTGAGAATGGGGCGGGCCATTTCAGCCCGCCCGGCCTGCGCGTCGAATACTCCCCAGTCCCCGGACGCGCGGTCTTGAACGGGATCAGAATCCGGCGTTGATGGCCTGCGCCGCGTCGATCTTGTCTTGACCCACGTCACCGGCGAATTTGTCCCAAACCGGTTTCATTGCGTCGACCCAGGCCTGACGCTGTTCAGGGGTCAGTTCACGGATGACACCGCCTGCATCGATGATCGACGCTTTGGCCGCTTCGTTCACAGCAAAGGCTTCTTTGTTCCGGGTCTCGGTAACTTCGGCCAGAATAGTCAGGAACTGGTCCCGCACCGCCGGATCAAGACTGTCCAGCCAATCCACCGATGTCACGACCAGATAGTCGATGATGCCGTGGTTGGTTTCGGTGATACCGTCCTGCACCTCAAAGAACTTCTTGCCGTAGATGTTCGACCAGGTGTTTTCTTGCCCGTCCACAACGCCCTGTTGCAACGCGCCATACACTTCCGAGAATGCCATTTTCTGCGGGCTACCACCGATGGCTTCCATCTGTGCCACCAGCACATCTGACGACTGCACGCGGAACTTCAGACCGTTTGCATCCGACGGATCAACCAAAGCCTTATTGGCCGACATCTGCTTCATGCCATTGTGCCAGAACGCCAGACCTTGCAGGCCACGACGCTGCATGCTGTCTTTCATCGCCTGTCCCTCGGCCGAGGCCTGGAACGCGTCTACAGCGTCGACATTCTTGAACATGAACGGCAGGTCAAACAGGCGGAACTGTTTGGTGAACTTCTCGAACTTCGACAGCGAGGGCGCGGCCAGTTGCACGTCACCCTGCAACATCGCTTCGAGAACTTTGTCATCGTTGTAGAGCGTCGAGTTCGGATAGACCTCGACACACATCGTGCCGTTCATTTCGTCGTTGACCCGCTGCTCCAGCAGCGATGCCGCGATACCTTTGGGGTGTTTGTCGGTGTTCGTCACATGCGCGAACTTGACGACGATTTCACCTTCGTCGCATGCAGCCATACCAGCCGTTGCGGTTACTGTCAGAGCAAGCGCAGTTGCTGCCGTTGTCAGAAGCTTCATCTGATATCCTCCCAGAGTTCCTTGAAACTTGCAGTCGACGCCGGGTAAGCGCCGTATGGCGTGCAGTGAAGCGACTCAGGGTAAAGCACACAACTTTTGACTGCGATTGCGGAACGTGTCTGATTACCTGTTTAATACCAAAGTGTTACGTCGTTGCTGGTTCAGGTTCTGCGCTTCACAGGTCCGAGCCGTGCGAAAACTCGCACATCCTCAGAGCGGCTTGTGCGGATTTCCGCACAATTTCCGAATCACTTCTTCGAATCAGATGCGCCAATCCGGTTCCTGCTTATCTGCGGTAATCCTCGGGACGAATCTGGTAGCGCGCCAGCTTGTCGTAAAAGGTCTTGCGCGGCAGCTTCAGCGCCTTGGCCGCATCTGACGCTTTTCCATTGTGGCGGCCCAAAGCTGCAATCAACAAAGATCGTTCAACCCGCGCCATCTGTTCGCTCAACCCCAGATCCGTAGCCTGCGTAACCTCCTCGGGCATTCCAAGAACAAACCGCATTGCTGCTGACATCAGCGAACGGGCGTTGCCCGGCCAGTCGCTGGCCATCAAGGCCGCCAGATGTTCGGACGAAATCTCGGGAATTGCGATGCCAGCCTGTTCGGCCGCTTGCGCCACATAGTGGCGAAAAATCACCGGAATGTCGTCGGGGCGTTCCGCCAATGAAGGAACACGCACCCGCATCACATCCAAACGATAAAACAGATCAGCGTTGAACCGCCCTTCCGAACTTAACGCGGATAGGTCGGCGGTTGTTCCTGCAATAATACGCCCCCCCGGACCGCGCTCGATGATCTCCAACGCCGCAAACTGCGTGGCTTGGGGCATGGCGGACACTTCGTCCAGAAACAGGGAACCACCCACGGCATCGCCACAGCTTCGGGCAAGGTCATCGGGGCTTAGACTTGAAGCCGGACGTTTGACAAAAGGCCCCTGACCAGCGGGCGACATCAGGTGGACCACTTCGGCTACTTTGGATATGCCGCTGCCCGGCGGGCCGGTAACAAGAACTTCGGCCCCCGTCGGTGCGACGGTCCGCACGCGATCCCGAAGCGCCTCAGCTTGCGGAGACAGGCCAAACAGCAAACGTGCGGCCGGGTCCCCCTTTTCAAGTTCGGATTTCAGGGCGCGCTGTTCCAACACTTGGGTGCGGGCTGCGAATGCGCGTTCAAGAACGTCCATCAGGTCAGACGCAGCGCAGGGTTTTTCGAGAAAATCAAACGCTCCTTTTCCCATGGCTTCTACGGCCATTGGGATATCACCTTCTCCGGTCAAAAGGATCACCGGAAGCTCGGGGTCGATGTCCCGAGCATACGCCAACAAGTGGAAGCCATCCCGCCCGGGCATTCGAATGTCCGAAATAATCACACCGGGGAAATCCCGCCGAATATTATCCTTGGCCGCCACAAAAGAACCGGCTGTTGTCGGTGCGTAATCTGCAAGTTCAATGGTTTGCGCCAATGCCTCGCGAACAGCTGCGTCATCATCGACCAACAGAACCCTGCGCATCATGCTGCCTCTTCTTTTCCGTAGGGCTCCAGCTCGACGGTAAACACTGCGCCATCAGCCGTGTTTGCCCCGCGGATTTCACCCCCAAAGCTTTGAACAAGACCATATGATATAGAAAGACCAAGCCCCAGACCTTCAGATGATCCTACGCTTTTGGTCGAATAAAACGGCTCGAACACCCGGTCGGGGTCTTCAATCCCCGGTCCGGTATCCTGCACAGAAACGCGCAACCGGTCTTCTTCGTGCATCACAATCGAAATGTACCGCTTGGGTCTCCCCAGCATCGCATCCGCCGCGTTATTGATCAGATTAACAAAGACCTGCACCAATCGGACTTCACCCCCCCAAACATAAACCGCAGCCTGTCCCGGTTCCCATTCCAGCGTCACATCATCGTCACGCAAACGGGTTTCGGTCAATTCGACGGCAGTTTTCAGAACCTGCACCAGATCGACCCGGCCCATCGGTTCGCTTTCATTGCGGGCAAACGCGCGCAGGTTCTTGATGATCCGGGCCATGCGGGCGGCCATTTCCGAAATACGCCCAAGGTTTTCGCTGGCCCTGTCACCTTTGCCGCGTTCAAGAAAGGCCGTACCATTGTCGGCGAACTGCTGGATCGCCATCAACGGTTGGTTGAGTTCGTGGCTGATCCTCGCCGACATCTGCCCCAAAGCGCTGAGCTTACCTGCCTGCACCAGCTCTGCCTGCGCTTTTTTCAGTGCTGCTTCGGCCTCCTGACGTTCTGCAACTTCGCGGCGCAATGCGGTGTTTGCTTGGGTCAAAGCACGGGTACGCTGCGCCACCCGGCTTTCCAGAACCGTGTTGGCATTAGCCAGCGTCCGTCGCCGTTCCATCGCAAGATACAGCATCGCACCAAACGCCAGACAGATCGCTGCGACCGCCGCCGCCTGCAACCCGGCAAGTCGCCGGGCCGGGGCCACATCCACCAAAACCTCGGCGGTCATATCGATCACAGGCAATTCAAGCGTTAGGTGCAACGCATCGCGTGGCAAATACCGCCCCCAGTTCAGTCGCCACAATTCATGCTGGCCGACCCGCGTCGCGGCAAAATCCACCGAGGCACCCTCTGGTGGTGTCAGCCCGGACTGACCAACCTCGCGGCTCCAAAACAGCAAGTCCGACCGGTTTGAGATGAAGACGACGCCGTCAGAATCAACAAAGAAAACGGCTTCGGTACTGCCCCGCCAAGTTTGTTCAATGTCCTGGACATCGGCAACCACCATCACTGCACCTTCGACTTGCCCGGAGGCGGCAAAAGTCGGAGCGGCATAGGAATATATCCGGTCGCCACTGTCTGGAACCACCTCATGCGCGGTGCCCACCGCACCCTGCATGGCGCGCCTGAACGCTGGATGTGCGGACATGTCTCGCTGTGCCACTGGCTGTGCGGCGACCAGAACCCGACCGCTGCGATCCAGGTACATCATGTTGACGGCCGCTGTCTTGTCGGCAACGTCCAACAGCATCGCTTGCGCGTCGTGTACTTGTGTCGGTGTATCTAACGCGTGCAAGGCGGGATGTGTCGCCATCAGAACCGCCAGTTCCTGGTAGACCTGCATCTGGGTGCTGAGCCGATCCGCCGCCAGTTCAAGGTCGGCTTCGGCCTTGTCACTTAGCTGAGACAGCGCCTGACGATAGTCATAAGACCAAACAAAACCTGACAGTAGCCCGACAGCGGACAAAAACCCGACAATGATCCAAACTCTCTGCATAGACAGGGTCTTGCATTCAACGCGGCTCGTGGCAAGTGTGCGTCGCATGAAGTCATTCTCGCAATCCCCGACAGACCCGGGTTTCGTTCAGAACCCCTACCCTTTTTATGATCAGGCCCGCGCTGCTGGTGATCTGTTCTATTGGCGCGACTACGATTTGGTTGCTGCGACGTCCTGCCATGCGGTGCGAACACTTCTTCGCGACCGCCGGTTTGGGCGGGAAGTTCCGCCTGAGTGCGCGACACAGGGCCCCGCCCATTTGGCCCCCTGGCTGGCTATCGAAGCCCATTCGCTGCTTGAAGCTGAACCCCCGCGACATACCCGCCTAAGGGCGCTTGTTATGCGCGCTTTCACGTCGCGGGAAATTTCTGCATTGCAGCCTTCCATTGAATCGCTATGCCACAGTCTTGTCGAGGCGTTTCCGAATACACCTTTCGATCTGCTGAGTGCTTATTGCACTCAGGTCCCGGTGATAACCATCTGCCGACTGTTGGGCGTTCCCGAAGACATGGCACCCAACCTGTTGCAGTGGTCGCATGACATGGTCGCGATGTATCAAGCCAACCGGACACAGGCGACCGAGGATAAGGCCGCCAAGTCGTCTCAGGAGTTCACGGATTTCCTGTTGGGATACATTAACCAGCGACGCAACGATCCGCGTGACGATTTGATCACCCGGCTTATCAGCGCCGAGGAGGAAGGCGAAAAGTTGTCTATCGACGAACTGGTCGCAACATGCATCTTGCTGTTGAATGCAGGTCACGAAGCAACGGTGCATTCGCTTGCGAACGGTGTGAAAACCCTGTTGCAAACACATACCAGCCCCGACGTTCTAGGCCCGGACCAGATCGACGCAACGATTGAAGAAATCCTGCGCTATGACCCGCCCCTACACATGTTCACACGTTATGCGTATGAAGACGTTGATATGTTTGGGCATTCGTTCAGACGCGGTGATCAGGTCGCGCTTTTGCTTGGCGCTGCAAACCGCGACCCTGCGGTCTGGGATGAACCCGAAAGGTTTGACCCGACGCGCTCGATTGAGGTCAACACAAGTTTTGGTGGAGGCATCCATTTTTGCGTCGGCGCACCTTTGGCAAGGTTGGAAATGCGCATAGCTCTGCCCATTCTGTTCAACAGCTGCCCGAACCTGCGGCTTGCCGATCCGCCGACCTATTCAGACAGCTATCACTTCCATGGTCTGGAACGGTTAATGGTTCAGGTCTGACCTGTATATGGCGCGGATCGATCCGGCGCTGGCAGCACCTGCCTTCTATGCCCCTTCAACCAATGCGTTGAGGGGAAGCATCGTTGTGGACTTGATTTCTTCCATCGACAAAAGCGCGGTCACGTTGTGCACCCGTACCTCCGAAATCAGCGACTGGTAGAATTGATCATAGGCGCGCGCGTTCTTGACCCGAACCTTGAGAATATAATCAATGTCGCCTGCCAGCCGATGCGCCTCCTGCACTTCGGGATGTTCGCGCAATGCCTTAAGGAACTTGCGCTGCCACTCAGCCTCGTGTTCCGACGTGCGGATCAAAACAAAGAAAGTCGCCTCAAACCCAAGCGCTTCGGCATCCAGCAAAACCGTTTGCTGACCAATGATTCCCGCACTCTTGAGCTTACGAATACGATTCCAGACAGGCGTCTTTGAACTGCCGACCCGAGCCGCTATTTCGTCCAGTGACTGCCCTGCATCACGTTGCAGCTCGGCCAGAATTTTCCGATCCGTATCATCTATCCGCACCGACATTCCAATATTCCTTCCACATCGAAGCTTTCGTTCCAAAATTTTGCTTGGATGGAACGTTTGTCCTTATTTGAGCGCCTATATGGCGCTTTGGTGGGAATATTTCCTATATTGAGGGTCAAGTCAAACCACACCCGAGATGATCCGATGCAGGACGTTCGCACAACAGGCACCAAAGGGCATGTCGACTTTGTCGGCGCAGGTCCGGGCGACCCCGAGTTGCTGACACTCAAGGCGCTGACTGCGTTTGAGCAGGCTGATGTTGTGCTGCATGACCGCCTTATCAGTAAACCCGTTCTGGACATAGCCGGTCAAAGCGCCGCTTTGGTTGATGTCGGCAAAGTCGGGTTCGGCCCATCCTGGAAGCAAAGTGATATCGACGCTCTTTTGGTCGAATATGCCCTGAAAGGTAACCGCGTGGTCCGCCTGAAGTCCGGCGATCCCACTGTCTTTGGTCGTCTGGATGAAGAGATTGAGGCCGTCGAGGCGGCTGGAATCACGTGGCAGATCGTTCCCGGTATCACGGCGGCCTCTGCCGCGGTGGCTGGTATCGGCCAAAGCCTGACTCAACGCGGCCGGAATTCCTCGGTGCGGTTCCTGACCGGGCATGACATGAAAGGTTTTGCCGATCATGACTGGAATGCACTGGCACGGGCCGGTTCGGTTGCTGCGATCTATATGGGCAAGAAATCTGCCCGCTTTATCCAGGGTCGCCTGATCATGCACGGTGCCGATCGCGCCACTCCAGTCACACTGGTCGAAAACGCCTCGCGCCCGAACCAGCGGATTCTGGCCACCACACTGGATCAACTGCCCGCCGACCTGGCCACCGCCGAAATGGACGGACCAGCCCTGACATTCTATGGCCTTGCCCCGCGCGAAGCGACGCAGGCTGTAACCGAATTCAACAAGGAGCTTGCCTGATGGCCCGCGCTTTTACCCCCAAAGTCGTCACCGCAAATGATTTGCTGATAGGTGACGTCATTTACCAGACCGAAGATGACAGTTGGACGCGTGATCTGTCGCAAGCGGAACTGATCACTGACGAAGCACATGCACAGGTGCGTCTGCTGGATGCGGCGCGTCAGGCAAATAAAGTCGTGGGCGCTTATCTGGCCGATGCCGTTGCGGGCAAAAAAGGCCCCGAGCCCACCCATTTTCGGGAAGATTTCCGCCGGACTGGTCCGTCCAACTATGCCCACGGCAAACAGGAAACTTCCCCGCAGCCCCGGGCCTGACCTCTGGCCACCTCTCTCCCCTTCAAGGCCCCTAGGTTCGGGGCTGCAAACAAGGACAGCTAGACATGTATCGCTACTCCGAGTTCGACACAGCATTTTTGGCAGAACGTAACGCGCAGTTCCGCGCCCAGGTGGAACGCCGCATTGACGGCTCGTTGACCGAAGACGAATTCAAGCCGCTGCGCCTGATGAATGGGCTGTATCTGCAACTGCACGCCTACATGCTGCGTGTCGCCATTCCCTATGGCACGCTGAACAGTGCACAGATGCGTCAACTGGCGTTGCTGGCCGAGAAGTGGGACAAAGGCTATGGCCATTTCACCACCCGTCAGAACATCCAGTACAACTGGCCAAAGCTGAGCGACGTGCCGGATATGCTGGACGCTCTGGCCGAGGTTGGCATGCACGCCATCCAGACTTCGGGCAACACCATTCGCAACGTGACCGCCGACCACTTTGCCGGTGCCGCTGCGGATGAGGTCGCTGATCCCCGCCCTTACGCCGAATTGCTGCGCCAGTGGTCGACCGACCACCCGGAATTCCAGTTCATGCCGCGCAAATTCAAGATCGCCATCACTGGCAGTGAAAACGACCGCGCCGTGATCAAGGCGCATGACATCGGCCTGCAACTGGTTGAGCGTGACGGCGTTCTTGGCGCGCGCGTCATTGTTGGCGGTGGCCTTGGCCGTACGCCCATGATCGGCAAGGAATTGTCCGAATTCGTCGCCTTTGACGACCTGCTGGCTTATCTGGAAGCAACCGTTTCAGTTTGGAACCAGATTGGTCGCCGTGACAACAAGTACAAGGCACGTATCAAGATCACCGTGCACGAGCATGGCATCGACGCTATCCGCGCCAAGGTCAACGAACGCTTCCTGAAGGTCCGCCCGCAGTTCAAAGGCGCGGATATGAACCTGCTGGAAGAGATCAAGGGCCACTTTGCACCGCCTGCCTTCCGCCAGGCTTCGGTTGCGTCGTTTGAAAGCGCCTATTCCAACGATCCGGTCTTCCGCTCGTGGGTCGATACCAACATTGCGCCGCACAAGGACGCGGACCATGCGATCGTCACGATCTCGATCAAGAAGCATGGGGCAACACCGGGCGATGCAACTGCCGAGCAGATGCGCGTTATGGCCGATCTGGCCGAAGAGTTCGCCTATGACGAGCTGCGCATCAGCCATGAGCAGAACGTGATCCTGCCGCACGTCCACAAATCGGACCTGCCTGCAATTCACGCCAAGCTGAAGGAATACGAGCTGGCAACCGCCAATATCGGTCTGATCAGCGATATCATCGCCTGCCCCGGCATGGATTATTGTGCGCTGGCGACGGCGCGTTCGATCCCGGTTGCTCAGGAAATTGCAACGCGGTTCGAGGACCTGAAGCTCGAGCATGACATCGGCCACCTGAAGATCAAGATCTCAGGCTGCATCAACGCCTGTGGTCATCACCATGTCGGCCATATCGGCATTCTGGGTCTGGACCGCGCAGGCGTGGAAAATTACCAGATCACTCTGGGTGGCGATGCGACCGAAACTGCGGCAATTGGTGATCGCACTGGTCCGGGCTTTGCCTATGACGAAATCGTTCCTGCCGTAGAGCGCATTGTCGACACCTATCTGAACCAGCGTGCAAGCGCAGAGGAGACATTCCTGGAAACATATCGCCGGGTGGGCATGGCGCCGTTCAAAGACGCCCTCTACCCCGAGGCCCGCGCAAATGCCGCTTGACCTGATCCAGACGGAACTGGGCCGGGACAGACGCGAACTGACTGAACGTGTCGAAGACCTGAATGCCCGGTTCCGGCACCACAGCGCCCATGATGTCATGCATGGAGCGATTGATGAGATCGATGAGCTTGCTCTGGTCTCAAGCTTTGGTGCGGAATCCGTCGTTCTGTTGCACATGGCGGCGGTGGTGAACAAGGCAACGCCCGTTCTTTTCGTGGACACGCAAATGCTGTTCACCGAAACGCTGGAATACCAGCAGGAGGTGAGCGAGCGTCTGGGGCTTACCAACATTCGCATCATCCGGGCCGAGGATGCAGAGGTTGAACGCGAAGACCCATACGGCGCATTGCGCCTGCGCGACACCGATGCATGTTGTAACCTGCGCAAGACTTTCCCGCTGCAAAGGGCGCTGGTGGGGTTCGATGGCTGGATAACCGGACGCAAGCGGTTTCAGGCAGGCACGCGCGCTGCGCTGGAATTCTTCGAGGTCGAGGACGGAACAGGTCGGATCAAGGTCAACCCGCTTGCCCATTGGGCGCCCGAGGATGTGCGGGCCTATATGGAAGAAAACAACCTGCCCCGGCATCCGCTGGTGGCCAAAGGATACCCTTCGATCGGCTGTGCGCCCTGCACCTCGCCTGTCAAAGAGGGCGAAGACCCCCGCGCCGGACGGTGGCGCGATCAGAACAAGGAAGAATGCGGCATCCATTTTGTCGATGGCAAGATGATGCGCGTCGGAGAGAAAACATGAACGTAATCGTAACGGATGAGGGCTTTTCGCCTGATGACTGGACCGACGGCTTTGTCACTCTGGATGATGCCGCCAATGACGTGGTCGCGCTAGACGTGAGCTCGGAGACAGACCCGGACGAACTGTTTGACCGGTTGGGCGGCACGAGGCTGGTTCGGGTAGACTTCCCGTCTTTCGCAGATGGTCGCGGATTTACCATCGCTCGCACATTGCGCCTGAAGGGCTACAAAGGCCGGCTGCGCGCCAAAGGGCATGTGCTTGCCGATCAATACGCCATGGCGCGCCGCAGCGGCTTTGACGAGGTAGAGATCGACGGAGAACTGGCAGACCGCCAACCCGAGGATCAGTGGCTGGCCCGCGCGAACTGGAAAGAGAATAACTATCAGGCTCGCCTGCGCGGCTGATCCCGCGATTGCCAGCCTGTGACGCAAAGAGGGCAATCTGTCCCCTTTTCCTGACTTGGATCAAAGATTAAACGGAGATGTCGGTTTAGCAGACCGGCAGGTAAACGATGACAGAGATGAAGCCCGTGAGCGAAGCAACCGCCGTAAAAGTCCCCGTCCTGCCGGACGCGCAAACTGTAACCGATGTCAAACACTGGACCGACAGCCTGTTTTCATTCAAGGTGTCTCGCCCAGCCTCGCTGCGTTTCCGTTCGGGCGAGTTTGTGATGATTGGTCTGCTGGGTGACAACGGCAAGCCGTTGCTGCGCGCCTATTCCATCGCCTCGCCCTCGTGGGATGAAGAGCTGGAGTTTTATTCGATCAAGGTTCAGAACGGCCCGCTGACCTCGAAATTGCAACATATCAAACCGGGTGACCAGATTATCCTGCGTCCCAAACCGGTTGGCACATTGGTGCATGACGCCCTGCTGCCCGGCAAGCGCCTGTGGTTTTTTGCGACCGGCACCGGCTTTGCGCCTTTTGCCTCGCTGCTGCGTGAACCGCAGACCTATGAGGACTATGACGAGGTCATCATCACCCACACCTGCCGCGAAGTGGCAGAGCTGGAATATGGCCGTCAGCTGATCGACAGCATCCGTCAGGACGAACTGTTGGCCGAACTGATCGGTGAAGGATTTGCCGACAAGATCCGCTATTACCCGACCACCACACGGGAAGAGAGCCCAAAGATGGGTCGCATCACCACTTTGCTTCAGGACGGCACCGTGTTTTCCGACTTGGGTATTGACGGTGGCATCAAGCCCGAAACCGACCGTGCAATGGTTTGCGGTTCGCTGGCTTTCAACCTGGATATCAAGGAAATCCTCGAAGGGTTTGGATTGCGTGAAGGTGCCAACTCGGAACCCAAGGAGTTCGTGATCGAAAAAGCCTTTGTCGGCTAAAGCAACCCTGCGTTCAGGGCTTTGCCACCCTGAACGCGAAAAACACCGGCAGAAAACAAGTTTTTTCGCATTACCCTGTATTTATGCCGCTTGAAGTGCGGCTCTGCCCGGTTTAAATTCCGGGCTCGAAATTCTGCAATCATCAAAGGAATGAACCCATAGCTCGCAGACCTCACAACGCGCCGCCACAGAGAGACACCGGCCCGCGCGTCAATGATAAGATCCGTGCCCCCGAAATTCGCCTGATTGGCGCCGAAGGTGAAAACGTCGGGGTGGTTCATCCCGCCAAAGCCATGCAGATGGCCGCAGATGCAGGTCTTGATCTGGTCGAAATCTCGCCCAATGCGAACCCACCGGTCTGCAAGATCATGGATTTCGGCAAGTACAAGTACGAAACGCAAAAACGCGAAAACGAAGCGCGCAAAAAACAAAAAGTCATCGAAGTGAAAGAGGTCAAGTTCCGACCGAACACCGATACGCATGACTATGACGTCAAAATGAAGAACGTCTTTAAGTTTCTGGAAAAGGGCGACAAGGTCAAAGTCACCCTGCGCTTTCGTGGCCGTGAAATGGCGCACCAGAACCTGGGTCGCGAATTGCTGGAACGTGTGGCCGAAGACATCAAAGAGGTCGGCAAGATCGAAAACATGCCAAAGATGGAAGGCCGTCAGATGGTCATGATGATCGGCCCGCTTCCGCATAAGTAATCTGCTTAAAAGACAGAAACGATCAAAGCCCCTTCGCTGCCGAAGGGGCTTTTTTGTTCAGGTCGCGCGTCTGCTTCGTAACCAGTTGACCGCATCTCTGAAGTCGAAAAGCAAGGAAACTATGTCAATGATCAGAAGCACCCAAAGAAACTTGATAAAGGCAATGCTCAGGGTCGCATCGGAAAACAACAAAAGCGTTACGATGACAACCAGTGGAACCCAGCACAGAATGTGCGGCAAAGCCATCGCGCCGCTCATCCCGCGCGCAACCGCCATGATGGGTATGTTCAGCGCCATACCGGTAGTCGCCAGAACAGCGATGAGCATCCCCTGCGGCTGATCCAGGAAAGCAAGCGGAACCAAATTAACCGGCACCAATATTACGGCCACCCAGATCTGCACCCAAAGGGGAAGCGCGCGGAAACTGCGCCAAATATCCAGCACCATTGATTTCGCTTTTTCAGATACTTCTCCCGCGACACTAACAAATAAGCTGCGGGCGAACAGTGCGCTCACGGTAATGTCAAAGCACGGCGGAAATGGCGCGTTCCAGTTTGCTGACGAGTTCGCCTATCTGTTCCTCTTCGATGATAAAAGGCGGCGCCAGCAGGACATGATCGCCGTTCCGGCCATCCCGCGTGCCTGCCATGGGATAGCAAATCAACCCTTCAGCCAGTGCTGCCTTTTTCACCTTACCTGCGATGCCACGTGATGGATCAAAAGGCTCCTTGGTGTCACGGTCAACGACCAGTTCAATACCTCGGAACAACCCACGACCACGGATATCTCCCACGTTCGGGTGCTGTCCGAATGCCGCCTCAAGGGCGGATTGCACCTTGTTGCCCATGACCCCGGCACGCGCAGGTAAGTCCCGTTCGGTCAACTCACGGACCACCGCCAATGCGGCGGCTGTGGCGACCGGATGACCGACATAGGTGTGCCCATGCTGGAAAAACCCTGATCCGTCGCGGATCGCGTCATAGATCTTGCCGGTGCACAGCATGGCCCCGATTGGTTGATATCCAGCCCCCAACCCCTTGGCGATACAAAGAATATCTGGTTTGATACCGTCATGATCGCAGGCAAACAGGTGACCGGTTCGGCCCATACCGCACATCACCTCATCCAAGATCAGCAACACACCATAGTGGTCGCAAATCTCGCGAATACGCTTGAAGTATCCTTCAACCGCAGGAACTGCGCCAAGGGTGGCCCCGACCACTGGTTCGGCCATAAACGCCATGACCGTATCGGGACCCAGCCGCAGGATTTCGGTTTCCAATTCATTCGCCACACGCTGGCCGTAGTCAAAACTGCTCTCGTCTTCCGGTTTTTCGGCATATTCGTAGCAGGCAGAGATATGGGTCATCTCGATCAGCATCGGGGCGAATTGCGCCCGTCTCCATGCGTTACCCCCAGCGGACAAAGCCCCTAAAGTGTTGCCGTGATAGCTTTGCTTTCGCGCGATAACGTGACGGCGTTCAGTTTGTCCGATTTCTAGAAAGTACTGGCGCGCCAGTTTGATTGCCGCTTCGGTCGCCTCGGACCCGCCCGAAACAAAATACACCCGGTCCAGATCCCCCGGCGCGTGCCGGATCAACAATTCAGCCAAAGCCTCGGCCGGTTCCGATGTCATGAACCCGGTATGTGCAAAAGCGATCTGTTCTACCTGTTGCTGTACCGCTTGGATCACGGCCTGATTCGAATGGCCCAAACAAGACACCGCCGCATCACCGCAATCCAGGTAACGCTTGCCCTCTGCATCAATTAGATAACAGCCATCGCCACCAACCGCGACAGGGAGGTCCGATTTCGTGTGACGTGGGAAAACATGACTCATTTCTGTGCCCTTCCAAGCAATTCGACTAATGCTGCGACCGAAGCCGCGTTATCTGTCCACGGTCTGCCATCGGCCCCCGTCAGACTGTTTTCAAAACCAACCCGCAAGTCACCACCGCGTCGCGCTGCCTCGGCCAGACAAGCATGTTCTTGCGCTCCAAAGGCGCACACCATCCAACGGGCCTGGCATTTTGGAAAGGCGTCAAGATCGGATGGCATAGATTGCTGGCCATCGCTGTATCGCCCCAGAACAAGCAAACGGTCTGTCTGATCCGCCTGTACGATTCCCAAAGCGAGCCACCGGTCCAGTAAATGTGCATCGTCAGCATCATACAGAATATGCTGAACCCGCGTGCCCTGATCCGCGCATTGTGCATAGACCCTAGGCGCAAGGTTCAGGTCGCGGGCGATTTCACGCACCGAGATTGAGGCCCATTCAGGTCGCACCTTTTGCAAACAGTCCAGTTGCGATGCTACGTCGAACTGCCCAACGGCTTCGGTCGTGATCTGTAGCTCCATTTCTGGAACCTCGCGCTGCAATTCCGCAAGCGTTTCCCGGTACAATCCGGCGTCCAGTGAATGCCGTCCATCTGCATCCCGAATATGCAGATGCAACCCGTCCGCACCCGCAGCATGGCAATCCCGTGCTGACGTGACGATCTGATCAATCCTGAGCGGTAAGGCGGGATGATCCAACGCGCTCCGCCGGGCGCCGTTTGGCGCAACCAGAATGTAGGGCCTGTCCGAGCTGTCAGTTGTTTTTGATGTCATAGCACCACCCAAGTCTTTGCCTTCAGTTAAAGTCTCCGGATGACGTTTTCAATTTACACAAAAGAAAACATATGTTTCTTTTTGCTATGGCACCCACCCTTACAGCCTTGACCAGCCAAATTCGACGCGAGATCGACGAGATGCCTGCGCAGATGCAAGTCGCGGCGAAATATATCATCGACCATCCCGGTGATTTCGGCCTGAACCCGGTCCGGGTGACCGCTGATCGGATCGGCATCAGCACCAGTGTTCTTGTTCGACTGGCGCAGCGTATGGGTTTCGACAGTTTTGACGCCTTCCGCCACCCATTTCGCCTTGCCCTCACAACAGACAGCGAAGACAGGATAGGTCAAGAGTGGCTAACCACATCACCCGGCCAAGACCTTTTCCACGGCGCACAGGCCAGATTCGCGCGCAATGAGATGAATGTTGTGTCCCGCTCTCTCCGTCTGATGGAGCCGAATTTGGCCAATCGTGCCGTTGAATACATGGTGTCTGCACGTCGCTGTTATGTGACCGCCACAAGGGCCAGCCATGCGCTGGCCTATTATTTTCACTACGCCGGCCGCATGGCCCATCCCGGATTACAGCTGATACCTCGGCACATGGGCTCGGCCACCGACGACCTGGTCGAGGCCACGTCCGAGGATTGTTTGTTTGCCGTCACGGTCCATCCCTATTCCGCAGATACGATCCAGTCGATGCGCTTTGCCCGCGACCGCGCCATGAAGATTGTGTTGCTGTCGGATAGCGAGGTGATTGCCCCCGGCGTCAATCCGGATGTGGTTCTGAGCGTCAGCACCCGCACATTACATCCGTTTTCAAGCTTTTCTGGCGCGATGGTGGTTCTGGAATGCCTGCTCGGTCATCTCTTTGATGCAGGGGGCGAAGCTGCACGGGATAGGGTCGAACAGTTTCAGAAAGCGCGGGAGGACACCGGCGCGTATTGGCGACCCGGCGTGTTGCCAAGGATGAGAAAACCCTAGAATATCAGTAATAAATTGGCCGCAAGCGCGGTGTGATATGCCATATCACGAACCTTGGCGGCGGTCAGTCGTTTCGTTTCGCTCGCGGCTGAGGTCTGGTCGGGATTTCCTTCAGCAATCCGCCAACACCCATTCCGGCAATATCTGCACCTGTTGTTTCAATCCCGCATGCAACACGCGACAGCACCCAATCCGCCCCATTCAACGCCGGAGAGCGGGCGCATCCCGGCAAACCGATCACAGGCCGGCCCTGCAAGTCCCCCAGAAACAGCAGGTTTCCCGGATCAACCGGCATACCAAAGCGATCAATCGTCCCACCGGCCTGCCGAACAGCCGACGGTGCGACATCGTTCGGGTCCGAGGTGGCCGATCCCGTCAATATCATCAGAAGATCGCCCTTCCCCTTAGAAATCGCGCTGGTCAAGGAATCTGTTCGATGCGGAACAATCTGCACCTGCGCAAGCTCCATTCCCAATGCCTCGACCCGTCCCCGAATGGCCGCAATCCCCTTCTCGTTCGGTGGGCCACCGGGAATATCCGTGACAACAAGCCCGGCTGTCCGATGAACAGGCCGCGCCAAACGCACGGCCCCTTGTGCCAGCCCGGCGGCGCGCCGAACATCAGCCTCGGGCACAGCGTATGAGATGACCTTGATGGTCGCCACCATGCCGTTCGCCCCCATTTGCTGATACTGCGGAACGGTCGCAACGGTAATCATCGGATTGACCAGATTGAACAATGCAAGTGCATGAACATCAAGCACGGCAACTCCAGGCCCGTCGGCCAAAAGGTTTACCCGCCCGGTAAATGCCTCGGTAACCCGCAAGTTGGCTGAAGCTGGATCAGGTGCCAGCGCAGACGCCAGCTTGCGCGCCGCCTGATCTTCATGGCAATCATCGGCATCCAGCCGGGCAACAATGACCTCGTTTAGACCAGCCTTTTCCAGTTGCGCCACATGTTCCGAGCGCAATTCAAGCCCTTTGCGAAACTTTCGCCCATCCGCTGTAACCGAATGCGCCAGAATGGCCCCCTCTGCCTGGGACACCGGCACAGGCCCAAATTTCATGCTTTCCCTCGAAGAACTGCAGTGATCTGCGCCAGTATCGCAACCGCGATTTCCGAGGGACCGGCGGCCCCTATATCCAGGCCAATAGGCCCATGAATGCCAGAGATCTGCGCATCGGTGAAACCGGCCGCTTTCATACGCTCAATGCGCTTGGCATGGGTGCGTGTTGACCCCAATGCACCGATATAGAACACATCGGCGTCCAATGCGGCTTGTAGCGCCGGATCATCAAGTTTTGGGTCATGTGTCAGCAGGACAATCGCGGTCCGCGCGTCCAGTCCCAGCTTCGCAACGGCTTCATCCGGCCAATCCGTCAGGATCGTTTCGCCGGGAAAACGCGCACTAGACGCGAAGGCGTCACGCGGGTCGATAATGGTTGGATCATAGCCCGCAATCCGCGCCATCGGTACCAGAGCCTGCGCGATGTGAACCGCCCCAACGACCAGCAACCTCAGCGGTGGGTTATGTACTGCGACAAAGGTCTGGCCATCCTCTTCGAACCCTGACCGATCCATACGCAGCCTGTCGGCATAAGCGTTGCGGCGCAGCGCCCTGCGACCGGTCTCGATGTTGACTTCGTAGGCAACGGACGTTCGAGCGGCCCGAGCGGCAACCAGTTCCGCCAACATAGATTCTGGCAGGACTTTTCCTATGGGTTCGACAAGAATGCGTATGGTCCCCCCACAGGCCAAACCAACCGCGAAGGCATCGTCGTCACTGACCCCGAATTCAAGCAAACGCGCTTCGCCTTCATCAATGGCTTCAAGCGCCTCGACGATAACAGCACCTTCGACACATCCACCAGAAACGGAACCTTCGATCCGACCATCGCCGCCAATCACCAATTGGGATCCCACCCGCCGCGGCGCACTGCCCCAGGTTTCGACAACCGTAGCGAGCGCCGCGCCGCGCCCGCTGCGGTGCCAGTCAAGCGCCGTTTCAGGACTATTGTCGAATCGCTCCATCGGAACCTCCGGATGACCTATGACACCAACATAAGCGGGATTTGCGGGATGAAAAGCGCATCAGGCTTACCAAAAGGTCTATATTGAACCCCATAAGGCAACGCCACGGCCTGAAAGATATTCAACAAATCATAGCATTGATTGTTTGTGACCCGAGTTCTAGCCTGTGCGGGCAACCGACATCAGGTCTGGCTTGCATAACAAACAATTCATAGATCGGAGACATGCAGTTGAAACGATTTCTTGCACTGGGCGCGGCAGTTGGTCTTTTGACTTCAACCGCTGCGTGGGCTGACACATTCCAACGCTATGGAGAGGTTGAAGGCTGGAAAGTCTTCATCGACAATGAAAAGAAATCCTGCCTGATCGAGGCCGTCGATGATGCGGAAAACGTCGTTCAGATGGGCCTGACCGAAGATCGCGGTGTGGGATATGTCGGCGTGTTCACCAAGGCTGAAACCGATATCAAACGTGGCGAGACACAAGAAGTTGCCATCCTGCTGGGCGACAACATCTATCTGGGTGAAGCGACCGGCATGAAGGGTAACATCACCAAAGGCTATTCCGGTGGATATGTCCTGTCGGACAGCCCTCAGTTCGCGGATGATCTGGCTAAGAAAAAGGTCATGATCGTTTTCCCTGAGACAACATATGCCTTCACGGTCGATCTGACAGGCACTTACAAAGCCATGGAGATGGCCCGCAAGTGCAATGAAGAACAGCTGTCGTAAGCTGCTAGTCGGAAAGCGCGGCCATCAGCCGCGCTTTCTGCCCCTGGTCGTCGGGTTCTGAAATCGCTGCGGCCAAGTCTTCGAGTGAGGCAATCGAATGCCCTGCGCGAAAACTGTCAACATGCGGCAGCATCGCGGCAACCCCTTGCGCCCTGGGCGCAAACCCGTCCCAACGCAACAAGGGATTCAGCCAGATCAGGCGTTTTGAGGACAGGTGCAAACGCTCAATCTCTTTCCTAAGGAGCTCGGGATCACCTCGCTCGAGCCCGTCGGTGATCAGCAGAACAACCGCCCCTTGCCCCATCACCCGGCGTGACCAGTCCCGATTGAATTGATGCAGGCACTCGCCGATACGAGTGCCGCCCTCCCAATCCTGCGCCTCAGCCCCTGCGGCGGCAAGTGCCGCGTCTACATCCCGTTGGTGCAGGTGGCGCGTTATGTTGGTCAGGCGTGTGCCGAATGTGAAGGCATGGACCTTGGCCCAACCCGCTCCCTTGGTGTTCGATACCGTGTGCAGGAAATGCAGGATGATCCGACTGTACTGGCTCATCGAGCCGGAAATATCGCAAAGTGCGACAAGATTTGGCCAGCGCGGTTTGGGTTGTAGTCTGGCAATATCGCGCAACTCACCCCCTTGCCGCATGGCCGCGCGCAAGGTGCGGGTACGGTCGATGCGGTGCCCCAGATGGCTGGTCTGCCCGCGGCGTGATTCAATTGGCTTTACTGGCAGTGTCATCCGCGCCAATACACGCTTGGCCTGCGCGATTTCGGCCGTGCTCATCTGCTCGAAGTCCAGATTGCGCAGCCGCTCCTCGGACGATGCAGTCTGGGTTGCGTCGATTTCGATCTCGGTTTCGTCTTCCTCTTGCCCGGCAGCGTCCGGCAGATCACGCTCAACCCCGTCCAGCAGCGCCTCAGCTGCGCGCTTTTCACCGGCATCGGCCTTGCGTTCTTCCTGAACGCCGCGAATTGCAGGAAGCATCATCGCCATCATGTGTTCCATGTAACGCGGATCTCGCCAGTACATTCGGAAGACTTGCGCGAAAACCACGCGGTGTTCCGGGCGGTTCACGAAACAGGCGTGTAAGGTCCAGTAGAAATCCTGTTTCTCGGAAAAACCTGCCGCCTGCACGGCACGAATTGCGTCGATCACACGACCGGGTCCGATTGGCAGCCCAGCCTTTCTGAGTGCGCGGGCAAAATGGGTGATGTTGTGCGCCAGCTTTGGGTTGTCCGGGATATCCAACGGAAGTTGTTCGGCCATCAGACGTTATGGGGGCTCTGCCCCCATACCCCCGGAGTATTTGGAAAAAGGTGAAACATCAAACCGGTTCGAGCGTCGCCTTGGCCTCGTCGAGGATGCGTTTTGCCTCGGACCCCTGAAGTTTTTGAATGTCGTCCTGATATTTGAGGATCGCACCCAGCGTATCCCCGATTACCTCGGGGCTCAGGTTCATCACATCCAGCGCCAACAGGCATTTCGCCCAGTCAATGGTCTCGGCCACGCCAGGTTTTTTGAACAGATCCTCGGTGCGCAAACGTTGAACGAAGGCTACAACCTCGCGACTGAGTGCTTCCGCGGCTTCAGGCGCACGGGCATGCAGGATTTCGATCTCACGCTCGAAGTTCGGGTAATCGACCCAGTGATAGAGGCAACGGCGCTTGAGCGCGTCGTGCACCTCCCGCGTCCGGTTCGAGGTGACGATCACGATGGGCGGTTCGGGGGCTTTTATCGTGCCAAGTTCGGGGATGGTGACTTGAAAGTCACTAAGCGCTTCAAGCAGAAACGCTTCAAACGGCTCATCGGTCCGGTCCAGTTCGTCGATCAGCAGAACTGGCGCTCCGTTTTCGTCCGGGCGCATTGCCTGCAGCAAGGGGCGTTCGATCAGGTATTCGTCCGAGAACAGTTCAGTCTGCAACGCGCCCCGGTCGGCCCCACCTGCGGCCTCGGCCGTTCGGATCGCGACCATCTGAGCCGGAAAGTTCCATTCGTAAACGGCAGAAGACGCATCCAGACCTTCGTAGCATTGCAGACGGATCAGGCGCCGGTTCAACCCGGATGCCAGAGCCTTGGCGATCTCTGTCTTTCCCACCCCTGCCTCGCCTTCCAGAAACAACGGGCGTCCAAGTTTCAGCGACAGGAACACAACCGTCGCAAGGGCGCGACCGCAGACATAGCCCTGACGACCCAGCATCTGCTGCACGGCATCGATGGAAACTGGCTGTGTCATGGAACCCCTCTCTGCTTTAGGGATAAACAGGTCATGCAACCGTCTGGCCGTCAAGGCCTCAACCTTGGTCAGAGCTACGACGTTCAGGTCGGTTGACAAGATTTTCTTTGTGGCTTGCGCGGACGCAGTTGGTCTTTCGCAACAGCTATGCTAGCGGAAGGCCATGACCGACACCCTTACGCTCCGCCGCCCCGACGACTGGCACCTGCATCTGCGCGATGGCGCGATGCTACAGGCCGTCCTGCCCGAAACCGCGCGCCATTTCGCCCGTGCGATCATTATGCCGAACCTGGTGCCGCCGGTTGTGCGCGGCGACCAGGCCGCCGCCTATCGAGACCGCATTCTGGCGGCCCTGCCCGACGGTATGACGTTCGAACCGCTGATGACCCTGTATCTGACCGAGGATACAGATGCCGAAGATGTCGCTGCAGCCAATGCCAGTGGTCTGATCAAGGCCGTCAAACTGTATCCTGCCGGGGCTACGACCAACTCTGCCTCGGGTGTGCGCGATTTCGACAAAGTGCGCCCGGTGCTTGAGAAGATGGCCGAAATCGGCTTGCCCATGTGCGTACATGGCGAGGTGACGGATCCCGAGATCGACATATTTGACCGCGAAGCCGTGTTCATCGACCGTGTTCTGGATCCGATCCGCAGATCGACACCTGGCCTGCGTGTGGTGATGGAACATATCACCACGTCAAATGGTGTGGATTATGTCAAAGCCAACGCGGTTGATCTGGGTGCAACGATCACGGCGCATCACCTGATTATCAACCGCAACCATATCCTGATTGGTGGCATCAAACCGCATTACTATTGCCTTCCTGTTGCCAAGCGAGAGGAACACCGTCTGGCCCTGCTATCCGCCGCAACATCGGGCGATGCGCGGTTTTTTCTGGGCACAGACAGCGCCCCGCACACGGATTCCAACAAGGAAATGGCTTGCGGCTGTGCCGGTTGTTTCACAGCGACCAACACCATGTCTTTGGTCGCCGAAATGTTTGACCGGGAAGATGCTTTGGACAAGCTGGAAGGCTTTGTGTCGCTCAACGGGCCAGGTTTCTATCGCTTGCCGGTGAACCAGGATATGATCACCCTGACCAAGGGTGAGCCCGTTTCGTATCCCTCAAAGATTGACACAGGCGATGGACCGGTCACTGTGTTTGACCCGGGCTTTCCGTTGCACTGGCGCGTGGCTTAACCCGCCATTCGTTCGGCCAGATCGCGGGCACGCCCCCCGGTGCGCAGCATCGACCAGATCGTGTCCGCCTCATCCGCGCCGATCAGCTTGGTCGCTTTGTCGCGCAGGCGGTCCTCGCGGTCAGACAGCGACATTGGGTTCAGCAGATCATGCGTTGCTTCGCGGCGAATGCCATCGCGACGCAACAGGGACAGATGCGCCTGCGTTTCTGACAGGCTGTCATCTGCCTCGACCGTGATGCGGTCGCGCAAAGACGTAACACGCAGGTCAAGGCAGACCTTGTCAGTGAAACTGCCAGGCAAAGCCGTATCATATCCCAGCGCCTGCATCGCGATCACTGTCCGATAGGAAAACTTGGCTCCCAGTCCGGTTGTCGGTGACAGCTGATTGCACACACTCATCCAGCGCGGATGCGTTTTTATCTGGATCTCGGCGACCTCCGGTTCTGCTATGTCCAACTCCCGCGCGGCTTCCAGCGCGGCGTGAAGACCGTTGCAACAGGCGTGAAACTTGTGGCTGACCGTTTCAAACAGCCATTCATCGCCCAACCCATCCAGAGCAGTTTGGTCTGCTGCGCCTTGATGCGTTGCGCCAAACCCATAAGGACCTTCCAGCGCGTCGGCGTTGGCCTGAAAACCACGCTGCACCAGCAAGGCTGTCTCGACCCCTGCCGAAGCGGCAAGTCCGGCGTTATAAGGCTTGCCCATGGTTCCGAACTGCGCCTTCAGCCCCGCCGCACGCGTTGCCGTCAGACCCAGAACCATTCGCATCTGGTTTGCGTTAAACCCCAGCAAACGACCAACAGCAACTGCCGCCCCGAAGGCACCGGATGTTGCCGTCTGATGAAACCCTGCCTGATAGTGGCCGCGTCCCAGCCACAAGCCAATTCGGATTGAAGTTTCCATACCCACCAAAGCGGCTTCGAGCATGTCGACTAGAATACGGTCATCCCATTCGGCCACAGCAAGGGCTGCGGGCAAAATGGCGACGGAAGGATGCCCGATATGGGCGAAATGCGTGTCATCGTAATCCAGCGCGTGGGACACCGTGCCATTGACCAACGCCGCACCACGCAGCGGTGCAGAGTCGCCGCCAAAGAGATGCGCCTGAGGGTTCCCGCCCTCGGACAGTATCATGTCGCGAACCGTGGTTGAGACAGGTTCGCGCGCGCCTGCCCGGCCCACAGCGACCCAGTCAAGAACAGATAGCGACGTGACGATTCTTGCCTGAGACGACGTCGAAACCGGGCCTGCCGCAAAAGCGGCCAATGATGCTGTAAATTCCGTCATGCGCTTAGTCTAGCGTGCGCCTGACAAGGGTAAAGACCTAGCTGTAGAGTTGTTGCGCGCGCGCCTCGAACGCGCGCACGATCCGATGCATGGCTTCGTTGAATACCACGCCGATAATCCCTTGCAGGATGGCATTCTTGAATTCGAAGTCCACATGGAACGAGACGTTGCAACCCCCATCAGGCGCGTCCTCGAACTGCCAGTCGGATTTCATGTATTTGAAGGGGCCGTCCAGGTATTCGGTGTCGATTTTCTTTTGATCCGCAAACAGGGTTACCTTGCTGCCAAATCGTTCCCGGAAAACCTTGAACGAGATGACCAGATCAGCCTCCATCACCTCAGCCTCTTCCAGCGCATAGGTCTTGCGAATGCGGGCAGCAGCACACCACGGCAGAAATTGCGGGTACTTGGCCACGTCGGCAACCAGGTCGTACATCTGCTGGGCTGTATAAGGCAGGTGGCGGGTTTCCGAATGGATAGGCATGACGTCCGGTATTTGCAGGTGACAATGGCGCGTCATGTCGTATGTTGCGCGCCAAAGATCAAGGGGGCTGCGATGACTGACCGCGCATATGTGATAGATGAGATGATCTCGGCAAAGGCCATCGCTGCTCGAATCGAGGAGCTGTGTCGCGACATTTCGGCAGAGTTCAAAGACACCGACAAGCTGGTGGTCGTGGGTCTGCTGCGCGGCAGCTTTGTATTCATCGCCGACCTTGTGCGCGAACTTGACCTTCCGATCGAAGTGGATTTCCTTGAAGCTTCTTCTTACGGAGACGCGATGGAGAGCAGCCGAGAAGTTCGTATTCTTAAAGACTTGCGCGGCGCAATTGAAGGGCGCGACGTGCTGGTTGTCGAGGATATCGTTGACACCGGCCATACGTTGAACCATGTCACCAAGTTGCTGCAAAGCCGTAACCCCGCGCGCCTGAAATCCATTGCCTTGCTGGACAAGCCGAGCCGCCGCGAAGTGGATTTCCGATCAGACTGGATCGGGTTTGAGATTCCAGACGAATTTGTCGTGGGATATGGAATTGACTACGCCCAACGCAATCGCAACCTGCCCTATATTGGCAAAGTCCGCTTTACAGACGAATAGCTGAGCGGGCAATTTACAGATCTCGTGCTCAGACCCGTTTAACAATTCAATTTCCAGAATATCATTGGACTATCATCGCCTCGTCGCTTTACCTTTCAGGAAATAGCAGGAGTATTGATGATGAAGCGGTTTTTCGCGATAGCGGGCGTCTTTTTGGCGATCGTGTCCCTTGCAGGTGCGTCTTATGCAAAAGACAACAAAGGCAAAGGGCAAGGTGCCAACAAAACCAAAGTAGAGAAATCCATTAAGTCAAACGGCAAAGCTGTTCCGCCTGGTCAAATCAAACGATACACCCGAGGTCAGAAATTGCCGAACGACCTGCGTTTTGATTATATTAACGACCTCGACAACTGGAAGCTCAAGCCACTGAAGCCGGGGCAACGGTATATTCGGGTCGACGACGAAATAATCTCGATATCGGATGATACGAAGACTGTAATAGAAGCTGTTGGAATCGTTGGCGATCTGATGAACTGAAAGCCTCGGTCCTAGCAGTCGCGGCCTAACACAGCTTCGATGGCCTTCAAAAATACCCCGGTCCCAATCGGAATAAGCGCATCCGGGAAGTCGTAGTCCGGGTTGTGCAACTGGGGATGGTCGCTCCCCGACCCCAACCAGAACATGGCGGTTTTCGCGCTTTTTCCAAACTGGCCGAAATCTTCTGAAAACCGCTGTGGCTGATCGGTCAACCTGCAAGAAACGCCCTGCTCCGTGCAGGCCTTGGACAGGATCGAAACTGCTTCCGGGTGATTGCCACAAGCCTCAAACACTTCGTCATAACTGATTTCGACCGCCAGCCCTTCGGCTTTGGCCATTTCACAGACCAACGATTCAGCGTCGCTGATCAGTTGCGCCATTCTCGCGTCCGTGACGGTGCGAAGCGTCACCCACAGCTCGGCCCGCCCCGGTGCTACTCCGACCGTGCGCTCACCCAACGCGGCATGTGTGACGGTCGTCAACGCGTAGTCGTCATTCAGATCCCCGCCGCCGCCTAACGCGGTCAAAGCAGGTATCAGGTTTGCCAGCGCACCGGCAGGTGACACCCCATCTTGCGGAGCGGATGCATGTGACGTCTTTCCGGTCAGAACGATCTGCATCCCGCGTGAGGCGCAATTGGCAGAACCGCTGCAAATTTCGACCGCCCCCAACTCCAATCCCGGTAAGTTGTGCAAAGACAACACCAGGTCGGGCGCAACCTCGGCGTATTTGGGATCAGCTCGGAAAGCGATTGCACCATGGCCGGTCTCTTCGGCTGGCTGGAAGATTAATACGACGCGGCCCTTCTTGGGGCGTTGATGATTCAACACGTCTGCCACGCCCAGAACCATTGTCATATGCCCGTCGTGGCCGCACAAATGCCCTTTGCCCGCGACCTGTGATGCATGGGAATGGTTCGCCAACTCCTGGATCGGCAGCCCATCCAGTTCGCAGCGAATGCCCAGCGTGGGACCGGGTTGGCCACTTTCGAAAACAGCAGCGATCCCGTGCCCACCTATTCCGGTCATGACATGGTCAGCACCAGCGTCGCGCAGAAATTCAGCCACCCGCGCCGCGGTTTTCTTTTCTTGTCCCGAAAGTTCGGGGTGTTGATGCAGCTCGTGGCGCAGACGAGTCAGTCGCGCGATCTGATCCGGTGTCACGCTTTTTGTAGCTTTTCTAGGCGCGCCGCGCGCAGTCGGGTGAAATCGTCACCAGCGTGATAAGAAGACCGGGTCAAAGGTGTCGCAGATACCATCAGAAAGCCTTTGCCGTATGCCGCCTTTTCGTATGACGCGAACTCGTCGGGTGTTACGAAACGATCAACGCCATGGTGTTTCGGCGTTGGTTGCAGATACTGGCCAATCGTCAGAAAATCGATATCCGCCGCGCGCATATCATCCATGACCTGGCGCACCTGCTGTTCGTTTTCGCCAAGCCCAACCATGATGCCAGACTTGGTAAAGATCGACGGATCAAGTTCTTTCACCCGCTGCAAAAGACGCAGGGAATGGAAGTACCGCGCACCAGGGCGAACCTCGGGGTACAGACTCGGTACGGTTTCCAGATTGTGATTGAAGACATCCGGCTTTGCCTGGACCACAATTTCCAGAACATCCGCATCGCATTTCAGAAAATCGGGCGTCAGAATCTCGATCGTGGTTTTGGGAGAGCGCTGCCGCACCGCGCGGATGGTCTGCGCAAAATGCTCGGCTCCACCATCGCTCAGATCATCCCGGTCAACCGAGGTGATAACCACATGGTTCAGGCCAAGTTTTTCGACTGCATGTGCCACCCGGCCGGGTTCAAAGGCGTCAAGGTCGTCTGGGCGACCGGTAGCGATATTGCAGAATGTGCATCCACGGGTACAAATCTCGCCCATGATCATCATGGTGGCGTGACCCTGACTCCAGCATTCGCCGACATTGGGGCATCCTGCCTCTTCGCAGACGGTGACCAGATTGTTGTCGCGCATGATCCGGCGCGTATCTGCATAACCTTTGCCGCCGGGTGCCTTGACCCTGATCCAGTTCGGTTTCTTGGGTTGCGCATTATCCGGGCGGTGCGCTTTTTCCGGGTGGCGCTGTTCGGGGATCTTCAGATCTCGCACGGGCAATATTCCTGACTTTGGGTCAATCTTGTCGCTCATAACATAGACAGATGCGCAGTGTTACACCAGCGGCGCATAGCCGCTATGCAACGCCGCCGTGCATGAACTAGAACACGATTCCAATTTCCCGTTTTACCGCATGTTTTCAATGCCTAATGAGAAGAGATTATTAGTTCAATATGCGGCGTTTCGTCGATTGAAGGTAGTTTAGAACTGTTTTAAGTCACAACAAAATCACAAGTGAATCACAGGAGCTTGACCATGAAATCCGGCGCAATTCTGCCCAACGTGACCTTTCACACCCGTGTCCGTGATGACTCAATCGAAGGACCAAACCCATTCCGTTGGGAAGACAAGTCCACCGCTGACTATTTTGCAGGAAAACGCGTGATCCTGTTCTCGTTGCCCGGCGCGTTCACGCCCACCTGCTCGACATTTCAACTGCCCGGCTTTGAAAACGGGTATAGCGATTTCATTGCCCGGGGTGTCGATGAAATCTACTGCATGTCTGTCAACGACAGCTTTGTGATGAACAAATGGGCACAAGATCAGGGCCTGACCAACGTAAAGGTCATTCCGGATGGATCGGGCGAGTTCACCCGCAAAATGGGTATGTTGGTTGACAAGGACAATCTGGGCTTTGGTATGCGGTCATGGCGCTATGCGGCCATCGTAAACGACGGTGTTGTCGAAGCCTGGTTCGAAGAACCTGGCCTGATGGATAACTGCCCCGAAGATCCCTATGGCGTGTCTTCGCCCGAAAACCTGATGAAACATCTTCAGGCGACGGCAGAGCCCGAACTGGCCTGAGTATTAACAAGACGAAAAAAGGCCCGTTATGACGGGCCTTTTTTGTGCCTTCAGCCAATCATGCGGTCGCGTTCAGCCTGATCCTGATAGTGGCGTTTCAGCCGCTGTAATGCGATCCGCAGAACAATCTTGCCGGATCGTGCAGACCAGCCCATACGCTTTTCCGCCAGTTCCAACCCTTCGAGATAGCAACAACACCGCAGGGCAACGTCACTTAGTCCGGGGCCAAGATCAGACAAGGCCCGCGCCACGCGGTCCCGCGCATCAGATGACCCCTTTCCTCCGTGGCTTTCACTGTCATAACAGCCACGGCCACCAGCCGTTAGAAACCGGTCCCAGTTCTGTGAAACCTGTGGGCCAATCTGCGCCAATTCGAAATCTTCGCGCAAACGCTCCCCGGCGCTGACAAGCGATTCATCTAGAAAAGGCTTGCCATCGCGGTCACGCCTGCGTGCAAGGGCAACCAACGGGCTTTCCGTGGCGCTATAGCGAATGCGCTTGATCCGGTCGGCCGCCCCGGCCGACTTCTTAGACTGAAACAACGACTGGGCTTCGGCAAATCCAAATTCAGTCCCCACCCGCGCCTTGTTTTCCGCTTTCGCAATCAGGTGGCTCAGGGCCGTTCGGCCAGCTGCAGAAATCCGATACCGTGAAATACGACCGGGGTTATCGCAGGAAATCCAGTCCTTTAAGGCCAGAGCCTGAGCGATCTCGCAATCGACGACCGCGGTTCTGGTCGCTCCGGCGTTGCCAGTGTCGCGAACGACTACCGCTTTGTCCATTTCTTCAGCCACGGCAAGAACCGAACCGGTTTCACTCAGGCGGCGCAAAATGCGCAATGCTTCTCTTTCGAACGCTTCTTCCTGGGCAGCTTCATCCGCGACCACGACCGCGTCGCCTGCGTCGTCGGACATGGAAAAATGTGTTTCTGCCAGCGATTGCAAAGCAGCATCCACCAATGGATCGTCACGGCGCATCTCGATACGCCGGATTTGCCGGAGGATGGTTGACGCATGGCAGCCTGCCGATCTCGCGATATCGCGGATCGAGCGTCCGGTTTCGGTATGAGCAAGGTATCTTTGCGCCCCCTCTGGAACCCATGCCGGAATGGTGAAAGCCATGTTGTTTTCCATGATTATTTGCCCTCGTCGACAAAACAAAATGTCACTTTTCGCCCTCGGATTGCGGGTTAACCAAATCTAACTAGAGGTCCATTTGTTACTCGTTCGTTAACCTCACGAGGCACGAACCAGATTTGATTCAAAAAGATAAACAGTCGTGAAACCATCGTTCGGAGAGGCTGTCACGCAGGCAACACCCGCTTAGGTTGTGCATTTAATGGTCCCGTAAACCTTCAGACACAGGACACATAAGATGCAGGACCTGATGACAATGATCTCAACGCTTCACCGCCCACGCATGTTGGCAAGAGCCGCCAATTTCGGAGCGAGAGAGTACAACCGGGACAGGCATCTGCAACGTATTCTGGGATACGGATCATTGCCGGGTTCAGGTCAGGCCCTGCTGCGACTGATGGAGATGGAAAAAGAGGTAAATGAACTGCGCAAAGAAGAAGATGCCGCATACTCTCTGGTCCGGCATCTCGACATTCTTATCGCGCTGTTGGGTGAGGCGCGGCTGTATCAGGCCAGCCGCGCCCCGGTCCTTCAGTAATCAGGAGAACGCATCCGGCATGGAGGCCTTTTTCTCGGCGATATAGGCTTCCAGCGCTGCGGCTGTATCCGGTTCCATATGCGGTTGCTGGTAATTAGCAAGCAGGTGTTCAACCCGCGCAGAGGCCAGAGCCCGCGTATCACGCGCGCCTTCTTCCTGCCAGGTTTCATATGGCTTGTAGTCCAGCAGATCGGACTTCCAGAACGATTCCTTGAAGTTCGCCTGCGTGTGGGCACATCCTAGGTAATGCCCGCCCGGGCCAACTTCCCGGATCGCATCCATGGCCTGCGCGTTTTCGTCATAGGCCACGCCCTTGGCCAGCGAATGCAAAACACCCAACTGGTCGGCATCCATAACGAATTTCTCGAAGTCGGCCACCAGGCCGCCTTCCAGCCAGCCGCAGGCATGCAACATGAAGTTCACGCCAGCCAACAGTCCCATATTCAGCGAGTTCGCTGTTTCATAAGCCGCCTGCGCATCCGGAAGTTTCGAGCCACAGAACGATCCTGCGGACCGATAGGGCAAGTTCAGACGCCGCGCCAGTTGACCCGCGCCATAGGTGATATGCGCAGCTTCTGGTGTTCCAAAGGTCGGTGCACCTGAATTCATGTCGATCGAAGTCACGAATGCACCAAAGATCGCGGGTGCACCGGGACGGACGATCTGGCTGTACGCCACACCGGCAAGAACCTCGGCCAGAACCTGTGTCAAAGTACCGGCTACCGAGACCGGCGCCATCGCGCCGCCCACAATAAAGGGCGAGATGATGCAGGCCTGATTGTTACGTGCATAGACTTCCAGCGAGCCCATCATCACATCGTCGAATGTCATCGGCGAGTTGATGTTGGTCAGCGACGTCATCACCGTGTTTTGCTGAACGAACTCCTTGCCGAACAGGATTTCGCACATTTCGACCGAATCCTGCGCCCGGCTGGGATCGGTCACAGAACCCATGAAAGGCTTGTCCGACAGGGTCATGTGCGCCTTCAACATGTCCAGATGGCGCTTGTTCACCGGAATGTCGGTCGGCTCACACACAGTACCGCCCGAATGGTGCAACCACTTGGACATATAGGCGAGTTTCACGAACTTGTTGAAGTCGTCCATCGTCGCGTATCGGCGGCCGCCCTGTGCATCGCGCACGAAAGGAGGGCCGTAAACCGGGGCCAGAACCATGTTTCGACCACCGATTACGACCGATTTCTCGGGGTTGCGGGCATGTTGGGTAAACTCGCTGGGCGCAGTTTTGATCAGCTCACGAGCCAGGCCACGCGGAATGCGCACGCGTTCACCGTCGATATCCGCGCCAGCGTCGCGCCAGCGTTCCAGAGCGGCAGGGTTATCAACAAAGTTAACACCGATCTCTTCCAACACGGTTTCCGCATTGTTTTCGATGATCTCCAGTGCCTCTTCATTGAGGATTTCGAAGTTCGGAATGTTGCGTTCGATGTATTTCGCGGTCTCGATACGAACTGCAGTCCGCTCGGCACGGCGGGCAGCGCCACCGCCACCTCTCGCCCTGCGCCGGGTGTTTGCCTCGGTCATGAGAAGATCCCGTGTTGTTGGTTAGATTGAGCGTTTGATACAGGTTTGCCGGAACGCAAGCATAGGGATTGCGGCACGTTGGGGGAAAAAGCGACATTGCCGTTCTGCAATCCCGCCAACGGGCTGCAATTGGGGATAATCGGATTTTGGAAAGTGCGGCCCAATTGTTACCGCGCCTGCCTACTTCGGATCACGAACGGCAGGAAACACGAGTGCCGAAGGCCTGTGTGGCGATCTTCATCGAATCCCGCGCCGGAATCGGACCTCGCTCTTGCGAAATGTGCAGGCTTGCCCTAAGGCGCTGACATGACCCAGACATCCCACGACCGCCTTCTGATCATCGACTTCGGCAGCCAGGTTACGCAGCTTATTGCCCGCCGCCTGCGCGAACTGAATGTCTATTGCGAAATTCACCCTTACCAGAATGTCACGATGGATTTCGTGCGGGAAATGGCCCCGCGCGCCGTGATCTTCTCGGGCGGGCCGGACAGTGTGACGCGCGAAGGGTCGCCCCGTGCTCCGCAAGAGATTTTTGACTACGGCGTGCCGATTCTGGGCATCTGTTATGGCCAGCAAGTGATGATGCACCAGCTTGGCGGCAAGGTCGAAAGTGGCCATGGCACCGCCGAGTTCGGTCGGGCTTTTGTCACGCCAAAAGACGAACTGGAAATTCTGAAGGGCTGGTTTGACGACGGGGATGAACAGGTCTGGATGAGCCACGGTGACCACGTCAGTGAAATCGCGCCGGGATTTCAGGTCTTTGGCACATCGCCCAACGCGCCCTTTGCGATCACAGCCGATCCAGCGCGCCATTTCTATGCCGTGCAGTTCCACCCCGAGGTGCACCACACGCCCAAGGGCGCGAAGCTGTACGAGAACTTCGTCAAGCTGGCCGGTTTCAAGGGCGACTGGACCATGGGGGCCTATCGCGAAGAGATGATCCGCAAGATCCGCGAGCAGGTTGGTGACAAGAAGGTCATCTGCGGTTTGTCGGGCGGCGTTGACAGCTCGGTCGCGGCGATCCTGATCCACGAGGCGATTGGAGACCAGTTGACCTGCGTCTTCGTTGACCACGGGCTGTTGCGCAAGAACGAGGCGACAGAAGTCGTCGGCATGTTCCGCGACAACTACAATATCCAACTGATCCACGCGGACGAATCCGAACTGTTCCTTGGCGAGCTTGAAGGGCAAAGCGACCCGGAGACCAAACGCAAGATCATCGGCAAACTGTTCATCGACGTGTTCCAGAAACACGCCGATACCATTGAAGGGGCCGAGTTCCTGGCCCAGGGAACGCTTTATCCGGATGTAATCGAATCGGTGTCATTTTCGGGCGGTCCTTCTGTAACCATCAAATCGCACCACAATGTCGGTGGCTTGCCGGAAAAGATGGGCCTGAAACTGGTCGAACCCCTGCGAGAGCTGTTCAAGGATGAGGTTCGCGCGCTTGGCCGTGAACTTGGCCTTCCGCAGAGTTTCATCGGGCGTCACCCCTTCCCCGGGCCCGGTCTGGCAATCCGCTGCCCCGGCGAGATCACACGTGAAAAACTGGGTATTTTGCGGGAAGCCGATGCGATCTATATCGACCAGATCCGTAAACACGGCCTCTATGACGACATCTGGCAGGCTTTTGTCGCCATCTTGCCAGTGCGCACGGTAGGCGTCATGGGTGATGGACGCACCTATGACTACGCCTGTGCGCTGCGGGCCGTCACATCTGTCGATGGCATGACCGCAGACTACTACCCGTTCAGCCATGAGTTCCTGGGCGAAACGGCAACGCGGATCATCAATGAGGTTAAGGGCATCAACCGTTGCACCTATGACATCACATCGAAACCACCCGGCACCATCGAGTGGGAATAACCGGTGGGTGTCTGCGTAAAACTTAACTGATTGAGCTGCAAAACGTCCTTCTCGTTCAAGCCTTTGTTCGGGGCAGTCATCTATACGACCTTGAATCTGGTGCACCTTCGACGTTTGAATGGCCGGGCAAACCTAGCCTGCTTATCATAAGCTCTTGGCCTTGCGGTCTTTTGGCCGCGCGGCTACGCGACGAACCTGAGGGACGCCCGAAATGAGCCATGCGCAGAAAGACGTGTTGAAGGCCGGTCTATGGATGACAGGTGCGATCGCCTCATTCTCATCCATGGCGGTTGCAGGGCGTGAGCTGAGTTCTGCGCATGATACCTTTGAAATCATGATGTATCGCAGCATCGTGGGGTTCGTTGTTGTTGCAACAGTCCTGACTTTAACGCGCAACTGGCAGCAGGTTTCAGCCGAACGGCTGGGATTGCATGCTTTACGAAACACCTTACACTTTACAGGGCAAAATCTCTGGTTCTACGCCGTGGCAGTGGCTCCTTTGGCACAGGTTTTCGCGCTGGAGTTCACTCAACCGCTTTGGGTGATCCTGCTTTCGCCGCTGTTTCTGAACGAACGGTTGACCCCGCTCAAGTTGATTGCGGCGCTAATTGGGTTTTCAGGGGTTCTGATCGTCACACGCCCAGGCGCTGCCCCCCTGAGCCCCGGCTTAATAACAGCAGCGGCATCAGCGGTTTTCTTTGCGTTTACAACGATTACCACCAAGAAGCTTACGCGATTTGCCAGTATTGGGTGTATCGTTTTCTGGCTGACCGCAATGCAAGCGGTCCTTGGGGCCACAGCCGCTGGCATCGACGGTCAGATTGTGCTTCCGACAATGCAAACCGCGCCCTACTTGATTCTGGTTGGGTTGGCGGGTTTGCTGGCGCATTTTTGCATTACCAATGCCCTGTCTATCGCCCCGGCAACCGTCGTCATTCCCTTTGATTTTGCACGCCTTCCGACAATCGCGGTGATCGGAATGATCCTCTATCACGAGCCCATCGACCATTGGGTGCTGATCGGCGCCGCCATCATCTTTGCAGGCATTTTCCTGAACATCTGGTCCGAAAATCGTAACAGTTTAGCAACAGTTCAGAACTGTAGTGGCAACAAGTAACGCACCGTCACCAGTTGACCTTAAACTAACTGAAAAGAAAGTATCGCGCATTACACACGAGTAGGCGCTGGACTCACTCAATTCTTCGCCAGGCAAATACTCGAAAAAGTTCGGGAGGACAGAATGAAAACAACACTACTCGCAACGTGCGCTTTGTGCGTTGGAGCAACGGCTGGTTTTGCAGGCGGCCTGGACCGCAGCGGTCAGGGTATCAACCTGATCTTTGAAGAAGGCTCTGCAGTTCAGTTTCGGTTGGGGTATACCGACCCAAGCGTGACCGGTACGATGCCAGACGTTTTTGGCACAAATGGTGGCCAACCCGTTGATTCAGGTGAAGTTGCGAACGACTTTTTTACACCGCACTTGGGGTACAAAACGGCGCTTACAGAAAAGCTTGATTTCGCCATCATGTATGATCAGCCCTTCGGTGCCGATATTCAGTACGCGAGCACGTATCCCCTGTCTATCAACCCAATTCCCGGCGGTCGAACCGACAGCCTGAGGGCGACAGCGGATACAGATGCCATCACAGCGCTGCTGCGCTACAAATTCGATGGCGGGTTCAGTGCGATCGGTGGTATTCGCGCGCAGCGCGTCAAGGCCTCGATAACTGTTCCCATTACCGCAGGCTATCAGGTGGATACCAGCGCTGATACCGCATTTGGGTATGTTGTTGGTGTCGCCTGGGAAAAACCCGAAATCGCAGCACGTGTATCGCTGACTTACAACTCCAAGATCAGCCACGACCTTTCGCAGACAGAATCGCTCAATCCGCCTCCTATCCCACCAATTCCGCCGGGGACTGTGGCAACGTTCAACACCACAAGTGAGATTGAAACACCGCAGTCAATCAACTTGGATTTCCAGACCGGTGTGGCGCCCAAGACATTGTTGTTTGGCTCGATCCGTTGGGTCGACTGGCCACAGCTTGTGTATAACCCGCCAAACTATCCGCCGACCACGAACCTGGTTGACTATGACGAAGCCACCTTCACCTACTCTCTGGGTTTGGGCTATCAGTTCTCGGAAGAGTTTTCTGGTGCTGTGACACTGGGCTACGAATCTTCCCAAGGTACGCCGGTGTCGAACCTCGGCCCGACAGATGGATTCTGGAGCATCGGTCTGGGTGGCACCTATTCTCTTGAGAATGCCAAAATTTCCGGTGGTGTGCGTTACACGGATATCGGAGATGCCACCGCAAATGGCGCCGGTCCGGCGGCACGTGGTACATTCACAGGCAACAGCGCCTGGAGCGTTGGTTTCCAGATCACATACGCCCTGAACTGATCTGAGTATCATATGTTCCTACAAAGCCTCGCAGTTTCTGCGGGGCTTTTTCGCATGAACCGGGTCGCCGTTGGTTAACTTCAATGAAACAGTGCCCGTATGGATGCACAAAAACACCTCTCTCTTCGCGCCTGGGCCGAGCTTTTGTTGCTTGGACTGATCTGGGGCGCTTCCTTTGTTTCCATCCGGGTCGCTCTGGACACGCTTCCCGTGATGACGTCGGTTTTGCATCGCACATTCTGGGCCATGCTTGTCTTGTGGCTGGTGACTTGGATCAAGGGGATCAAGGTGCCGCGCTCGCCCGGTATCTGGGGCGCTTTTTTGGTCATGGGGCTATTGAACAACGTCATCCCCTTTAGCCTGATGGCTTGGGGGCAGCTGTACATTGACACGGGTCTGACGGCGATCCTGAACGCGGCGACTGCGATCTTCGGCGTTCTGATTGCAGCACTGTTTTTTCGCGACGAACGATTGACAAAGACCCGGCTACTGGGTGTCTGCCTGGGCTTTCTTGGTGTCTCAATCGCGATCGGAGTGCAGAATTTCTTGAATTTCAGCCTGCAAAGCACCGCTCAGATTGCAGTGTTGACCGGAACAGTTTCCTACGCATGTGCCGCGGCTTGGGCGAGGCAAACGTTATCGCACCTTTCCCCGGTGATTGCAGCCGCCGGTATGCTGACGGCTTCGACAGTGCTGGTATTACCAATAACACTAGCAGTTGATGGAATACCCAGCCTGGCGTTACCCGCGATAACCTGGGCGGCCATCGGGTACTATGCGATTGTCGCAACGGCCGGCGCATATCTGCTTTACTATCGGGTTTTGGCAATGGCCGGCAGTGGCAATCTGATGCTGGTGACGCTTGTCATACCTCCGGTCGCAATTGTTCTGGGTGCATTGCTGCGCGACGAGTCCCTGCCTCCCAACGCCTTTTTAGGCTTTGCCGTTCTGGCGATTGGCCTTTTGGTCTTAAATCGCTCGTCCCGGCCCAATTGACGCCGTGCGCTGCCCGATTTAGCTAGGGCAAAAAGGACAGCGCAAAATGATCTACACCTCAGCCAATGACTGGCGCACCGCAAGCCGCAAGAAAGTGCTGTTCTTTGGCATGTCAGGATTAGGCAAGACCTACGTATCCAACATCCTCAGAGATTCCGGGAACTGGTTCCACTACTCGATCGATTACCGGATCGGAACGCGCTATATGGGCGAGTACATCACCGACAATGCCAAGGCCGAGGCCATGAAAGTTCCGTTCTTGCGTGAACTGCTGTTGTCGGATTCGATCTATATCGGTTCGAATATTTCATTCGCCAATCTGACACCTGTTGCTGCTTATCTGGGCAAGCCGGGAAACCCCGATCTGGGCGGCTTGGACATGCCGGAATACCGCCGCAGGCAAGAACAGTTTCGCTTGGCCGAAATTCATGCGCTGCTGGACACCGAATACTTCATCGACCGCGCCGAGCGTTTATATAAATATCCCCATTTTATCTGTGATACGGGTGGGTCGATCTGCGAATGGGTAGACCCCGAAGACCCAAGAGATCAGGTTTTGTCCGAACTCGCACGGCATACCCTCATGATCTGGCTAAAGGGTGACGAGGGTCACACGGTCGATCTTGTGCGCCGTTTCGACAAATCCCCGAAACCCATGTCCTATCAGGCCGATTTCCTGACCCGTTCCTGGACAGAGTATCTGGATCAACACGGCTGTGCCGAGACCGAGGTCAACCCCGATGATTTTGTCCGCTGGACCTATGCGCAAGCCCTGGCCCATCGTCAGCCCCGGTACGAGGCGATGGCAAAGAACTGGGGCGTGACGATTGATGCCAACGACATCGGCAAGATCCGCGATGCGGCTGATTTCGACGAGTTGATCGAACGCACCCTTGAGGCCAGTCGCAATAACGCCTAACTACCAGTTTTCCCTAATCTCTTCGAAGTCAGACACATGCCCATCAAAATCCCCTCAGATCTGCCCGCTTTCGACGTCCTGAACAAAGAGGGCGTTATGGTCATGTCCGAGGATCAGGCAATGCGTCAGGATATTCGCCCCCTGCGCATTGGGCTGCTGAATCTGATGCCGAAGAAGATCCAGACGGAAAACCAGTTCGCACGTCTGATCGGCGCAACTCCGTTGCAGATCGAACTGTCTTTGATCCGTATGACGGAACACCAGACAAAAACCACCACCGCCGAGCATATGTCCGAGTTCTACCAGCCTTTTCAGGAGGTTAAGGACAAGAAATTCGACGGCTTGATCATCACCGGTGCGCCGATTGAGCATCTGGAATTCGGTGACGTCACCTATTGGGATGAAATCAGCGAAATCTTCGACTGGACCCAGACAAACGTTCATTCAACCTTTGGCGTTTGCTGGGGCGGGATGGCGATGATCAACCATTTTCATGGTGTCCGAAAACACATGCTGGATGCCAAGGCCTTTGGCTGTTTCCGTCACCGCAACCTGAACCCTGCATCACCTTTCTTACGTGGGTTCTCTGACGATTGCGTTATCCCGGTCAGCCGCTGGACGGAAATGAAACAAGTTGAGATCGACGCCGCGCAGGGATTGACGACCCTGCTGGGCAGCGATGATGTGGGCCCTTGTCTGGTCGAGGATCCCAGCCATCGCGCGCTGTATATCTTCAACCATTTTGAATATGACAGCGACACGCTGAAACAGGAGTATGACCGCGACGTCGCCAATGACACGCCCATCAACGTACCGATCAACTACTATCCGGATGATGACCCATCCAAGACACCTCAAAACCGTTGGCGCAGCCACGCGCATCTTCTTTACGGAAACTGGATAAACGAAATCTATCAGACGACGCCTTTTGATATGAGCGAAATTGGCCGCTAAAACATTGATATCCTTTGGCCTCATCGTTCTGGGCCTTGCCGTTGTGACTGCGTGGCGCAGCGCCCGGAACGAAGCACAGGCAGAAGCGGCTTTCCCACCCGAAGGTCAGATTCTTGATGTCGACGGGATCGCCGTTCATGCGGTTGTCATGGGGAAAGGGCCAGATGTGGTCCTTCTTCACGGCTCAAGCGGCAACACCCGCGACATGACCTTTGCGCTGGCACCCATTCTGGCGGAAAACTACCGCGTCATCGTTTTTGACCGGCCCGGCCTGGGGTTTTCAGAAAGTTTCAACCCAGACGGTGAAACGATCACGGAGCAAGCGGATATCCTGCAAAAAGCTGCTGCCCAACTTGGGGCGGAAAAGCCAATCGTTGCGGGCCAAAGCTATGGCGGTTCAGTGGCACTTGCATGGGCGGTCACAAGGCCCGAGGATCTCTCGGCGCTTGTTCTGATCGCACCTGCTGCCATTCCGTGGGAAACGCCGCTGGATGGTTTTAACCAATTGGCATCTACCACGGTCGGCAACGCGCTCGCCCTGCCCCTGATCTCTTCCTTCGTGCCCGATTGGTACGTGACACGGGCATTGGACACTGTATTTGCGCCCCAATCGGCCCCCGCTGGATATGCCCAGCATTTCGGACCCGGCCTGACCATCCGGCGCAGTTCCATGCATGCAAATGCCAAGCAACGGGCCAATCTATTGGATGAGATAACCCAATTGCAGCCAAAATACGGTGAGATTTCAGTGCCAACCGAAATCGTTCACGGCACCGCCGACGACACTGTCGGCCTCGAGTGGCATTCCCAACGACTGATCCAGCAAATCCCGCAGGCCGAACTGGTCGCGTTACCGGGGATCGGTCACATGCCGCAGGTTGTCGCAGCGCCCGAGGTTGCCGCCGCAATTGATCGTGCAGCGCGGCGTGCAGGTTTGCGTTAATCCAAGCTCTAATCCATAGTCGGATATGGGTTTTATCGCGAGGTGACATATGGCCCGGACCGAAAAAGGTTCTATCGAGAAGTATTTTCAGGAAAGCGCGCCCAAAGCTGTGCGGGACGAGATCAAGAATTCGAAGAAAGGCGAAATCCTGAACCCGACCTACCCGTATAGCGAGAAGATGAAGACCAAAGACTATGAAGAGCAGATGGAACTGCTCCAGATCGAGCTGGTCAAAATGCAATCTTGGGTCAAGGACACGGCGCAACGGATCGCCATCATCTTCGAAGGCCGCGATGCCGCCGGTAAGGGCGGAACGATCAAACGGTTTCGCGAGAACCTGAACCCACGCGGCGCGCGCAATGTGGCGCTCAGCAAACCCTCAGAGACTGAACGCAGTCAATGGTACTTTCAGCGCTACATCCCTCACCTGCCTGCCGCTGGCGAGATCGTGTTCTTTGACCGCAGCTGGTACAATCGCGGCGTGGTCGAGAACGTCTTTGGTTTCTGCACCCAGGAAGAGCGCGAGCGGTTCTTTCGTCAGGTTCTGCCGCTTGAAACGGGTCTGGTCAATGATGGCATCAAACTCTTCAAGTTCTGGCTCAATGTCGGGCGGGCTGAGCAGCTGAACCGCTTTCTGGCCCGTGAAACCGACCCATTAAAGCAATGGAAACTCAGCCCGATTGACGTGGCCGGGTTGGACAAGTGGGACGAATACACACAATCGATTTCAGAAACTCTGACCCGGTCACATTCAGACGTATCTCCTTGGACAATTGTCCGGTCGGACGACAAGAAACGCGCCCGTCTTGCAGCAATCCAAACGGTTTTGCACACGCTGGACTATGATGAGAAGGACGCAAAAAGCATTGGCGACATTGATCCCCTGATCTGCGGTGGTCCGGATGTCTGGGAAGCCTAGGTTGCGTTTTCACCCTGCCCGGCCAAGGATTTCAAGGGCAAGCGTTGGACGACCGTGTGTATTTGGTCTATCCCCTTGTCTTCCAATACCTAATCAAAGAACCTGAGGCCGGGATGTCGAAACGCGGTTATCATCACGGAAACCTAAAGCAAGCCCTGATCGAGGCAGCCTTGTCCCTGATCGAAGAAAAGGGGCCGACAGGTTTTACGTTATCTGAAGCCGCCAAAACCGCTGGCGTAACACCCGCCGCTGTCTATCGCCATTTTGAAGGGCGCGAAGACCTTATCGCCGAAGCTGCACGGCAAGGGTTCGAGATGTTCGCGGACCTGATGCAATACGCTTATGACAAGGGCCAACCCTCTGCCCTTGCCGCCTTCGAGGCAACCGGGCGGGCCTATCTGGCTTTTGCGCGGAAGAACCCCGGCCATTACATCGCCATGTTCGAAAGCGGAATATCGTTGAATCGCACCCCCGAACTATCAATGGCCGCCAATCGGGCCAAATCGGTTCTTGAAAAAGCCGCCGACGACCTGTCACAACATATTCCACCTGAAAAGCGCCCGCCCGCGTCGATGTTCAGCGCACATATCTGGGCGATGAGCCATGGCGTGGTTGAATTATACGCGCGCAATACCGGAGCGACGTCACCCTTCCCCCCGGAAGACCTGCTGGAAAGCGGCATTGGTATCTACCTGCGAGGGCTGGGCCTGATCCCGCAGGACGATTGACACTTGTCAAAAAGTTCTGCTGCTTTGCGGTAAGCTCAGCCCGGACGTTACGTTGATCAGATTCATCTCGCCCATTCCCTTTATGTCAACACGTCCCAAGTCCGAGACCTGAAATTCGTCAATCAGGGCGTATTTCATCTCTTCCGGCGCAACGATTTTCATAGGATTGGCAAAAATTTGCAGTCGGGACGCGATATTTACCGCCGGACCGAAAACGTCGTAGACGTATTTCTGAATACCCACGACAGACCCGACCGCGGCCCCCATGCCCAAACCGATCCGGGCCTGCCATTTGTGCGGGTGGCTTTCGTTCCGGCGTTCGAGATAACGCAGGAAACGTACCGCGCAATGGGCCACAGCAGTCGCGTGATCGGGTGTCGGGTCAGGCATGCCTGAGACCGCAAGATATGCGTCACCTATTGTTTTGATCCTTTCACACCCGAATTGCTCAACGATCCTGTCAAACGCTGTGAAAATGTCGTTCAACTCACTCAGGGTCACTGTCGGGTCGGTCTTGGCCGCGAAATCGGTGAAACCCACAAAGTCCAGCATAACAACAGACACCTGCTTGTAGAGCTGCGGAGTGACAACACCGAAGGTTTTGAACTCTTCATAAACGGCCCGTGGCATCAGGTTCAGAAGCAGCCGTTCAACCCGTTCTTTCTCGCGCTCCAGCTCTCGCGTGTTGCGTTCGACCATGGTGGAATAGCTGTCGATCATGCTTTCCAGCTCGCGAATGCGCGTGATGTTCTGGCATTCGACAATCAGAACCTGCTCGGACAGCCCTTTGGCCAACGAAACTGCGACTGCAAAGATCAAGGTCCGCCGCTTCGGCTTGATTTGCAATTCAACCGAATATCTCAAGCCCGATTGCTTGACGTCTTCCAATTCTTTGGGATCAAGGGCGGGAAGAATGTCCGTAAGAGTACTGCCGTTCTCGGGCGTTCCAAACCACTCCGAAAACGGCCCGTTATGAAAAACGAACTGAAGATCCGAGGCGCGCACCACGGCAATGCCGACACCGATGGCGCGTAACAGCTGTTCGTTTATTGCATGAATGCTCATGCCGCGTTTCGGGCGACGATAATTGAACGCTTCCCTTCAATTGCGGCCAGCGCGGTTTTGATATCCTGATCGGACATACCATGCACGCTCAGCGCTTCGCCAAACAGCTCAGCCATCACATCAAATTCGTCATGTGAGATACTCAGATGCCTGTGTACGGCTTCGATCCTGTCATCACTGAATGACGCCGGTCCGCCGATCAGGGATGATACAAACTTCGTCTGATGATCAATCAGCCGCGGCATATCTATATCTTCAAAATAATGGCCGATGTCATCCGAATCCAACGCCATTTCATAGAAGGTCATCACGACACGGCTGATCGTTTTGAAGCCACCGTATTTATCATAAAGCGTTTGCGCCACACGAAAACCCAAGAGTTACCGAACAAAAACACTGTAATTCTATATCAGATGGACATTTTTGTTAATGTTTATGGTATTTTTTTCGTTTTCCGGCTTAACGCGCGTTCATTTTAGGAAAAGCAAAAGTGTCCGGGATGTAAAATCCTGCGCTTTCGAAGACCCGGCGTGGTACACGAAACCAAGTTGTACACAGCCAAGACGCCGGGGCTGGTTTGGGTTTCTGTCTGAGGGGGGTAATGGCGGAGAGACAGGGATTCGAACCCTGGAGACGGTTCCCCGCCTACACACTTTCCAGGCGTGCGCCTTCGACCACTCGGCCACCTCTCCGTGCCGGCGATGTTTGGACCAATGTCATGAGATTTGCAAGGCCCCAATTCGGTGAAATCACCGGAAAGGATCAATTAAATCCGGTAGTCTACCCAGAGCGTCAAGCAACCAGAAACGCGACCTTTCAGCTGTCGGGCTGGTCGTCAGATTTCATCGCCCGCGTCAGGGTCCAGATCAGATTCTGTCAGTTCAACTGGCTTTCCTGCCGTTGAATCGGTTGTGTTCTGTTTGGGCGCAAGGCCTGCCTCTTTAACCTTGTTCGAGGTCTGCAAAGCTTCGGGATTGCGCAACCAGATATCACGCTGTGCAAACGGCACCTCGATACCCGCTTCCAGAAAGCGCCGATTGATCTCGTGGTTCATGTCGGATTTGACGGATAAAACCCAGTTCACATCCCGTAGGATCGCTCTGATCTCGAAATCCAACGCATCCGCTCCAAATCCCTGAAACACCACACTGGGCGCCGGGTTGGCCAGAACCATCGGGTGGTTGTTTGCGACCTCGCCCAGAATGGTCTCGACCAGCCGTGTATCTGTTCCGTAGGCGACACCGACCGGTACAATCACCCTGCCGATGGTATTGCCACGTGTGTAGTTGGTGACGACGCCGCTGATCAGGTCCGAGTTGGGAATGATCACATCCGTTCTGTCGAACGTCTCGATCCGGGTCGATCGGACGGAAATGTCACGCACATAGCCCATCATCCCGTTCACATCTATCCAGTCACCCTTGGAGATCGGCCGTTCGACCAGAAGGATGATGCCGGACACGAAATTAGACACAATCGTTTGCAGCCCAAAGCCAATACCGACAGACAGTGCGCCTGCAACAATTGCCAGAGACGACAGATCAAACCCCGCGACCATGATCGCGGCCAGCGCAGCCAGAAATATCCCGATATAACCCGAGCCAGCGACAATTGCGTTCTGCCCGCCCGGATCGATACTGGTTTTGGGTAACAGCGAGTTGCGCAGCCCGCTTTGCAACAACCGCGTCAGCGTATAACCGATTGCGAAAACGGCGATAAATGTCAGGAAATTGCTGGGTGAGATCGTGACACCACCGATGTCAAAGCCAAGCAACAGACGTGACCATACTTCAAGCAGGTCCGTTTCGCGCGCGCCCCAGTATATCGCCAGAACAGGCAGCGCGACGATGGCCAGTGCAAAGCCCACCAAGACTGAAAAAAGAGAGTCGCGCGCAGCGTCGCCCTGCCCTGTGATCCATCCGTATATCTGACTGACAAACCGTTGGAAAATTGCCAGTGCGGCAATCAGAACCAGTGTTTTTACCGCCGGAAACACGATCGCTTCGGCCGCATTAGTATAGCCGACCAGTGCCAGTACGGGTGTTGCGATCCCCAGCAGGAACATGGCCTTGCGCAGGAATTCCACCATTTGGCTGAATCCGGCCGCCCTTGTGGACGCCGTTTGATCCAGCAGGTGGTCGTTCGTCCGGATTTGGCGCACACGGAGCAAAAGCAAAGCCGTTCCGACGATCACGGGGAAACTGATGACCGCACGGGTCGCGTCCGAGACGTTTTCGATCTGCTGGAACAGAAGCGCCAATTCATGCAGGATCAGCATCAAAGCCAACAGATCGATGTAGATGCGCAACTCGGTAATTCGCGCGGCAGACAGCCGCTTAAACCCCTGTGAGGCACCAATCACGTAAATCTGTCGGCCGATCCAGTCATAGAATAAGGCGATTGCCGCCCAATACGGGATATTCTCCAACAACAAACTGCCGCGCAGGCCCGGAATACCCGATAGGCTGATCGCCGTAATGGCGGCAACGACACCAATCCAGGGCAACAGGATCCGCAGCAGCGAAATGATGAAGGACCAGGCACCTGTCCCGGCTCCACCCAGCAATCTAAGATAATCGCCGCCTTTCTCTGACCAACGCTTGCCAAAGATCAGCAGAACTGCCGCGAGGATTACCAAAAACAGAATGCCCAAACCGCGATCACGGATGCGTTCTTTGACAACGTCCGACCGCAGGTTGGCAAATATTTCATTCGTCAGGCTCAAAAGCGCTTCTTTTACATCCTGCCATGCAGGCCCCCAATAAACAGGGTTGATCGGCGACGGACCGCGCTGGAAGAACTCCTTCGTTTGCCGTTTCCGGATAATCTGGTCGATTTCGCTGATCAATCCGTTTGCGCGGCTATACGCTTCTTCGGAAATGATGCGAGGCACGCGCAAACTGTTGAGCTGATCATTAAGATGAGTTCGCAATTTAGCGATATCTTCAGGTTCGGTCGCGTCCCCTTCGGGTTTCGGACCAAGCGCCTTGATCTGGCTTTCCAGCGTTGCGATACGATCCGTGTTGGCGCTGCGCGCCTTGTTAAAGTCCTCGCGGTAACCGTTTATTTCGGAACGTAAATTCTCGAATGCCGCATTTGAAGCACGGTTCGCTTCGATCACGGATTCGGCACGGTCCGCAGTTTTTATCCAGCCCCGGTAATACTCACTTTGCCTGTCGGTCAGCTGCGCAACAGCACCGCCTGCGACCCCGACAAGACACAGGAAAACCAGTGTCAGAAACAGGCGAACCTGCTTAGGCATCACACGTCCTCAAAAACGCCAGGAATGCTGCGCGGTGCTTCGGTCATCCAATTCGGTACCGGCAGGTCTTTTTCGCGCAGGAAATCCGGGTTGAAAAGCTTGGACTGATACCGTGTGCCATAGTCACAAAGGACAGTCACAATCGTGTGGCCCGGCCCCATTTCCTTGGCCAGACGCACGGCGCCCGCCATGTTGATCGCGGTCGACCCGCCCATGACCAACCCCTCTTCACGGAGCAGGTCAAAGATATACGGCAACGCCTCGGTGTCAGTGATCTGATAGGAATGATCCGGCGTGAACCCTTCCAGGTTCTTTGTTATTCGCACCTGTCCGATACCTTCGGCAATCGATCCGCCCTCCATCGCGATTTCACCGGTGGTGTAGTAGGAGTAGAGACCCGCACCCATAGGATCGGCCAGACCGATTTTCACACCCTTGGGCTGCAACGCTTCGGCAACCCCGGCCAACGTACCGCCCGACCCGACAGCACAGATAAACCCGTCGACCTTACCGTCTGTTTGTTCCCAGATTTCGGGTCCAGTGGTTTCAACATGGGCCTGACGGTTCGCCACGTTGTCAAACTGGTTGGCCCAGAATGCCCCATTGGGTTCCGTCTGCGCCAATTCCTCGGCCAAACGCCGGGAATAATGCACGAAATTGTTGGGATTGCGATAAGGTGCAGCCGGAACTTGAACCAGTTGTGCACCGGCCAGCCGCAGCATGTCTTTCTTTTCTTCCGACTGGGTTTCCGGGATCACAATCACGGTCTTGAACCCCATTGACGCACCCACCAGCGCCAGACCTATACCGGTATTGCCGGCGGTGCCTTCCACAATGGTGCCACCGGGCTTCAAATCGCCCCGCGCAATGGCATCACGGATAATATAGAGTGCAGCACGGTCCTTGACGGATTGACCGGGGTTCATGAATTCGGCTTTGCCGAGAATTTCGCAACCAGTTTCTTCACTGATGCGGCGCAGCCGGATCAGCGGTGTTTTTCCTACTGCGTCAGCAAGATCTCGTGCAATGCGCATGATGGCCCCTTGTCGTTTTGTACCATCGAAGATTTACAGCCGCACCGCCGCGACCACAAGCGGGATAGTCACCCACGCAATCTGTCCCGGTGGCGGGCCAGCCAATAAGCCAGAGACACTAATTGTAGATCCTTGAAAACATGGCGATCCGTCATGTCTATGAATTCGTCGAACGGCAGGATTTGACTGCGGATGTCTTCACCTTCTGTGTCCAGGCCACCGGTGATTGTGGTGTGCGTCAACTCACCCAGACCAACATAAAGATACATGAACCCGGTGGAAGATCCGCTCGATGTGTAGGCACCGCCAGCATATTCCAGCCTGTCAAAACGAATACCCGCCTCCTCCATCGCCTCTCGATGCGCGGCCTGTTCGGGTGTTTCGCCCGGATCAATCATCCCAGCCACCGCTTCCCAAAGCCAAGGTTCCGGATCGTTGTTCAGAAAAACCGGTGGTCTGAACTGTTCCACGATCAAAACGGTATCGCGGACCGGATCATAGGGCAGAACGCCGACCGCACTGCCCTGCAACAAGCTTCCACGGCGCAGTACCGGACCCATGCTGCCGTCATGCCGCCGATGTTGCAGATCGATTTCCTCCATCCCGAAATAATCAAGATACACCCGGTCATGGCGATGCACGATCACATCTTTTACAATGTCCCGCGGATCACCGGTTCTCCGCTGCCCGGCCATAATCTTTGACCAGGCACGCGTTTGAGTGGCGCGAATACTGCGGGCCATGATCCGGGGATCAACCTTCCCGAAATAGGCCATCTCTTCCTCCGCGGCGAGCGTTGTAAGTTCGCCCAATCTGTCCGCCCAGTCCTGAAGCGACCACAAATCACCCGGTCTCCAGGCACCGGGGGCAGGAAAAAAGACCTGCGCTTCGGCCTCGATCCCATCTTCCAATTCGACCTTCAACGGCTTCAGATCATAGTCGAAAGACCCTTCGTAATAATCAAGCCTGGCCAGATCCACAGACGACAATTCCTGCACCAGTAAACCTTCGGCACTGGCACCTTCCATTTCCAGGATCATTGGGAAATCCTGCCCCTGAACAGAATGGACAGCATGGCCACGAAGTCGGGCGGGCCGTGCTTTGCGTTCGCTCAGAGGATGGCCAAGAACGCGTTCCAACAGTGGCAAGTGTCGCAGCGTTCCATAAAAAAACAAATCAGACAAAGTCGATCTCTCTTGTCAGTAACGGATCAGCGCCACGACCGGCTGGCCTGTTCTGTGGCCAGCCCCGAGACAACAGCCCCAACTAGGAATGCAATCAGGATTTCCGGGTAAATCAACAGCTTACCGTACTCAACCCCGATCTTGAAAATGGCCAAAATGGCCTCAAACGGGCCACCGTAACGATTGCGCATGGCAAGCCGGAACATTTCGTAACAGCCCTGCACGAACAGCGCCCAGAAAATCAGCGAGGCGACACCAGTCAGACCGTTATTGATCCCAGCAGTCCAGCCGCGCCCTGCACGCTTGCCCATGATGCCCCACCCGCAAACCGCACCAAGGCCCATGTTAACCAGCGTAAAGTACCCGTAATCCTTACCTTCTTCACCGTTTTCGATAATCATTCCTGAGACAATGAATGCCAGCACGATGAGACAAACGGCGGCTACAAGACGCGAGGCAGTGGGCATGTTACGGTCCGTCAGTTAACTTGCTTTGCTACGGTGATCTGTGTCACATCGCAATTGCGCGTGTCAAAGGCTGCGCCACAGGCAGTCAAATAATAATTCCACATGCGGCGAAATCGCTCATCAAACCCCAGATCTGCGATCTGTTCCCATTTTGCGTTGAACGTTTCATACCATCTCCGCAGTGTCAGATCGTAACTTTTGCCGAATTCTTTCGACTTCACCACATTCAGACCGGCCTGATTGATCTGCTGCCGCAAGATCGTAGGCGACGGAAGCATTCCACCTGGAAATATGTATTTCTGAATGAAATCAACACCGTTCTTGTAATAATCCCAGCGGTGGTCACCTACGGTTATGATTTGCAAGGTCGCTTGCGCCCCCGGCTTCAGCCTCTCACGAACGGTTTCGAAATAAACCGGCCAGTATTTTTGGCCAACCGCCTCGAACATCTCGATTGAGGCGATGCCATCATATTGCCCACGCTCGTCACGATAGTCCTGCAACTTGAATGTCACTTGATCAGAAAGTCCTGCCTTTTCAATACGTTCATTGGCAAACTTGAACTGTTCCTCACTAATCGTAAGGCCGGTTACATGCAAACCCCGCTCTTTCGCGGCATATTCGGCAAAACCGCCCCAACCGCATCCGATTTCCAGTATGTGGTCGCCGGGTTTGGCCCCCATTTCATCGACAAGGCTGGCGTATTTCGCAGTTTGCGCCTTCTCAAGACTTTCTTGCCCGGTTTCAAAGATAGCGCTGGAATAAGTCATAGTGTCATCCAGCCACAAACCGTAGAAGTCATTGCCCAGATCATAGTGGTACGAGATATTCTTTTTCGCCTGCGTCCGGTTATTGCGATGAAGCCAGAACCGCAGACGTTCATAGGCCTGGACAAGGAACTTCCCAGTAAACCCGTCATAGACGGTTTCGGACCCCAGATGGACAAGATCCATGAATGAGCGCAGATCAGGCGTGCTCCAATGTCCTTCAAGGTAGGCATCAGAAAACCCCAGCTCGCCTTCGCGGATCAGACGGGCAAAAACATCTCCGTCGTGGATATCGATCTGAGCAACAGGCCCTGCCTTTGGCCCCTCTGCGCGAAAGATGCGGCCATCGGGCAATGTTATGTCTAGTCGCCCCGACTCCATTCGGGCCAGCATCTTGAAGACCTGGGCGAAATACCTGGGCAGATCCGACTGCCCCTCTATCGTCGTCAGCACCATCCGCTCTCCCCTCTGCGGCACAGGTATCAGGCTAGGCCGCGATTTTGTTTCTGGCAAGTTTTCAGTTCCTTAGTGGGATTTTCGGCTTTCATACGCACGCAAGGCGCGGATTCGTCCATCCGCCAGTTTCACGACAGGTTCGGGATAATCCGCCTGCGGACACAGGTTCCATGAACCGGGAACCGCAGCGAAATATGAAAGTGCAACGTCACTGGGTTTCGTCTGGCCTTCGGCGATCCAGCGCCGCATGTAAGCCCCCTGCGGATCAAACTTTTCCGCCTGCGTTTCGGGGTTGAATATCCGAAAGAAGGGCGACGCATCGGGGCCTGATCCCGCAACCCACTGCCAGCCCATGGCGTTACAGGCTGGGTCCCAGTCAATCAGGCAATCTTCGAACCAGTTAATCCCGATTTTCCAGTGTGTCATCAGATGTTTGGTCAGGTAACTGGCAACAATCATCCGGGCCCGGTTATGCATACGGCCTGTCACATACATCTGCCGCAGGCCAGCATCGACGACAGGAACTCCGGTTCGGGCCTGCATCCAGGCGGCAACTTCAGGGTGGTCTGGATCGATATTCCACGGGAAATCATCCCATTCCGCTTTCCAGTTATCGGTCAGCAGATGCGGTGAGTGATACATCAGGTGATAGGCAAACTCACGCCAGACCAACTGCCGCAGAAATGCCTCTGCGCCGGGGGTTCCCGTCATCGCAGCCTGTTGAACCCTGTGCCAGACCGTACGTGGCCCGATCTCGCCCAATGAAAGGTATTCTGACAGGTTTGATGTTCCGTCCAGATCCAACCGGTCACGGTCATTGGAATAACGGGGGACTTGGTCGAGAAAGTGCTCAAGTCGATCGCGGGCGGCCTTCTCGCCGGGTTGAACATAGGGGCGCACGATTGCAGCACCTCGGTTCATGCCCGCACCCATCTGCCAGGTGCTCAGTTTATCACTGGAAGGCCAGGTTGCAGGCCCCGCCAAGCGTGACACCAACGCATCCGGCGCTGGCACGTCCCGCCGCTGAACCGCGCGCCACATAGGGGTGTAGACACGAAACGGCTGGCCCTGCTTTGTTGCTACCGTCCAGGGCTCAAAAAGCAAATGACCAGGAAAGGACTTTGCGCTTACACCCAGTTCGGTCAGCGCCGTTTTGATCTGTGTATCGCGTCTGATCGACGCTGGATCATAGGCCCGCGACCAATAGACAGCCTTTGCGCCCGTCTCTTTGACAAGTGTCCGCAATTGCTCAAGCGCATCGCCACGCCGCAGGATCAGACGGCTACCAAGCCTCGTCAGAGCGTCGCTAAAGACCTCCAGACCCAACCCCAACCGCCATTTCGGGGCCGCGCCAAGGTGTTGCACAAGAGGGTCATGAACAAAGACTGGTATGATCGGACGGCCGCTTGCAACAGCAGCAGTCAATGCCGGATGGTCCGACAGGCGCAGATCCCGTCGGAACCATAAGATGATCGGAGACCGCTCGTTTTCCATATCCACCCTGAGGTTTTCTTCGTTCTACGAAGCCCCAAGCAGAGTGGATCACAAAACGCGTTCAAGCGCCTCCAAAAGCTGATCAATCTCCTGCTGCGAGGTATAATGCGTAAAGCTGACCCGCAAAACACCCTGTGCCGGATCCACGCCCATCGCTTGCAATGGGCGCACAGCATAAAAGTCGCCTCCCCCCGCCATAACATCGTATTGCGCCAGTTCTGCTGCAACTGACTCAGCGGGACGGTTCAGCGACAGCGCTACCGTCGGCGCACGCCGGGTGGCATCTGAAGTGCCGATCAGACGTACCGCGTTGCGGTCCTTAACCGCATCCAGAACCGGTTGAAGTAAGGACACCTCATGCGCGCGCATCAGGTCATGGGCAAAGGCACCCTGCTCTGCTGCGCCGGCGTCAGGCCCACCGTGATGCGTGCACAGGAGCTCGACGTAATCGGCCATACCTGCACTTGCCGCAATCTGAGCATGATCCGGGCCTGCCGGGGTAAAGCGCTTGTAAAGAACGTCGGCGTTGAAGTAGTGCGCTTGGTTGGGTAGCAACTCTCCCAGTGTTCGGCGAATGACCATGCAGCCTTGATGCGGGCCGAAAGTTTTATAAGCTGAAAACAGATAGATATCCGGCCCCAAATCGCCAACATTCGGAAACCCATGCGGGGCGTAGGATACGCCGTCCACGCAGACAAATGCACCAGCCGCGTGGGCAATCGCAGTGATCTCGGTGACCGGGTTAATCTCGCCCACGACATTGGAACAATGCGGGAAACAGACCAGACGCACTTTTTCGTCCAGCATGTTTTCCAGATCCTGCGGGTTCAGTGATCCGGTTTCAGGATCGATCTGCCACTCCCGCACCTCAATCCCTGCCTCGGCCAGACGACGCCATGGGCCCGAATTTGCCTCGTGATCCTGATTGGTCACGACAATCGCCTCGCCAGGTTTCATCCATTGCCTGAACGCCTGTGCCAAAACATAGGTATTCTGTGTCGTCGAAGGGCCAAAGCTCAGCTCATCGGTTTCAACACCAAGGATGGCGGCCATGCGCGCGCGTGCCTCATCCATCTCGGCACCTGCAAGACGGCTGGCCTCATAAGGGGCGTAGGGCTGAACCTTTCGCTGCGTATAGAACCGCGTCAACCGGTCGATCACCGGCTTGCAGGTATATGACCCGCCCGCATTCTCAAAAAACGCCTGTCCTTTCAGGCTGGGTTCGGAAAAAGCCGGAAACTGTGCCCGAACGAAATCGATATCCAGAGAGCTCATGCCTCATTGCTCCTTAGTTGTGCTGTCATATCAACAAGATGCCCGCTCATGTTTCCGGACATCTCAGAAATCATGGCAGGTCTTCCAGCCCAGCCTGTGCTTGCGCCATGGGCTGACGAAACACCGGGCAGCCCTTCACTTCGGAAGGACAACGCTACTTAGACAGCACCATCCGCGACCGTCAAGCTGAAGCAAAAGAAAAAGCCCGGCGGGGTTGCCGGGGCTGAATTTCTAACACTCTGGGGCAGGTCTCGTTCGGGCCTCAACCCTGAACTTTGGTATATGTCCCCTCGCCTGCAAGAATTCCACGGAAACCACCGGGCTCATCCAGACCAAAGACGATCAGAGGCAGGTTGTTGTCACGCGCCAGCGCGATGGCTGACGCATCCATGACCCGCAACCGCTTGGCTAGAACGTCGTCATAGGTGACCGTGTCATAACGCACCGCGTCGGCATGTTGTTTGGGATCCTTGTCGTAAACGCCGTCGACACCGTTCTTGCCCATGAAAATCGCCTCACACGCCATTTCATTGGCGCGCAAGGTCGCCGCGGTGTCGGTGGTGAAATACGGGTTGCCGGTACCGGCCGCAAAGATGCAAACCCTTTTCTTTTCAAGGTGCCGTACGGCGCGGCGGCGGATATAAGGCTCGCACACTTCATCCATGCGAATGGCCGAAATGACCCGGGTGAACACCCCAATTTCTTCCAGGGCAGATTGCATACCCAGTGCGTTCATCACCGTGGCCAACATCCCCATATAGTCTGCTGTGGTCCGCTCCATACCCTGAGCAGATCCACTCAGGCCCCGGAAAATGTTTCCGCCACCAATAACCATGCAGATCTCAACGCCCAGATCGTGAACCGATTTCACCTCTTGCGCGATGCGCTGAACGGTTGGCGGGTGCAGGCCAAAGCCCTGATCCCCCATCAATGCCTCTCCTGAAATTTTCAACATGACACGTTTGTATGTGGTTTTCGGGGTTTCGGCAGTTTCAGAAGACGGGGAAAGGCTCATGTTGCGCTCCGGGCTGGCACGGGGTTAATTTCCGGCGCAAAATGAAGCAAAAGCTCCGCAGGTTCAATGCGGTTGGTGAGGATTGAGGCAGCCGCATATGACCCAGCGATCAACAGACGCGATATTTCAGCAATTGCCCCCTATTCCCGACGACAAACCTGTCCTGATTGCAGGGCCGACGGCATCCGGGAAATCGGCACTGGCGCTGGAGATCGCCGAGCGGCATGGCGGCGTCATCGTCAATGCAGACGCAAGTCAGGTCTATGACTGCTGGCGAGTGATCTCGGCCCGACCATCTGTCGAAGAAGAAACACGCGCGCCGCATCTGCTCTATGGTCACATCGCCTATGATCAGGAATATTCAGCCGGTCACTGGCTGCGCGAAGTGGTGCCACAGCTGACCGGGGGCCAGCGGCCAATCATCGTCGGCGGGACAGGATTGTATTTCACGGCCCTGACCGAAGGCATGGCCGAAATTCCTGCGACCCCAGCGCACGTGCGGGCCGAAGCAGACTTGCTGACCGTTTCTGAGCTTGTCGCCGGGGTCGACGAACAGACTTTGGCTGGCCTGGATACGCAGAACCGCGCGCGCGTGCAGCGCGCTTGGGAAGTGCAGCGTGCCACGGGGCGAAGCCTGTTATCTTGGCAGGCCGATACGCCACCGCCAATATTAAGGCTGAATGATGCGGTTCCTATCGTTTTTGACGTCGACAAAGCGTGGCTTCTGGATCGGATTGAACGCCGTTTTGATCAGATGCTTGAACTGGGTGCAATTGACGAAGTGAGCGCGATGCGGGATCGTTTCGACCCCGTTCTTCCCGCCTGCAAAGCCATTGGCGTGCCAGAACTTATGGCCTATCTGGATGGAATGATGACGTTGGATCAGGCCCGTGAACGGGCCACGATCTCGACCCGGCAATTTGCCAAACGTCAACGCACGTGGTTCCGGGCCAGAATGAAAACATGGAATCACGTCGATTTCTCAAAGTGATATCTGGTGTTGTTCATTCCACAGGATTTGACACCGAAAGCAAACAGATCAACGGAAACTAACTGGTTTTTCGTCTGTTATCAGTAATTTGACGCAGAATCTCCGCAAGGGTTTCTTCTTGCGGGGCGCCACATGACAAAATCCGTACTGAAATATCAACAATGCGCTAACGTCGCTTTTGTGCATTTTATGTCGATTCCGAACGTTGACGTTGAGTGATTTCTGGTGCCGAATGGCGGCATGGGGATGCACAGAGTCCAAAAACCGGAATCCTTCTTTCTTGCGACCGGACAAGCCCGCGTCGCTTAGAACAAGAACAAATCAACAAAATCAATGTCACAGGGAGACATTTATGACCAATACGGCAATCACCAACGACAAGGTGCACTGGGCGGCCGAGATGCACGCGCAGGAATACCGTGACGGCAAGCTTAGCCGCCGGGAATTTCTGGTCCGTGCGACGGCGCTGGGTGTCGCGGTACCGACGGCCTATGGTTTGATCGGTCTGCAATCGCCTGCGGCGGCACAAGAGCCGCAGCGCGGCGGTACCATTCGCTACCAGATGGAAGTGCGCGCGCTCAAAGATCCGCGAACTTATGACTGGACGCAAATTGCCACTTTCACAGCAGGCTGGCTGGAGTACCTCGTTGAATACAACAACGACGGCTCGTTCAAGCCAATGCTGCTGGAAAGCTGGGAAGCCAACGCCGACGCCACCGAATACACATTGAACGTTCGCAAAGGCGTAAAGTGGAACAATGGCGACGATTTCACAGCCGAAGACGTGGCCCGCAACATCGCAGGATGGTGTGACGCTGGTCTGGAAGGCAACTCGATGGCATCGCGTATGGCGTCGCTTATCGACGAAAGCACTCAGCAAGCTGCGGACGGTGCAATCACTGTGGTTGACTCCCATACTGTCAAACTAAAGTGCAACGCGCCTGACATCACGATCATCCCGGGTATGGCGGACTATCCCGCCGCAATCGTGCACAGCAGCTTCGATGCAAACGACATGCTTTCAAACCCTGTCGGCACGGGCTTCATGCTGCCTGACAGCCACGAAGTTGGCGTCAAAGGCGTGCTGGTGCGCAACGAAGGTTTCGACTGGTGGGGATATGAGGCTGGCAAAGGCGGCTATATCGACCGCATCGAGTTCATCGACTACGGCACTGACCCGGCGGCATTCCTTGCGGCTTATGAGGCCGAAGAGATCGACATGAACTGGGAATCTGTTGGCGAATTCGTCGACATCTTTGACGGCATTGGGCTTGTGCGCTCGGAAATCCCGTCGGGCTTTACCATCGTTATCCGACCGAACCAGTTGGCCGAAGACGAAAACGGCAACAAGATCTATGGCGACAAGCGCGTTCGTCAGGCTTTGGCCATGGCGGTGGACAACGAAGTGTGCCTGGAGCTGGGCATGTCGGGCTACGGCATTCCGGCTGACAACTGCCACGTCGGGCCGATGCACCCTGAACATGACTCGGCCGTGACTCGTATCCCATATGATCCTGCCGGGGCGAAAGCCCTGATGGACGAAGCGGGTATGGGTGATTTTGAGCACGAAGTGCAATCAATCGACGATGACTGGCGCCGTAACACCACGGCCGCAGTTGTAGCGCAGCTGAACGACGCGGGTATCAAGGCCAAGCACACAGTTCTGCCGGGATCGACCTTCTGGAACGACTGGACGAAATACGCCTTCTCGTCGACGAACTGGAACCACCGCCCATTGGGCACTCAGGTGCTGGCACTGGCCTATAAATCGGGAGTCGCGTGGAACGAATCCGGTTTCGCCAATGCAGAGTTTGATGCGTTGCTGGCCGAGGCGAACTCGATCGCAGATGTCGACAAACGTCGTGAAGTGATGGCCAAACTGCAGGGGATCATGATCGACGAAGGTGTCACGATCCAGCCTTATTGGCGGACAGCGATGCGCCATCACCGCGACAATTTGGTGGGTGTTGAAAAGCATATCGCTGACTTGCCGCAGCTTTATAAGTTCGGCTTTACGTCCTGAGCCAAAACGCAAAAGGCCGCGCCACCCTGGCGCGGCCTCTTCGTCCTGAACGCGACGAACAAGTAATAACAGCTAAGCGTGGCGTTCCATGAAACCCGCGCTAGCCGACCCACAGGGGCAAATATGGGACTTTTCATTCTAAGGCGGGTTGGCATCATGCTGTTGACGGCATTGTGTCTGACATTCCTGGTTTTCTTCTTAACTAACCTCTATCCGAACCTCGAGAAGCTGGCGAAAACGCAGGGCAACTTTCGGATGTCGGATGAACAGGTTGAGAGCTACCTGAGCAAAAATGGTTACCTCCAATCCACTCCGATAAAATACGGCGAATGGCTGGGTGTCCTGCCCTCGTATCGGTACACGAATGAAGACGGAACCGTTCAGGGAAGATGCATCCTGCCGGGCAAAACCGCCGAAGAATCCCCGAATTTCTGCGGAATCCTGCAGGGGTATTGGGGCTATTCGACTGTCTTCAAGGAAGAGGTTTCGACTGTTGTTGGGAACCGGTTGGCTCTGACTGGTCGTCTGATGCTCTGGGTCATGCTACTGATGGTTCCGTCTGCGTTGATCCTTGGTGTTTTGGCAGGAATGAAAGAAGGATCTGCCACTGACAGGACGTTGTCGACTTTCGCCATCACAACGACAGCAACACCGGAATACGTCTCGGGCGTGATCTTTATCGCCATCTTCACCTCATCCGCAGTTGGTTTGAAGTGGTTTAAAGGTACGGCCACGCAAGCGATGGAGAACCCGACCTTTGAGAACTTCTTCCTGCCGGTCCTGACCATTGCGCTTTATGGGATGGGCTATATTGCACGGATGACCCGCGCCTCGATGACCGAAGTGATGACCGCGCAATATATCCGCACCGCGCGCCTGAAGGGTGTTTCGTTCCCGAATATCGTCATGAAGCATGCGTTGCGTAACGCGCTGATTGCACCGTTCACCGTCATCATGCTGCAGTTCCCCTGGCTGCTGAATGGTGTAGTGATCGTCGAGACACTGTTCAACTACAAGGGCTTCGGCTGGGCGCTGGTTCAGGCCGCGGGCAATAACGACATTCAGCTGTTGCTGGCGATTTCGGTCGTTTCGGTCTTTGTGGTGCTGGTGACCCAGCTGATTTCGGATATCGGCTATGTCTACCTCAACCCGCGCATCCGCATTTCTTAAGGAGGGTTAGATCATGGAACCACTTACCTGGACCGGCTCTATCGCCTTCCTGAACCCGCTTTTTGCCCTTGGCCTTGCGCTAATGGTCTTGTCCATTGCCGTCTGGATGCTGGCCAGCATCGTGCTGCCTGAAGACCAGATGACGGTGAACCCGGACGGTACGTTGAGCTCAAGCTCGGGCCTGCGGACACTGATACAACTTGCACTGCGCTACAGTTTCTTGGCCAGTGTCGGAATCGCACTCGCCTATATCGTACTGGGCGTACTAATGGGCACCAGCGCCGGGATTATTGGCGCCATGTCCCAGCAGTTTTTGCCCGTATGGGTGTCGTTGATCATCCTTTATGCCATGTCGATAGCCTTCAAACGCAAGCTTGGCCTCTACGGCAAACTGTTTGACAGCCCCATCGGCATGATTGGCTTTGGCCTTGTGATGTTCTGGGTTTTCACCGGGGTATTCGGCGCGATGGATTTGATCGTTACGCATGACCCGCTGTCGCAGGTTTCGGGCATGAAGAACAAAGTGCCAGGTACGCCACTTTCAAATCTGGAGGACGGTCAATACGCCTGGTATCTGCTGGGTGGCGACAATCTGGCCCGCGATGTGTTCAGCCGCATGGTCAAAGGTGCATGGATTGTTGTTCAGATCGCCCCGCTTGCCACGATGTTTGCGTTCATGGTTGGAATCACGCTGGGTCTGCCGGCAGGCTATTATGGTGGTCGGCTGGATACTTTGCTGTCGTTCCTTGCGAACCTGATCCTGGCCTTCCCGGTGATCCTGCTGTTCTATCTGCTGGTCACGCCCGAGATCGTTGCGACCGGTGTACCGAACTACATGGCGGCCGTCTTGTTCGTATTCCCGATCATATTCCTCGGCGTGCTGTTGAACTCACGCTACTATACCAGACCGAACTTCCGAACACCGCTGCTGATCGGAGTTTTGGGAGTAGCGGGTTGGTTCTACCTGTCTCTGATTTCGACCGGTGGCTACATCATCAATACCGACGCCTATCGTATCTGGGGGCTGCCAACCTATCTGGATCTGTTCGATATCCCAGGCGGTATTCTTGTGGTCTTTGTCTCGGTGGTCTTTGTGAATTCGCCCACCGTTTTCCGCATCGTGCGCGGACTGGCGCTGGACATCAAAACACGGGACTACGTAGCGGCAGCACAAACCCGTGGCGAGGGTCCGTGGTACATCATGCTGTGGGAAATCCTGCCCAACGCGCGTGGCCCGCTGATCGTCGATTTCTGCCTGCGCATTGGCTATACCACCATCCTTCTGGGAACCTTAGGTTTCTTTGGTCTGGGTCTGCCACCCGAAAGCCCGGACTGGGGGTCGACGATCAACGAGGGGCGCAAGCTTTTGTCGATCTACCTGCACCCTGCTCTGCCACCCGCGCTGGCCTTGTTGACGCTGGTTCTGGGTCTGAACCTGCTGGCCGACGGGTTGCGCGAAGAAAGCCTGAAAGACTGACGTGAAAACAACCGGGGGGCCAGCCCCCCGGACCCCCCGAGATATTTTTAGCCAGATGAAGAGGATCCCCTCGATCTGGCGAGGAGATACAAGATGAGCAAGATGGCGGATTATGACGGCCCGATCCTTGAGATCGACAAGCTGTCGATTTCCTTCTTTACCCGCCTGCGGGAAATTCCGGCCGTGATGGATTTCTCTGTCAGTGTGCAACCCGGTGAAGCTGTTGGTCTGGTCGGTGAATCCGGTTGCGGCAAATCCACGGTGGCGCTGGGTGTCATGCAGGACCTTGGCAAAAACGGTCGCATCGTTGGTGGTACGATCAAGTTCAAGGGTCGTGATCTGGCGGAAATGAGTTCAGACGAATTGCGCGACATACGTGGCAATGAGATCGCGATGATCTATCAGGAGCCGATGGCCTCACTGAACCCGGCAATGAAGATCGGTAAGCAGCTGATGGAAGTGCCCATGATTCACGAGGGCGTCAGCGCGGAAGAAGCGTATTCGCGCGCGCTGGAAGTTGTCACCGATGTGCGCCTGCCGGACCCCGAGCGAATGCTCAACTCGTTCCCGCACCAGCTGTCAGGCGGTCAACAGCAGCGCATCGTGATCGCGATGGCCTTGATGTCGAAACCGGCGCTGCTGATCCTTGACGAACCAACAACGGCACTTGACGTGACGGTTGAGGCTGCCGTGGTCGAGCTGGTGAAGGATCTGGGCAAGAAATACGGCACCTCGATGCTGTTCATTTCGCACAACCTCGGGCTGGTTCTGGAAACCTGTGACCGGCTTTGCGTGATGTATTCGGGTGAGGCGGTCGAGCGCGGCTCGATCAAGGATGTGTTTGACGAGATGCAGCATCCTTACACGCAAGCCCTGTTCCGGTCGATCCCGCTGCCGGGGGCCGACAAGAATTCGCGTCCGCTGGTGGCTATACCGGGGAACTTTCCCCTACCCCATGAGCGGCCCCCTGGTTGTAACTTTGGTCCGCGCTGCGACTATTTCGAAGAGGGGCGCTGTGACGCCAAGGACATCCTGATGGAGGCGGTGCCCGGAAATGACCGGCACCATACCCGTTGCCTTAAATTCAAAGAGATTGACTGGAACGCACCAATCACGGTGGGTGAACAGAAAGAGAAAGGTGAGATCGGCAGGGTCGTTCTGAAGATGGACAACCTCAAGAAATACTATGAGGTTGCAGCAAATGCCCTGTTCGGCGGTGGCGAAAAGAAGGTTGTGAAGGCAAACGAAACGCTTAGTTTCGAGGCGCATGAATCCGAGACGTTGGCCATTGTGGGCGAATCCGGTTGCGGCAAGTCCACGTTCGCCAAAGTTCTCATGGGTCTTGAGACGGCCACGGACGGGCAGATTCTTCTGGACAACCGCAATATCGAACAGGTGCCCATAGAAGAGCGCGACGCAAAGACCGTTGGTGAAGTTCAGATGGTGTTTCAGAACCCGTTCGACACGCTGAACCCGTCGATGACCGTTGGGCGCCAGATCATCCGGGCATTGGAAATCTTCGGTGTTGGCAATTCTGAGGCCGAGCGCAAGAAGCGGATGCTGGAGCTGCTGGATCTGGTAAAACTGCCGCGCGCCTTTGCCGACAGGATGCCGCGTCAGCTGTCGGGTGGCCAGAAGCAGCGCGTAGGTATCGCGCGCGCCTTTGCTGGCGATGCGCGCATCGTGGTGGCCGACGAGCCCGTATCGGCGCTGGACGTTTCGGTGCAAGCTGCGGTGACCGACCTGCTGATGGAAATTCAGCGCGAGCACAAAACCACGTTGCTGTTCATCAGCCATGACCTTTCCATCGTGCGATACCTCAGCGACCGAGTGATGGTGATGTATCTGGGCCATGTGGTCGAGCTGGGCACAACTGATCAGGTTTTTGCCCCCCCCTACCACCCTTATACCGAAGCGCTTCTGAGTGCTGTTCCCATCGCCGATACATCGGTCGAAAAGCAGCACATCGTTCTGGAGGGTGATATTCCTTCGGCCATGAACCCGCCACCGGGTTGCCCCTTCCAGACACGGTGTCGCTGGAAATCCGAAGTGCCTGACGGCCGCTGCGAGTCACATGTGCCACCGGTGCAGACATTGGCCGAGGGTCATCAGGTGAAGTGCCACTTGTCCGAAGAGGTGCTGGCACGGATGCAACCCGTGATCAAAGTCGCGGCCGAGTAGGTTTGCGGATCTTCACTGGAAAGGGCCGGTCGTTGACCGGCCCTTTCTGTGAGCGCCGCGTTTCACGAGGAAACTGGCGGCGCCTGTGAGTGGTGGTTCCCTGTCAGACTCTCAGCCGGTCATGACATTGTTGCCGAAATGCATGAACTCCTGGTTCATACCAGCAATCTCTCCGGCCTCCAGTTTCAGGCTGGCACTGTCAAGCATCTGATAGCTTTGCTGTCCCTTTACCCACTCGTCTGCTGATTGCAGCGTGGTCAGCGTATAAGACGTGACTTCGTTCAGGTAATGAGTTGGGATAATGATCTTGGGCTTTAGCTTGGCCACGATGTTATTACCCTGATCGAAACTCAGGATATGTTGCGACCCGTCTACCGGAAGGGTCAGAACATCGACCTGTCCGACGGCGTCCCAAAACTCCTGAGGCGGATTGTGGCGATTATCACCCCAGATCAGCGTACGAATGCCGCCTGTTTCCACCAGATAGACCACCATATCCATATGACCCACATTGTTCGGTGGGCAGGCTTCGACCCCAAACTCGGCCAGTGCATTGGTCCAATTGTACCACCCCGGCGCCACGCAGGCATGTTTATCTGCAAAACCGGTGATCTTGATATCGGCGAACTCGAAATTGCCCACCATCCTGTCCAGCACCATGGTCGAGCTTGGTCGTTCGATCGCGTCGTGATCGAAATGCGCATGTGTCGACAAGGTAATGTCCACCGGGATCTGGGGGAATTCATTGCGGAACCAAAGCCCCCACGCGCCCGACGGGTCATCACGCCAGGGGTCGAACAGGACCGTTGCGCCGTTGGGCGAGGTGATCTTGATGGCGCAATGCCCATAATAGTCGACACTGACAACTCCGGCACTGGCCTGCCCCGTCGATCCCTGCAGCTCGATCACATGGTTATTGTTTCCTGGCTGCAACCAGGCTTGCGATTGCGCCTCGGCCGGTTTTGCCCCCAGCACTGAAGCTGTCGCGCCAACACCGGCAGCACCTGCCGCCATGAAAAATGACCGCCGAGACAACCCCGGTGCCAGATGATCCCTGTCCCCTTTCAGGATGGTCGGTTTCAGATCCTTGCGATCCATATCTTTGTACCTCTCTGTTGGACGTGCGCCGTTTTTCCGCACCTCAACCCAGAGGGTAACAAACCAAAGCACATCGGCTCAGACCGAAAAAATGGGGGTGAAATATGGGGGCAATCCCCATATTCGGCATTCACGAAATCGAGAGCAAATGACTACGCAGGTTTTGATCCCGTCCCTCAAGTCCTAGTTTTCGACGAATGTTGTTGCGGTGAAAATCGATTGTCGACGTCTCTCGGGACAGGGCCTTGGCAATGTCCTTCGTGGTTTTCCCAAACATGACCATCTGTGCAATTTCCATTTCGGTCGGGGTCATTGCCGCGAAGGCATCCGTCAACTTGTCAGACAGCGAAGACGTGATCTCGTTCAGGTTCTTTTCGGCCAGCTCAAGATAGACAAATTGCGCCTCGTCGCCGGAAAGCTGCGCCCGAACCTTTTCAAGATACGGCAAAACTCTGCTTCGAACCTGCTCGACGATTTCGTGATCCCGGTTCTTGCGGTCATCGTCGAGACTTGAGAGCAATACGCGCAACGCTGTGTTCGTCTCCTGCAACTCTCGGGTTCGATCCGAAACACGCGTTTCAAGCTGGGCAAGTGTTTCGTTCAGTTTCTCCTCCAACGCGCGTCTCAGATAAACCTCTTGCAACAAAGCCAAATCCGACTCGACCATGCGCGCGAACTGCGCCAGCCCCTCTCGGAACAACAAGGCCCGCCGGTTCTGTTTACGGTCCAGAACACAGATTGTGCCAAACACCGAGCCATCGGGCCATTTCAGCGGTAAGCCGATGTAAAAGGTCATTCCGTGTTCCAGGTCGTCGTTGTCCGCCCAAACCGGATCACATTTGGCGTCCTCGACCACCAATTCTCCGTCACGCTCCAGAACACCCTGGCAATATAGCTTGGGGTTCAACTGGAAACTCAGACCGACCGGATATGGATTCTCGGGGTGATCGGATGTGATCAAAACCGCATGATCCGGCGCGTCGGTTTTCATGATCAGGCTTGCGGGCACGTCGGCCAGTTCTGCGACCAGATCAACAAGTTGCTGCCAGTTTGCCAGCGTTTCTTTGGGAATCTGCGGGTGATCAGCAGGCATAAGGGGCCTCACCAGTTACTGGGCGATACCCTGTCAGGTTAGTTGGAGGCGTTACACTGAATCAAGAATACGACACTCTGCGGCGCAGCATCGGTTTCAGCCGCCCCAGATAACCTTCACGTAGTTCTGGGTTTCCTTGTACGGCGGGATACCACCATGCTTTTCAACCGCATCAGGTCCCGCGTTATAGGCCGCCAGCGCCAAAGGCCACGATTTGAACTTGCGGTACTGCCAGGACAGATATCTGGCACCGCCTTCGAGGTTCTGCTTGGGATCATGCGGGTTTACGCCCAAAAGCTCAGCCGTTTGTGGCATAAGCTGCGCCAATCCCAACGCACCTTTATGTGACTTCGCCTGTGGGTTCCAACCACTTTCCTGCTGCACGAGACGCAAGAACATATCTTCAGGGATGTTGTGAAGGCGGGCAACACGCCGCGCGATTTCCAGATATTCTCCGCGATATTTTCCTGAATATCGTTTGCTGACCTGATCGCGCGTTGTTTTGGGTTTCAGCCGGGCCGAGTCGCGGTACTGGGTTGCCGCACGAGAATCCAGAACCTTCGCCTGTTTAAGGAAAATATCCTTGCGGCTTTTGCTGGACAATGTTTGTGCCTGCACCGGCGCAACGGCCAATACAAGGCAGGCAACGGAAAACCCAGCAACCCAAGAACGCATCTTTGCTTATCCTGCTCGATCAAAACCAGTGGGAGTATAGGTATTCCCGCAAAAAATGAAAGCTTGGTAAATAGTACAGTAAGACTCTTGTTCGACAGTGTTGTATCAACTGTTTTCAACCATGATGCAGGCCGTATAGGGTCTCACCAAACTCATTGCGCCAGATTCGGCGCATTTACGCAGAACAGAACGAGGATTTACATGGCGGGTTCAGTCAACAAGGTCATTCTGGTGGGAAATCTTGGCCGCGACCCCGAAGTCCGGTCGTTCCAGAACGGTGGCAAAGTGTGCAACCTGCGCATTGCCACCTCGGAAAACTGGAAAGACCGCAACACGGGTGAACGTCGTGAACGGACAGAGTGGCATTCGGTTGCTATCTTCTCGGAACCGCTGGCCCGCATCGCCGAGCAATATCTGCGCAAGGGCAGCAAGGTTTATATCGAAGGCCAGCTGGAAACCCGCAAATGGCAGGATCAGTCCGGTCAGGATCGTTATACGACCGAGGTTGTCTTGCGCCCCTATCGCGGGGAACTGACCCTGTTGGACGGTCGTAGTGAAGGCGGTGGCGGCAGCGGCGGCGGGTATGGTGGCGGCCAAGCCGGTGGCGGTTACGGTGACCCCTATGGCGGTCCATCCAGCTCTCCGGCGCCCGCATCGGGCGGAATCGACGACGACGAGATTCCGTTCTAAACAAAGCGGAGAAACAACATGACATGGTCCTTCTCTCTCGGCCGATTGCTCGGGTCCGAACTGAGGGTCCATGTCACCTTTTTTCTGCTGCTCGCCTGGGTCGGTTTTGCCGCTTTCTCAGCCGGTGGCATGCCAGCCGCGATTGAGAACCTTCTCTTTGTTCTGGCGCTGTTTGCCTGCGTTGTCGCGCATGAGTTCGGTCACGCCCTTATGGCGCGGCGCTATGGCATCAAAACCCCCGACATCACCCTTCTGCCCATCGGCGGCCTGGCCCGGCTTGAGAGAATGCCGGAAAAACCCATGCAAGAGGTTCTGGTGGCGCTTGCGGGCCCGGCAGTGAATATCGCTATCTTCATTGGCCTTGCCGTGCTTGGCGCAGGGATGCCGCTTGAGACCCTCGCGCAATTGGAGTCACCAAATGTGAGGATTGTGGACAAGCTGGCCTATATCAATCTGCTCTTGGCCATCTTCAACTTGATCCCGGCATTCCCAATGGACGGAGGCCGCGTCTTTCGCGCCCTTCTGTGTTTACGCATGAATCGTGTCAAAGCCACCCGAATTGCAGCCGTTGGTGGCCAGGTTGTCGCCATCGGGTTTGGATTTCTAGGGCTGAGCTCCGGCAATCCAATTCTGGTATTGATCGCCGTATTTGTGTTCTTTGCGGCCAATGCAGAAAGCCAGGAAGTCGCTTTGCGATCCGCGGTCCGCCGCGTTCTGGCCCGTGACGCGATGATCACTGAGTTTCACGCACTTTCTCCCAGTGATACGCTGAGCACAGCTGCACAAGCCGTCATTCACACCACTCAGCACGAGTTTCCGGTACTGGACTCAAATCATACTTTGCTGGGTTTTGTGACACGCGATCGCCTGTTCACTGCCCTGGCAAGCGACCAGCCCAGAACTGCGCCCGCGACCTCGATCATGGATGCCAACGTTCCCGCAGTCTTGCTGACAACCGGCCTTGAGGACGTGCTGGAACACCTGCACAATGGGGCGCCAGCCATTGCAGTTCTGACCCATGGCGGTCACATGATCGGTTACATAACCCGCGAAAACATTGGCGAGCTGATGGTTATTCAGGGCCGTTAATCCCCTGCGTCACACCGGGGCCAGCGCGTCCGACAGAACCGACAAGACCGCATCCTTCGGCACATCCGAGGTCACAAAAGCCTGACCAATTCCGCGGGCCAGGATAAACCGCAGCTGGCCGTCCACAACCTTTTTGTCCTGCCCCATCAGATCCACCAGCGCCTCGGCACTTGGCAAGTCACCGGGAATATCAGCCAGATCCGTTTTCATACCCATCGCCCGCAGATGCGCGCGTACCCGGCTTGGGTCTTCTTGCGAACACAGGCCAAGGCGGGACGAAAGCTCGAACGCAAGTGCACAGCCGATGGCCACGCCCTCGCCATGCAAAAGACGGTCGGAATAACCTGTGGCGGCCTCCAAGGCATGGCAGAAGGTGTGCCCCAGATTCAGCAGGGCGCGGTCACCTTGTTCGGTTTCATCCCGGGCCACGATATCGGCTTTCATCTGAACCGAGCGGGTTACCGCACGCACACGTGCGGCCATGTCGCCCGAGGAGACGCTTTGCCCGTTCACCTCAAGCCATTCAAAGAATTCCGCATCCCCAAGCAAGCCGTATTTCACCACCTCGCCATACCCTGAAAGAAAGTCCCTCTGGGTCATGGTCTGCAAGACAGATGTATCTGCCAGAACCAGCGATGGCTGATGAAAAGCGCCGATCAGGTTCTTCCCCTGAGGGGCGTTGATCCCTGTTTTCCCCCCAACGGAGCTGTCGACCTGCGCCAGCAAAGACGTGGGGATTTGCACGAACCGAACGCCTCGGCGCAGGACGGCCGCGGCAAAGCCTGCAAGATCACCAATTACCCCACCACCAAGGGCCACAACAACGTCCCTGCGTTCAACCTTTTCTGCCAACAGCCACTCAACCGCGCGTTCGAAATGAGGCCAGCTTTTGGTCGCTTCGCCGGCGGGCAAGGCCAGCGCGGACATTTCGATCCCGGCGACTTTCAGACCCGCACGCAGCGAGTCCAGATGCAGATCAGCGATGTTTTCATCTGTCAGGACGGCCACCTTGGGGCGCGCCAATTGTGGTGCAATCCATTCGCCAGCTCGCGCCAGAAGATCCGGACCGATCTCAACGTCATACGACCGGTCACCCAGTTCCACATGTACTGTTTGATGCATTATCTGATTTCCAAAACATCAGGGCGCGCCAACAAGGCGTCGACAACCCGGTCCACCATATTCTCGATCGACGTTTCGCCATCCGAATCCACGATCAAATCTGCCTCGGCGTAAACCGGAACACGCGCCTCGTAGAGGGCTTTCAATGTCGCAAACGGATCAACGGTGCGCAGCAGTGGGCGCGTGTCCTTGTGGCGAACTCGGCTCCACAAAACTTTCAGGTCTGCCCGCAACCAGACAGACGCCCCACGCAAGGTGATCAAACGCCGATTGTCGGGCTGAAGAAACGCCCCGCCACCCGTTGAAAGGATGCCTTTTTTTTCGTCCAGCAGGCGGCTGATGACCTGTGTTTCCTTGGTGCGAAAAAACGGCTCTCCGTCCCGCTCAAAGATTTCGGGGATGGTCATGTTGGCGGCTGATTCGATTTCGGCATCACTATCCAGAAAGGGAACACCCAGACGCGCGGCCAAAGCGCGGCCCACGGCCGTCTTGCCGGCCCCCATCATGCCCACCAGAACCACGGTTTTGTGCAGATCAAATCGGGTCTGCGTGTCCGCTGAATGCGTGTTATGCTTAATTTCGCTCATTTCACCGTGAATGACGTGATCTTGGGAAAAATGCCAGTTATAACTTGGTCAAAATCAAAAATTGAGGCAGCGTGACGCCATGAGCCGTCTGATCAAGTTCCTGATATATGTTCTGTGCCTGACATTCATCGGGCTGGTTGCCTATGCCTATGTCGGTCCATTCTTTGGTGTGGATTTCTCTGCGCCTCAAAGTGAAATTCGCGAGCCGGTTGTACTGGATGTCAACTAAGCAACTGCTTTTGGCAATCACACTGGCCGGGTCGGCACATGCGCAGGAACCCTTATCCGCCATCGAATGGCTGACAGACCCGCCGGAAAACCTGCCGGGAACCGTTCTGCTGGAACCACCGGTTACGCAAGATGGCGCATTGCCGGAAATTGAGGTGACTTCGCTTGAGGCACTGTCGCAGCCGCTGGGCCTTGTTTCGTCCTCTGTCACCGGTCTGCCCGTCGACCTTTGGCAGGGCAGCGATGCGGATCGCCTGGCCGAACTGATCGCCGACGTCCACGTGCGTGACAACCCGGCCATGCAGCGTTTGTTGTTCACGTTGCTCTTGTCTGAAACCCGCGCGCCGTCGGGGCCTCTGGCCGAAGAAACCCTTTTGCTGGCCCGGCTGGATCGGTTGATGCAACTGGGTGCCGCTGATCCGGCACAATCGCTTGTTCAACTGGCCGGACCCACTGACACGCAGGACCGGTTCAAGCGCTGGTTCGATGCGACGCTCTTGACCGGGGATGAGGATCGCAGTTGTACCGCCCTTATTGCCGAACCGTATCTTTCGCAGGACTATGCGGCTCAGATCTTCTGCAAGGCCCGCCGCGGGGATTGGGCTTCGGCTGCGCTGACGCTTGAGGCGGCACATGCGCTTGAAATCCTTCCACCCGAGGATCTGGCGGTTCTGGACCGTTTCCTTAGCCCGGAACTGTATGAAGGCGCAGCTTACCTGCCGCAGCCGGAAAACCCTGATCCCCTGACGTTCCGTTTGTTTGAGGCAATTGGCGAACGACTCCCCTCCGCTCCGCTGCCGCGGGCGTTTGCCAATGCGGATCTGCGCGATGTCGCGGGTTGGAAGGCACAGATCGAAGCAGCGGAACGGCTGACCCGTATTGGCGCATTAACCCCCAATCAGCTGCTGGGCCTTTATACCGAGCGTGATCCGGCAGCCTCAGGTGCTGTCTGGGATCGGGTGGCCGCCGTTCAGCGTTTTGAAAGCGCGTTAGACACCGGGAACGCGGAAGCGATCGGAAAGACTTTGCAACCGGTCTGGCAACAGATGCGCGGTGTCGGGCTTGAGGTTCCGTTTGCCGAACTGTTCGCCGAGCGCTTGTCGTCTGTCACATTGCCGGTTGCCACCACCGAAATCCTGCGCTGGCGTATTCTGATGCTGTCGGGGCTTTACGAACAGGCCGCCTTGGCAGCGCCCGACACATCCAACGAAACCCGATTTCTTGCCGCTTTGGCACAAGGTGACCCCGGGCGCGCGGTGTCCCCGTCCCCTTTGGCTGATGCTGTCGCTCAGGGGTTTGAATGGGCAGCGCCTGTGCCAGGCGACATTGATGCGCTGCTGGCCAACGGTCAATTGGGCGAAGCCATTATTGAAGCCATGCAACTGTTTACACATGGCGCACGGGGCAATCTGGTGGACCTGACAGCGGCGATTGCAACGTTCCGGCGCGTTGGGTTGGAAGACACCGCGCGACGTGCGGCCCTGTCCCTTTTGATCCTGCAAAAGCGTTGATCATGGGCTCTCCGGCATCAGACGCCCTGTGGATTTCAACGTTCTTGCAGGCGCAGGCGGCAGAGCTTGGCGCGGCTACCAATACGCTGCTGGCTTATGGGCGCGACCTGAAAGATTTTGCCGAATGGCTGGACCCCAAGAAATCCGGATTTGATCAGGTAGATCGCGACCTGATCGAAGCCTACCTGATCGACTGCGATGCACAGGGCTTGTCACGTTCGACCCGCGCACGGCGTTTGTCTGCTATCAAGCAGCTGTACCGGTTTGCCTTCGAGGAAGGCTGGCGCGCGACCAATCCTGCCATTCAGATCAAAGGTCCCGGCCGGCAGAAACGGCTGCCCAAGACGCTGGATGTGCCCGAAGTTGATCGTTTGCTGGAGGCTGCCCGAAAAACCGGGCGAACCGAATCTGACAGGCTAAGAAACACCTGCCTGATGGAGGTTTTGTACGCCACCGGAATGCGGGTGACTGAACTTGTCTCCCTGCCCGTCTCCTCGGCCCGTGGCGACCCCCGGATGCTGCTGGTGCTGGGAAAAGGGGGGAAGGAGCGAATGGTCCCTCTGTCGCCTCCGGCCCGGGATGCTTTGGCCGCGTGGCTGAGCGCGCGGGACGAGGCCGAGGACCTGGCCGCGGAAAAAGGCGCTCAGCGCTCGCGCTTTCTGTTCCCTTCACGCGGAAAGTCCGGTCATCTGACACGGCACAGGTTCTTTTTGCTGGTGAAAGAGCTGGCTGTACGCGGCGGTGTTTCTTCTGAAAAAGTCACACCACACACGCTGCGCCATGCATTCGCTACGCATCTGCTGGCCAACGGCGCTGATCTGAGATCGATCCAGACGTTATTGGGCCATGCAGACGTAGCGACGACAGAAATCTATACGCATGTTCTGGATGAACGTCTGGCGGAACTGGTGTTGCAACATCACCCGCTGAGCAAAGACCGCAATGAGGACAAGGGCTAAGACCTTGATCCAGCGGGGCGACGTCCCCATAACGGATGCAGTACACAAACCTATCAAGGACCAATGGAACCCTTACCTTCTATGATCGACGGCGCATTCTGGTTTACGACCGGCGCTATCCTGTTCCTGCTTATCCTGTCCGGATTCTTCTCGGGCTCGGAAACGGCGCTGACCGCCTCATCTAGGGGGAAACTGCGCGCTCAGGCCGACAAGGGATCGCGCGGGGCCAAAAAGGCTCTGGAAATCACCGACGACAACGAACGTCTGATCGGGTCGGTTCTGCTGGGCAACAACCTCGTCAACATTCTGGCCGCGTCACTGGCGACGGCGTTGTTCACACGTCTTTTTGGCGAAAGCGGCGTGGCATTGGCAACGCTGGTCATGACCTTTCTGGTGTTGATCTTTGCCGAAGTGCTGCCCAAGACATACGCCATCACCAATTCCGAAAAGGCCGCTGCGGCCGTTGCGCCGATCATCAGCGTGGTCGTGACAGTGTTTTCGCCTGTCGTCGCGGCCGTACGTTTGTTGGTGCGTGGCGTATTGCGCCTGTTCGGAGTTCAGATCGATCCTGACAGCAACATTCTGGCCGTGCGCGAAGAAATCGCAGGCGCCCTGCAACTGGGCCATTCCGAAGGGGTTGTTGAAAAAGAAGATCGCGACCGCATCCTCGGCGCGCTGGACCTGGGCGACCGCACGGTGGAAGAGATCATGCTCCACCGTTCCAACATCGAGATGATCGATGCGAACGCCCCACCCGAAGCTATCCTGAGGCAATGCCTTGAAAGCCCTCACACTCGTCTGCCCGTTTTCAGGGACGAGCAGGAGAACATTGTTGGCGTTGTTCACGCCAAGGACTTGTTCCGCGCGATGTATGCACAGGCTGGCAGCAGCGACGGCGGCACCGACCGGCTGGCCAGCTTCGACATCGGCAAGGTCGCAAATGCCCCCTATTTCGTTCCGGAGACCACAACTCTGGATGACCAGATGCGCGAGTTTCTGCGAATGCACGGTCACTTTGCGCTGGTGGTGGACGAATACGGCTCATTGCGTGGACTGATCACGCTTGAGGATATTCTGGAAGAAATTGTGGGCGAAATCGCCGATGAGTTCGATATCGCCGAAGAGGTGCCGGTCGTTCGAACGGATGATGGCCAATTCCTTGTCGAAGGTGCTATGACCATTCGCGACGCCAATCGTGCGCTGGACTGGTCGCTACCGGATGAAGAAGCCAACACTCTTGCTGGTCTGGTCATCCACGAAGCCCAGATGATCCCGGTTGTTGGGCAAGTGTTTTCGTTCCATGGCTTCCGGTTCGAGGTTACAGCACGCGAAGGCAATCGTATCACCGCCCTGAAAGTGCGGCCCTTATAGGGTTCGGACGCCAGACAAAAACGACGCGCTCTGTCGCTCGTATGACAGAATGCTTTATCGTTGATCTGCACCGTCCTACCAGAGATGGAGGAGCAGATGAAAAACACATGCCAGGTGGCCGTCATCGGTGGCGGCGTTGTCGGATGTTCGGTTCTTTATCACCTGACCAAGCTCGGGTGGTCGGACGTCATGTTGCTGGAACGGTCCGAACTGACCAGCGGATCGACCTGGCATGCGGCAGGCGGGTTTCACACCCTCAACGGCGACACCAACATGGCGGCGCTACAGGGATACACGATCAGGCTGTATAAAGAACTGGAACAGATCACTGGCATGTCCTGTGGCCTGCACCATGTGGGCGGTGTGACACTTGCCGACAATCAGGACCGGTTCGATATGCTGTTGGCGGAACGCGCCAAGCATCGGTTCATGGGGCTTGAGACAGAAATCGTCGGCCCGGAAGAAATCAAAAAGATCGCGCCCATTACAAATATCGACGGAATTATCGGTGCTCTTTACGATCCGTTGGATGGACATTTGGACCCCTCAGGAACCACCCATGCCTATGCCAAGGCCGCGCGAATGGGCGGTGCCACAATTGAAACCCATTGTATGGTGCGTGAAACCAACCAGCGCCCCGATGGAAGCTGGGATGTCGTCACCAACAAGGGCACAATCCATGCCGAACACATTGTTAATGCAGGCGGGCTTTGGGCACGTGAAGTTGGCGCCATGGCCGGTGTCTATTTTCCCCTGCACCCGATGGAGCATCAATATCTTGTCACCGACGCGATCCCACAGATCGAAGCAACTATCGATGCGGGTGGCGAGCATCCGCATGTCATGGATCCGGCAGGCGAAAGCTATTTAAGGCAGGAAGGGCGTGGCCTGTGCATCGGGTTCTACGAACAGCCCTGCAAGCCCTGGGCAGTAGACGGCACCCCGTGGGATTTCGGGCACGAGTTGCTGCCCGATGACTATGACAAGATCACCGACAGTATCGAATTCGCGTATCGCCGCTTTCCTGTACTGGCTGAGGCTGGGATAAAATCGGTGATCCATGGGCCGTTTACCTTTGCCCCTGATGGCAACCCGCTGGTCGGCCCTGTACCCGGAATGCGCAACTACTGGTCGGCCTGCGGTGTCATGGCCGGGTTCAGTCAGGGTGGCGGCGTTGGCCTGACGCTGGCGCAGTGGATGATCGAAGGCGAGCCCGAGCGCGATGTGTTTGCCATGGATGTTGCCCGCTTCGGAGACTGGATCAGCCCAGGTTACACCCGCCCCAAAGTCATCGAGAATTATCAGAAACGCTTCAGCGTCGCCTATCCGAACGAAGAACTGCCTGCCGCGCGCCCCAACCGCACAACACCAATGTATGACATCTTCAGCGAGCTGGGCGCGGTCTGGGGGCAGCAATACGGCCTTGAGGTCCCAAACTATTTTGCTCAGGAAGATGAGCCGGGGTTTGAAACGCCATCCTTCCGCCGCTCGAACGCGTTCGCGGCGACAGGGCGCGAAGTGCGGGCGGTGCGTGAAGCTGTGGGTATCAACGAAGTCCACAATTTCGGCAAATACCGCATCACCGGACCCGATGCTCGGAACTGGCTGGACCGGATCATGGCTGGCCGCATTCCGAAACCCGGTCGGCTGTCTTTGGTCCCGATGCTGTCGCACAAGGGCAAGCTAATCGGCGATTTCACTGTTTCCTGCCTGACTGACACCGAGTTCCAGCTTACGGCATCCTATGGCAGTCAGGCCTTCCACATGCGGTGGTTCCAGCAAAACGCTCAGGACGGCGTGAGGATTGAAAACGTCAGCGACCGGTTGAACGGCTTCCAGATTGCCGGCCCGAAGGCAACGCAGGTTCTGGCAGCCTGCACCCGAGACGACTTGGCCGATTTCAACTTCCTGAACGTGCGCCGGATGACTGTCGGCATGACCGACTGTATCGTTCAGCGTGTCAGCTATACGGGTGATCTTGGTTATGAAATCTATTGCGACCCCTTAGCGCAGCGTCAGCTTTGGTGGACGCTGTGGGAGGCCGGACAACCCCACGGCATTGTTCCGTTCGGAATGCGCGCAATGATGAGCCTGCGGCTAGACAAGTTCTTTGGCTCATGGATGCGGGAATATTCGCCAGATTACACCGCCGCAGAAACGGGGTTGGACCGGTTCATTGCTTTCAACAAAAGCACCCGTTTCATCGGCCGCGATACAGCGGAAGCAGAACGGGCCAACGGAACCACCCGCCAGCTGGCAGCCTTCGAGGTTGAAACAGACGATGCAGACGTCAACGCCTATGAACCGATCTGGCTGGATGGTTCGGTTGTCGGGTTCTGCACCTCGGGCGGCTACTCTCATTTTGCGCAAAAATCCGTCGCCATGGGCTTTCTGCCGTCCGGGTGCATAGAAGATGGTCTGGAGGTTGAAATCGAGATTCTGGGGCAGATGCGCAAAGCGAAGGTTATCTCGACACCTTTGTTTGACCCAGATGGCACACGCATGAGGGGATGACAGCACACATGACTGACGGCAGTGAGGCACAATGACCGAAATCCCAATCATCCTGCTTGCCGCCGGTCAATCCAGTCGTATGGGCGGGTTGGACAAGCTTTTGCAGCAAATCGACGGCATTCCACTGCTGACCCGTACGGCGACCCTTGCGCGTGGTGTGGCGCCTGTCCTTGTCGCCCTGCCACCGCGTCCACACCCAAGATATGACGCACTTGCGGGACTGGATGTTCAGACCGTTCCGGTTCCGGACGCGGCAGAGGGAATGAACGCCAGTTTGCGCACCGCCATAGAATACCTTCCTGTAGACGCACCCGCAGTCATGGTTTTGCTGGCCGACTTACCTGACCTGACCCAGGCTGATCTGAGAACGATCTTGAATGCACGTCAATTACATCCCGACAATGTAATCTGGCGTGGAACAACCGCAGATGGAAAGCCCGGGCACCCGGTGATCTTCGATCGGACGCTTTTCAGTCAGCTCTTGGCATTGCACGGCGATCACGGCGCGCAGACGGTGGTTCGGTCACAACAGGGTGGCGTATTCCTGCAACCACTTCCCGGTCAAAACGCGGTTTTGGATTTGGATACGCCGGAAGATTGGGATGCTTGGTGTAAGAAGCGCACTTCTTGAATAAACACGGCCCGGTCGATATCGACCGGGCCGGTGCCCAATACAGGACTACCACTTTCCACAATTCCAAAAGTTTGACCAATAGGTCTTAAAGACACTCTGGTTCCCTAGCAGCTAAACCTAAACAAGACCCCCTCGTTAACACGCCGCTAAAACTTCCGGTAACTGAGTTAGCCGCCAGCGCCCCCTAGCGCTTTTGGCTTCCCCTCACTTGGGCAATTTCATCCTCACTTATCCGATCCTTAGAAACAACGTAAAATTGGAAGAATAGGTTAATTTCGCGCACCTCGATTTGGCTTTTAGGCAACATAGCCCCAGGGCTTGCTCAACCTATAGGCGATCCAAGTCCGGTGCGCATATCAACGATTCGGGATTAAGCGCAAACTTATGCACCCATTCAGCTGCCTGTCAGCAAAGTTACAGCGTCAAGTCCGATGACTCCCGGACTCGCCCACAACCATTGGAAGAGCAGCATTTTTCCCCACTGTTCAGTGAAAGCATTGTCAACAAAACAATGAAAATTCAACTTTTTTGAAAGTTTGACGTCTGTTTTGGCAACAATCCTCCGATTCGCCTTCGACCTACCCGGTTAAATCAGCGAATCCTGATCAACGTCCTTCGCCACAAAACATCTGCTTTGTGGCAAAATTAAGATTTATTAATTGATCAGTCAGGAAACCCCAATCCTGCCAGTGCATCTCATGTCTCAACGCGCAACGGAAATTGCGTGATCAAACCAGGAGACAGAAATGAGCATCCGAAAATCTTCGCTTTTACTTCCCCGCACATCCAACTGGATGGGGGTCAGCGCATTGGGCGCAGCCATGCTGGCCACAACCGCTTTACCTTCGATGGCGGATGAGGCGCTTGCCGATCTTGTCGAATCCGTTTCCCCTTCGGTTGTAACCATCATTGCCGAACAAAAGGCCGCCTCAAGCCCCGCACAGGGGCAGAATTTTGATTTCGACGGTCATCCGTTTGGGGAATTCTTCAAGCGCTTTGGTGGGCCTGAAGGGTTCAACATGCCTCAACGCGGGCCGGCACAAGGGCTCGGGTCAGGGTTTGTACTGGATGAAGCCGGTTATATCGTTACCAATCACCATGTGGTGGACAATGCCGCGACTGTAACCGTTCGCCTAAGTGATGACCGGACATTTGAAGCCGAGGTGGTTGGCACCGACCCGCTGACAGACATCGCAGTCTTGAAGATCGATGCAGGCCCGGGCCTGCAAGCTGTCGAACTGGGTGACAGCGATGCAATCCGCGTTGGCGAAGATGTCGTTGCGATCGGCAACCCGTTTGGTTTGAGCTCGACAGTTACTACCGGCATTGTATCGGCGAAAGGTCGCAATATCTCGGACGGGCCTTATGCCGAGTTCATTCAAACGGACGCCGCCATCAACAAGGGCAACTCTGGTGGCCCGCTTTTCAACATGGACGGCGAAGTGATTGGTGTAAACTCGGCCATATATTCCCCAAGTGGCGGATCTGTCGGGCTGGGATTTGCCGTAACCTCGAACATCGTTGAGCATATTGCGGCCGATCTGCAGGATGACGGGCAGGTCAGCCGTGGGTGGCTGGGTGTATCTATCCAGAATATCAGCCCGCAGCTTGCGGCGGCACTGGGAATTGATGCCTCCTCGGGCGCACTGGTGGCAGATGTTGTCGCCGACAGCCCTGCAGATGGCGTTCTGGAGCAAGGCGATGTTATCCTGTCCTTCAACGGCGAAGCCGTAGACTCCAGTGGTGACCTGCCCATTCTGGTGGGCACAACCAAGGTCGGCACCGCCAGTAATTTGACCATTCTGCGCGATGGCAAACAGGAAACGGTCACTTTGACCGTTGGCCAGCATCAGGCAGCGGCGGTCCAGTCCGACACCCCTGTCGAATCCGAGGCGGCAGGCACGTCGCTTGGTGTCACCGTGGCCCCCCTGACCGAAACGGTGCGGGCCGAGGCAGGTATCGCTAAAGCCGTCGAAGGTGTGGTCGTCACAGACCTGCAACCGGACAGCCCTGCGGCTCGGGCGGGTCTGCAACGTGGTGATGTGATCGTCAAACTGGGCAACCAAGACACGTTCACACCCGAAGCGCTGAAGGCGGCACTGGACAGCGAAAAGACAGACCCGGCACTGGTATTGATCAATCGGGCCGGCAGCCAGATCTTCGTTGCCGTCGAACTGGTCTGACCAACACTATGCGCGCGCCGCTTGATGGGGAGATCCGGCGCGCGCCTCACCCGGCGGACCTGAGTTGTCCGCTGTCCGTCGGGCTTGCCGGGTGCGTGCCCAGCACCCGGCAAGATATTCTGCATTCCATGGGCTTTGTTTGGATAATGTGTTTAAATCCCAAGGGAAAAGGAGCCAGATCATGAGCCGCCGTCTGTTGATCGTCGAAGATGACGCTGACACCAGGGATTTCATTGCCAAGGGGTTTGGCGAAGAAGGCTATGTGGTCGAAACGGCTGCTGATGGCCGAGAGGGATTGTACCATGCAACGGATGGCGGGTTTGACGCCATTGTGCTGGACAGGATGCTTCCCGGTCTGGACGGGCTGTCGCTGATCAAATCCCTCCGCGCGGCGGGGTTGAAAACACCGGTCTTGATGTTGACGGCCATGAGCGCAGTGGACGAGCGCGTCAAAGGATTGCGATCAGGCGCCGACGATTATCTGGTCAAGCCCTTCTCGTTTCAGGAACTTCATGCACGGATCGAAGCCCTGTTGCGACGTCCGCAGGAATCCGAGGAAACGCCGACTCTGACCTGCAAGGATCTTGAAATGGATCTTCTGACCCGCAAGGTTACGCGGGACGGCCATGAGATCACGCTGACGCCCCGTGAATTCCAGATCCTTGAATTCTTTCTGCGCCGCAAGAACCGTGTCGTGTCGCGTACCATGCTGCTTGAGGGCGTCTGGGATTATCATTTCGACCCGAACACCAACGTTGTGGATGTTCACATCTCAAAGCTGCGCCGCCAGTTGGATGAAGGCGGAGACACACCTTTGATTGAAACTGTTCGCGGAGCAGGTTACATGATGTCCGATGGATAACCTTCGGCTTTCCCTTAATAATTCACGAACAAGACTTGTCGCCACCAGCATGGTGCTAAGCACGTTCCTGACCGCGTCCGTGCTGGCACTGGTCTATGTGACGGCCAACAGAAGCATCGAATCCGAGACCCGATCAGTCGTGTCCGCCGAACTGACCGGGCTTGCAGATGAATATGAACGGCGCGGGCTGATCGGGCTGATCACAGCGATCGAACGCCGTCTTCCAAGCGCGCCCGACCGAGACGCGCTGTATCTTCTGGCGGATCGGCAAGGCGTCAAGCTTGTGGGTAACCTGAAAACATGGCCGGTCAATGTGACCGCCGGAAGCGGTTGGGTCGACCTTGAGCTGCGCAGGGCTGACAATGACCAACTGGTGCCTATCTCGGCGGCATCGATCCGCCTGCCCGGTGGCGAACGCCTTCTGGTGGGACGGGATGCGGCGGCCCGTCAACAATTCGACCGTGTATTGTTCCGATCTCTGGCACTGGCGCTAGGGATAGCATTTGTTCTGAGCGTGATCACCGGCTGGCTGTTCACACGCCTGGTGTTTTCCCGCCTGTCGGACATTGCAAGCACAGCCGAAAACATCGTTTCCGGCGATCTTTCCAAAAGGATGCCCCTGCGCGGAACCGGGGACGAGTTCGATCAGGTCTCTGGAACGCTGAACAACATGCTCGACAGGATCGAAGAGCTGGTCAGTAATCTGCGCACCACCTCAAACTCGATCGCACATGATTTGCGCTCTCCTTTGTCCCGCCTTCGTCAACGGGTCGAATCCCTTTCCGAGCCCGGCAAAAGCGATCTGGACCGCGAAATCGACATTGCGCGGGCAACGGGAGAAATCGACCATGTTTTGCGGGTCTTGGGGCAGCTTACCGAAATTTCGCGGGCCGAGGCTGGTCTGGGTCGCGAGCAATTCGAAGACATTGACTTGCAGCAACTGGTTGGCGATGTCGTAGAGCTTTACGATCCGGTGGCCGCGGATCAGGACATCCGTCTTGAGGTTACGGGCTCTGCCCCAGCTATTCAGGGGCACCGGCCCCTCCTCTCGCAGGCTCTTTCCAATCTGCTGGAAAACGCTATGCGCTACGCACCGGCAGATACCGCAATCACGATCTCAATCGGTACCCACGGCGGATTTGCCCAATTGCGGGTTCGGGACCGTGGTCCGGGTGTTCCGCCCGGAGAGTTGGATCGCCTTCAGCTTCCCTTCGTTACGCTTGATCCGGCGCGGACGGAACGCAACGCGGGATTGGGACTCGCACTGGTTGCCGCGATTTCCCATATGCATGGCGGGACATTCGCAGCCCGAAACTGCGACCCGGGTCTGGAAACCACGATCAATCTGGCAATTCAGAGTTAATCCGGCAGTCCGTTTACCGCCAATATCGTGTTTTTATACCGTTTATCGCCTGTAACTTCCGCACCGAACCAATCCGGTGGGACATAAGCATTTGCGGCTTCACTGGTATGGAATTCAACCTCAACCAAACGCAGGGGTTCCAGGCCGCCTGAGAAAACATCCAGCTCGAACTGGTGGCCGTCCGGCATTTGATCCGTGTAACGTACCTTCTCGATCCGGCGTCCTTGGGTTTCCGGCCAGAAAGTTTCGAACTGGTCTCGGGTTATCACTGTCTCACGCTCAACACGTACAAGATCACCGCCGCCTTTCAAAGTCAGGAAGAACACATCGTTCTTTTGCCTTAGGCGCAATTCGGTCGAGTCCTCCGGAGAGGTAAGATAACCCTGACGCACCATTGCTTTTTCTGCGCGGCTCAAGTCCGGTAAGTTTGCCACCAAAAACTTGCGCTCAATTTCTGTACTCATCGGAGCGCCCCCACTGTTTCTTCCAGCTCATCGAACAGCGCCCGGTATGCTTGCCAGCCGTGCCGCGACCTGCGTAAGTATTGGCATAGGCCCGATGCTGCGCCATTGAAAAGAACGCCCGCAGCTTATCTGATGCATATTGTGTTTGTCGAAAATGCTAACCGGTTGACCAAATAACCGCTCGAACAGGGTTGTGAGAATGGCAGGAAAAAGGATTTCATCGGCGGCTCGAGAATAGACTCCAGACGCACCCCCAGAATCGCGATCGCACAGCAAAACCTGCCGACCGGTTTGCACACAGACATAGGCAAGGTTCACGGAAGTCTCGGTTTGTCCAACACCGCCCTTATTGCAGTAAAAGGCAATGATTTTCATTCCTTACTCCTTTTTGTGGTGAAACAGACTGCGGAACATGTGCCGGATTTCTTGCCCGTCAAAATGATGGAAACTTGCGACAACGCGCTTTCTTTCCGTCTTTTGGTGTTGATCAAGCACAGCGATTAGGCCGCCCACGGACAAACCGATCTGCGCGTCCACGCGGCCTTGCGTATCGGCGCGAGACGCTACAAAGGTCAACAACGCATTTTGCTGAACAGAATAGTCGTTGAACAAACCAAGACTATCCTGAAGTTTTTTCAACGGCTTAAGGATCACTTTAAATCTATTCCCGTCGAATAGTGGGGCAAACAATTCCATCAGATATCTTAGTTTTTTGCATTCGATACGAAGGTCATGCACCGTCCTGTCTGGTTTATCGTCGCTTATGCCGCGCGCCAGTTTGCACACCTTGCGATAGCGCTTCCAGATCAGCGCGCAGGCATAGTCATACGCACCAAGATGCGCGTTTGGCCCAAGGTCCAAGTGATCTGAACTTGCGAACATTGCGGTCAGGTCGGTCATGGACGTCGTGTAGTCGGCGCTGCGCAACCAGCGTGACAGGCGCAGTTGCTCTTGTGTACGATCCGTTTGAAACTGATCAAACATCTCGGACAGTCCTGAGTGAAGGTTCGGCGGGATAAGATTGAAATACTTGTCTTTTTCCAGAAGGTAGACATCCAAATCACGCAGAGGTCCAGTACGGGTCATGAGGTCGGAAAAGACCCGCTTCAGCTCGGCCGTCTGGGCTTCGGACAACACGCCCTTGAACAGGCTAATCACTGACCTGATCTTGCGCAACGATACCCGGTAATCGTGCAAGAACTCAGTGTCGATATCAGCGATCACACCCTCTTCGTTTTGCCGCGCAACCCGCAGATATGTTTGAATGATTTTTGCAGCGACTTCGCAGGAAGGTTCTGCTTGACCAATCTTCATTTCAGGCTTGGCCTGATAGGGAACCATGTCTGGAACCAGGCTGGTATAGAGCGTTTCAATATCATGAACACCGCCCGTAATGCTGGCGATAGAGGAACAGACCGACTGATAAGCCTTCTTGTACCCGCGCAACTTCTGAATTCGTACAATAGTCGCCTGCCCCGATGGCGTCGACATGTACGTTAAAGTTCCCCTGACTTTTGTCTTTTGCAGATCATCTAGTACGGCAAAGGTCTGAACCTTGATCTCCCCAACACCGATCTGCGTCAGCGCCCGCAGTTCAGGAAAGTCGTTCAGCGCCTTCTGAACCGGCCCTTCTGGCAAGTCCCGCGCAAACCGCAGATACCCCGAGTATTGCTGAGACAAAGGGCCATGATCCTTCCGCAGCAGGTGCAACATCCCGCCAGTATGGATCAAAGCACGACCGGAGGCGCGCAATGACTGATCGTGACAATCGAGCAATGCGAAAGCTGCGACGGAACTATCGGGTGAAGCTTTTCGGGAAAACCCGGCAATGGCATGTGCCAGAGCCGTTTCGTCAATCCTCGCTGGGAAAATGAACTGATCGCCTGACGATCTGGTCATGATAGGCCTTTCCAGTTCAAATTCAGAAACCCCTTTACAGGCTTCTCAACGGTCATTTGCGCGCCCGCCCCTTTGTTTGGTGGGCTGCCCCAACGCCATTCTGGGTTTTCTTGTTCAGTCTCGGCGGAACCCGAAAGGACATCAAGGCATTAGACTGCGACCGAGTGTATTCACGGGGTGACAGGCCCCGGGCGCCGAAGTAAGACACCGCTATGAGCGAACCAGTATCTTCAATCCGAAACCTTGGCCCCGCCTTTGAACAGGCCTGCGCCCGCGCTGGTATTCATTCGGCTGAGGCGCTGCGTGAACTGGGGCCGGACGAAGCCTATGCTCGCCTGTTGCGCGCCGGCACCAGGGCGCATTTCATCGGATATTACGTTCTGGTGATGGGATTGCAGGGCCGCCCGTGGAACGACTGCAAGGGCGACGAGAAAAAAGCCCTGCGCGAAAGGTTCGACGCAATCAAAGCCGGTAACGCGGCTGCCCCCGAAAACCAGATGATTGCAGATCTGGACGCTATCGGAGTTCGTGTTGCACAAAAGGACCTAAAGCAGGTCTGAACGAATAAGGCCGCACCCAACCAAGGATGCGGCCCCAATCTGTCGGCAATGGCTGTGGCTTAGCCGACCAGCTCAATGCCCGAGAAGAAATATGCGATTTCAACCGCTGCGGTTTCCGGGGCGTCCGAACCGTGGACCGAGTTTTCACCGACCGATTCCGCGAATTCGGCGCGGATGGTGCCGGGTGCTGCGTCTGCAGGGTTGGTTGCGCCCATGACTTCACGGTTCTTTGCAATGGCACCTTCGCCTTCCAGAACCTGAACAACAACCGGAGCCGACGACATGAATTCGCACAGTTCGTCATAGAACGGACGTTCGGCATGAACGTCATAGAACTTGCCAGCCTGAGCTTTGGTCATGTGAATGCGCTTTTGCGCCACAATGCGCAGGCCAGCTTCTTCGAACTTGGCGTTGATTTTGCCGGTCAGGTTGCGACGGGTTGCATCGGGTTTGATGATCGAGAATGTGCGTTCCAGTGCCATGTCGGCCTCTCCTTATAATGTGGCGCGGGACCCGCGCCGAAATCCATCGCGCGCCGGGTATCACGGTCTTTGGCCCATGAAAAGTGTAATGATGCCTTGCCCGTGGCTTTGCAGTTCAGATTGTGTCCGGCAAAGGGTCGACGCGGTCCAGTCGACGGACGTAAAGCACCGCCAGCAAGCCAGCAAAGCTACAGGCCCACATCATGCCCAGTACCAGATACGGCCCATTTTCGGGGCTAACGAACGCGCCGGTCATTGAGGTCAGAACAGCGCCCAAAGCCACGATCATTGCCCCCGACAGCCCTGCCGCGCTTCCTGCCAGTCCGGGGCGTACCGACATGACACCGGCCGCGGCATTGGCATTGGTCAAACCGTTGCCAAAGCCGACACAGATTGCCGAGCCGAAGAAGACCCAGACCGATCCCAGATCAGCGAGGAACAGCAACAATCCGCAAAACGGCCCGGTCGAGGCCACGATCCGCCCCGACAAGATCATCGTCGTCAGCCGCGTCCGGGCCGCAATCCGACCGGTGACAAAATTGCCAACCATGAACCCGCCGGTGATGATGCCAATCCCCAGCCCCAGCGTTGCTGGGCTCAGGTCGAACCACGCTACGGCAACCAGCGGCGCACCGGTGATAAAGCTGTAGAACCCCCCAATCGAAAACGCCGCGCATAAGGCATACCCCCAGAACCTGCGGGCACGGAACAGGTGCGGATACTCGCGCAGTTGGGCACCAAATGTGGACGAGCGGTTGGTGTTGGTCTCGCCCATGTCGAACCAAAGCAGCACCAGCAACCCTGCCCCGAGCAACGAGTACAGGACAAACCCCGAGCGCCAACCGAAAAGCATATCCAGCGCCCCACCCAACATCGGCCCAAGCATCGGGGCCAAAGCCATGGCCATTGCGACGTAACCGAGTTTGCTTGCCGCCTCATTCGGTGCGTAACGGTCTCTGATCGACGCGCTGGACAGGACCGAGCCCGCGACCACAGCAGCCTGAAGCAGACGGAAGCCAAGAAAAACCCAGATCGATCCAGCCAGCGTGCATCCGATCGACGCAAGGACAAATATTGATATACAAATCAAAAGGATAGGCCTGCGTCCAAAGCGATCCGATAAAGGGCCCATAATCAGTTGCAATACTGCCGAAAGCGCCAGATACCCCGCGACCGACAGGTTCATCAGACCGTAATCCACAGCGAAATCTTCACTCATATGTGCCAGCGACGGCAGGAACATGTTGAGCGTCAGTACAGACAGCGCCGTAGCAAAGATCAACGTGATCAGGGATGGAGGCGTCCGGGCCGCGCGCATGTGGAAAACCGTTTCAAAAAGCAAACGAGACAGCGCTAACACATTGCTTGACGCTTGAAAATGCCAAGCCGCTGGCGGCGGCATCACACCTCTGCTAAGAGCGCTCCATGTTACGGATCGAAGACATCACCTATGCCGTTGAAGGCCGCCCATTGTTTGATGGCGCCAGCGCAACCATACCAGACGGTCACAAGGTTGGCCTTGTGGGCCGGAATGGCACGGGAAAGACCACGCTTTTTCGCCTGATCCGCGGGGAACTGGCGCTGGAATCGGGCAATATTTCGGTCCCCAAGCGCGCCCGCATTGGCGGGGTCGCGCAAGAGGTCCCCTCGTCCAACGTTTCGCTGATCGACACTGTTCTGGCCGCTGATACCGAACGCAGCGCCCTGATGGCCGAGGCTGGCAACGCAACAGATCCCACGCGAATTTCCGAAATCCAGACGCGGCTGGCCGATATCGACGCCTGGTCGGCCGAGGCCCGCGCGGCCTCGATCCTCAAGGGGTTGGGATTTGACGACGCAGACCAGTTGCGCCCCTGCTCGGATTTCTCGGGCGGTTGGCGGATGCGCGTGGCCTTGGCGGCGGTTTTGTTCTCGCAGCCGGATTTGTTGCTGTTGGACGAACCGACCAACTATCTGGATCTTGAAGGCGCGCTGTGGCTGGAAAGCTATCTGGCGAAATATCCGCACACGGTCATAATCATCAGCCATGACCGGGGCTTGCTGAACCGTGCCGTAGGGTCGATCCTGCATCTGGAGGATCGCAAACTCACCTATTACGCCGTGCCTTATGACAAATTCGCCGAACGGCGGGCGGAACGTCTAGCGCAGGCGGAATCCGAGAATGCAAAGGCAAAGGCCCGCATCGCTCATTTGCAGAGCTTCGTGGATCGGTTTCGATATAAGGCATCCAAGGCCGTTCAGGCCCAATCGCGCCTGAAAATGATCGAACGCATCCAGTTGGTCTCAACCCCGCAAGAGGCCGCGCTGCGTGCGTTTTCCTTCCCCGAACCTGAGGAATTGTCGCCGCCGATCATCCAGATCGAAGGTGGTGTCACCGGCTATGGCGAGATCGAAGTACTGCGCCGCTTGAACCTGCGCATCGATCAGGATGACCGCATCGCGCTGCTGGGTAAGAACGGTCAGGGCAAATCAACCCTGTCCAAACTGCTGTCAGACCGCCTGCCCCTCATGGCGGGTAAGATGGCCCGCAGCAACAAGCTGCGCATCGGGTATTTCGCTCAGCATCAGGTGGACGAGCTTTATGTGAACGAAACGCCACTGGACCACCTGCGCCGCCTGCGCCCGGACGAGGCGCCAGGCAAGTGGCGCTCGCGTTTGGCGGGGTTCGGCCTGAACGCAGCTCAGGCGGAAACCGAGGTTGGCCGCCTGTCGGGTGGGCAAAAAGCACGCCTGTCACTGCTGCTGGCCACCATCGACGCACCGCATATGCTGATCCTCGATGAACCGACGAACCATCTGGATATCGAAAGCCGTGAGGCGCTGGTCGAAGCACTGACAGCCTATTCCGGCGCTGTCGTGCTGGTCAGCCACGACATGCACCTTCTGTCGCTTGTTGCCGATCGGTTGTGGCTGGTCTCGGACGGTACGGTCAAATCTTATGACGGTGACCTTGAATCCTACCGGGCCCTTTTGCTGGCGCGTGACAAGCCGGTGAAAGAAAAGCCGCAAACAGAGAAGCCCAAACGTACCTCGCGCGATACCATGCTGGCACTGCGGGCGGACCTGCGCAAATGCGAGGACCGGGTCGAGAAACTGACAGAGATGCACGACAAGCTCGCGGCAAAACTGGCCGACCCGGCGCTTTACGAAGACGACAAGATCAACGATCTGGAAACCTGGAACCGCAAATTCGCCGAGGTGGTCGAGGCCATGCAAAAAGCAGAAGCGCTTTGGATCGCCGCTGCCGAGCGACTGGAACAGGCAGAAACGGTATGAGCGATCCCGTTGTTGAAACCAAAGCGATGATCGCGGGAATGCACCCCGAAATTCAACCCGACGAATTCGCATTTGTGGTCTGGCCCGAAGATATGGACTGGCCCGACGGGACACGCGCCAGTTACGTCGAGGCCGAAGGGCTGTCTTTGATCGTTCCGATCCATTGCGCACCAAAAGAGGCGGTTGCTATGCGTTGTATCACGCTTCAAGTGCACTCCTCGCTCGAAGGCGTGGGTCTGACCGCTGCGGTCTCGGGGGTGTTGGCACAGGCCGGAATTCCGGCGAACATGGTTGCGGGCTATCACCACGATCATGTTTATGTTCCGTCCGGACGGGTCGAAGACGCCCTGAGAATTTTGAAACATCTGCAACAGAGTAGCAAAAAGTGATTGACACCGCATTTCTGATCACTGCGTTCACGACGCTTTTCGTGGTTCTTGATCCACCGGCGCAAACCCCGATTTTTGTGGCCCTGACCCAGAACATGGATTGGCACACGCGCCGCTCTGTCGCGATACGCGCATGCCTGACGGCAGGCGGCATTCTGGCCATGTTCGCGGCCTTTGGCGAAGCGTTGCTGGGTTTTGTCGGCATCTCGATGGAGGCGTTTCGCGTTGCGGGAGGTGTTCTTCTGTTTCTGACCGCGCTCGACATGCTGTTTGAACGCCGGACCAAACGTCGTGAAAACAGCGCCGAAGAAGAAGAACATCCGGACCCGTCAGTGTTTCCGCTGGGCATCCCACTGATTGCAGGGCCCGGTGCGATTGCCACTATGATCCTGCTGGCCGGTCAACATCCCGGCATTCAGGGTCTGGCGGTGGTCATCGGCGTTATGCTGGTCGTTCTGACAATGGTTTTTGTGATGTATCTTACATCCGGGGCCGTGGCACGGCTTTTGGGAAAAACCGGGTTGAACGTGTTGACCCGGCTTCTTGGGATGCTGCTGGCTGCATTGTCTGTTCAGTTTATTCTTGATGGCCTCAAGGCCTTTGGATTCGCATCTTAAATCCCCATATTCACAAGGTTTAGGGGATTTCCGGGTAACCGCATGGACAGTTTCGATATTGGACGCCTGATCTATCTGGCCCTGCTGGGGGCGGCGCTGCTGATGTGGTTTGTCACGCATAATCGGCAGTCGCTTGGCAAGACATTGCAGCAGGTTATGGCATGGGTGTTCATTTTTGTCGGGGTCATTGCACTGGTCGGTCTGTGGGAGGATATTCGTTCCTCGGTCACTCCCGCGCCGCAGATGAGTGTCACCGGTAACTCGGTTGAGGTTCCCCGCGCTTATGATGGCCATTATTACCTTCCGGTTCTGGTGAATGGTGAGCTGATCACCTTTCTTGTCGACACCGGTGCCAGCCAGATCGTGTTGAACGCGCGGGATGCCAAACGGGCAGGCATTGATCCCGATCAGCTGAACTATTTCGGGCGCGCCTTGACTGCAAACGGTGAGGTGCGTACCGCGCCGGTGCGGCTTGAGACCCTGACGATAGGACCCATTACGGATCAGAACGTTTCGGCCTGGGTCAACGAGGGTGAGCTGGATAAATCGCTTTTAGGGATGGAATATCTGCACCGTTTTTCAAGCATTCAGTTTGCTGATGGCAAGCTGATCCTGTCCCGTTGATGCTCCTCACCTCTTGAGAACAAAAGTGGAACATGATAGCTTGCGGGCATGTCTGCTCAGCTTCTTGGTCCCAAACCTGCACGTCAGATCCCGGGGATAAATCTCCATTCGCAGATCACCCTGCAACCGGGTCGCGTGCACGAGGCTTGCGGACCTGCCCGACGCAGCTTTGCCATCTGGCTGGCCGGTCAGACACAGGGTCCCGTGCTGTGGATTTCCCCCGCGTGGGAGCCCGCTCAACTGAACCCCGACGGAATTATGGCCTTTGCTGATCCGGCGCGTTTTCTGTTCGTCCACCCCACCCGCGCCGAAGATCTGCTATGGTGTATTGAAGAGGCGCTGCGCAGCGGGGCCATCCCGCTGATCATAGGCGACCTGCCCGGCGCGCCGGGGCTGACGCCGGTGCGGCGGATGCATCTGGCCGCAGAACAAGGCGGTACGATGGGCCAAGCCCCGCTTGGCTTGCTGCTGACGCCCGGTGATGGCGGCGCACAAGGGGTTGAGACACGCTGGCACATGGCCGCCGCCCATCAGGGAGATACCAGACACTGGACCCTGACCCGCCGCCGCGCCCGCGCCCTGCCCCCGGTCAGCTGGCAGGCCACTCAGACTGCTGCCCGCACCGGTCTGCACCTGAAACGCATTGAAACAGAGGACATTCTGACGTGAAGCCGCAAGGATCACGCAAGATGTGACTCGCCAAACTCCGGATCGCACCCTAGCGTCGCCGCATGAGCCATCCGATCCATGACAGCCGCTATTCCTGGATTCGCCTTCTGATCACGCTCGCCATCGCAACTGTGGCGAATGTAGGGATGTGGGCGGTCATCGTGGTCATGCCTACTGTCGAAGCAGAATTCGACGCCAGTCGCGCCGAAGCCTCGATGCCATATACGCTTACGATGATCGGATTTGCGCTGGGCAATATGTGGCTAGGACAACTGGTGGACCGGCTGGGCGTGACACGCGCCCTGATCGGTGCCGCTGTATTAAGCGCCTTCAGCTATCTATTGGCAACGCTGGCCCCGAATATAACACTACTATCTGCGGCGCATCTGCTGGTCGGGCTGGGAACATCGATCGGGTTTGGCCCCTTGATCGCCGATATCTCGCACTGGTTCATGAAGCGGCGTGGGTTCGCCGTCGCATTGGTGGCCAGCGGAAACTATATCTCTGGCGCAATCTGGCCCACCCTGCTGTCCGGCATTCTGTTACGGGATGGCTGGCAACAGGTCTACCTGACATTGGCGCTATTGACGCTGCTGATTGTCATCCCCCTGTCCTTGCTGTTGCGTCGTCAGGTCCCGGTCGAAGCACACAGCACAGCCGCGGCCACAGCCCAGATCAACGCGCGCACTGTCGGCGTTTCACCACGCGTGTTACAGTACATCCTTGGCCTGGCTGGTATTGGATGCTGCGTAGCGATGTCCATGCCACAGGTCCATATCGTGTCGTATTGCGTCGGGCTGGGATACGGCCCCGCAGTGGGGGCCGAAATGCTATCGCTGATGCTGCTAGGTGGCGTCGCCAGCCGTATTCTCTCGGGCCTGTTGGCCGACCGTCTGGGCGGCGTCATGACGCTCTTGATCGGCTCAGTCTTGCAGTGCATCGCCCTGTTCCTGTTCCTGCCATATGACGGAATGGTCTCACTTTATGTGATCAGCTTGCTGTTCGGTCTGGCGCAGGGTGGCATCGTGCCCAGCTACGCTTTGGTTGTCCGTGAATACATGCCGCCGCAAGACGCAGGGGCGCGGGTCGGATTCGTCTTGATGATGACCATCCTTGGCATGGCGCTTGGCGGATGGATGTCAGGCTGGATTTACGATGTCACCGGAAGTTACCAACTGGCCTTCGTCAACGGAATTCTTTGGAACGGTTTGAACATTGCCATCGTTCTGATGTTGATCAAAAGATCCCGCCCCAGACGGGACACGGTCATGGCATGATACACCTAACCCGCCGCTTGGTGCTTGCAGGGATGGTGGCTCTGCCTTTGGCCCGTACGGTGCAGGCCGCGTTGCAGCCATACATTTTGTCAACGAAAACCACCGTGGTTGGTTTTACCTTTGATCTGTCAGGTATCCCTCAGACCGGATCAATGCCGATCCGGCAGGCGGACGTACAGATTGACATGCACCGCCTGCAAAATAGCCGGGTCACGGTGGTGCTGGATGTCAACAAGGCCAGAACACGCTTGCCCTTTGCCCGCATGCCGATGCTCGGCCCCGGTGTTTTGGGCGCCGAAACCTACCCGACAATTCAATTCGTATCGACTGACATTCAATTGGGGGCCGATGGGCGCATATCGAATGGTGCTCGTGTCACGGGGGAACTGAGTATCCGAGATGTGACGCACCCCATAACCTTGGATGCCAACCTATACCGCCAGCCCGGAACAGCCGCGAACGACCTCAACCGCCTGTCCATAGGTTTGACCGGGACATTGAACCGGCACGATTTCGGTGCCTCGGGTTATCCCGATCTGGTAGGACAAAACGTCGGACTGGACATACGTGCCGAGATCATTCGTGCAACCTAATCGACAAAAAGCAAAAAACGACTGGATAAAGTCGAATAGTTGCGCGCATTGTCCGGTGACGCCGCCTATCTGAGAAAACCATGCGCACGATCATTTCATTTGCCGCCCTGTTTCTTTCGGTCATTCTGCTTCAGCTTTCAACGGGCGGCGTCGGGCCACTTGATGCCATTTCCGGGATCACCTTAAGCTTTTCGACCGAACAGATCGGTATGCTGGGTTCAGCGCATTTCCTTGGCTTTTTCATAGGTTGCTGGTGGGCGCCGCGTTTGATGGGCAGTGTCGGGCATTCCCGCGCATTTGCCGTATGCACAGCGCTGGGCGCGATGGGGTTGATCGGGCACACCCTGACAGACAATCCTTATGTATGGGCGGCGTTGCGCATCGCCTCGGGCACATGTGTGGCAGGTAGTTACACCGTCATCGAAGCCTGGCTGAATGCAAAAGTGACCAATGAGACACGTGGACGAGCCATGGGCACCTATCGCATCGTCGATATGGGTGCCTCGCTGAGTGCTCAGTTGATCATCGCCGTCCTGCCACCCGCCTCGTATGTTTCCTATAACCTCTTGGCGATCCTTTGCTGCGCCTCATTGCTGCCGCTGACACTGACACGCGCAAGTCAGCCGAAGACACCAGACGCCCCGCGCCTGCGCCCGAAACTGGCATGGCACAGTTCGCCGTTGGCCGTCGCGGGCGTCATTGTTTCGGCACTCAGTTCAGCATCTTTCCGAATGGTCGGGCCCGTCTACGGTCAGGAAGTCGGGTTGGGAGTGGATCAAATCGCCTTCTTCCTCGCCTCTTTCGTTCTGGGCGGGGCGCTGGCGCAGTATCCGATGGGATGGCTCGCGGACAAATACGACCGGCGCTGGGTCTTGATCTGGCTTTCGGTCGCGGCGGTACTAAGCTGCGGGGTTACAATGGCGGCAAGCGACACGGGAACCGTCGGTGTCATGCTGGCCGCAGGGCTTTTTGGCTTCACGACATTCCCGATCTTTTCGGTGTCCTCCGCGCATGCCAACGATTTTGCGACGACCGAACAAAGGGTCGAATTGTCTGCCGCCCTGATGTTCTGGTACGCGCTGGGGGCAATTGCATCTCCCTATATCACATCAACACTGATCCAGGATTTCGGTCCCAGCGCTTTGTTTGCATTTGTCGCGGTTGGACATGTGTTCCTGATCGGGTTCGGACTGGCCCGGATGCGTTCCCGTCCAACACCAGAGGAGAGAACCAATTATGTTTACGCGCCGCGTACATCATTTACTGTCGGAAGGCTGCTGAAACGCGCCCGAGAGGAATGAATAGCGGACCCGCAGCCCTGCATTTCGGAGATTCTGCGTATTGGCTGACCACATTCTGACCGGTTTACAACGGCCATCGGTGACTTGGTCGTCCCATAAGGTGCGCGTCACAAATCAGAGTTATTCCAGTCATCTACGAAACCGGGCTTTTGCTGAGCGGTGACTTAGGTTAGACGAACGCGCAGTTAGATACGCGGAAACGGAATATGGCTCGGATTCTCATCACCTCGGCGATCCCATACATCAATGGGATCAAGCATCTCGGCAACCTGGTCGGCTCGCAACTGCCTGCCGACTTGTATGCACGCTACCAGCGTGGCCGGGGGAACGAGGTCATGTTCCTGTGTGCCACCGACGAACACGGCACCCCGGCCGAACTGGCCGCGGCCAAGGCGGGAAAGCCGGTGGCCGAGTATTGCGCGGACATGTACGAAATTCAGGCCGACATCGCCAAGCGTTTTGGGATGAGCTTTGATCACTTTGGCCGCTCATCCAGCGAGCAGAATAAAAAGCTGACCCAACATTTTGCCGGAAAGCTGGATGAGGCCGGGTTGATCCGCGAGGTCACGGAAAAGCAAATCTATTCCAACGCAGATGGTCGCTTTCTTCCGGACCGCTATATCGAGGGCACCTGCCCCAATTGCGGATACGAGAACGCACGTGGCGACCAGTGTGAAAACTGCACCAAGCAGTTGGATCCAACCGACCTGATTGAACCGCGCTCGGCCATTTCGGGCTCGACAGATCTGGAAGTACGCGAGACCAAGCACCTCTATCTGCGCCAATCGGCAATGAAGGATCAGCTGGATGCCTGGATTGACAGCAAAACCGACTGGCCGATCCTGACCACATCCATTGCCAAGAAATGGCTGCATGATGGCGACGGGTTGCAAGACCGGGGGATCACCCGCGATCTGGACTGGGGCGTTCCGGTCAAGAAAGGCGATCAGGACTGGCCCGGTATGGAAGGCAAGGTCTTCTATGTCTGGTTCGACGCGCCGATTGAATACATCGCCTGTGCCAAGGAATGGGCGGATTCCACGGGGAAACCCGATTCTGAGTGGGAACGCTGGTGGCGCACCGATAAGGGCGCGGACGATGTGCGCTATGTCCAGTTCATGGGCAAGGACAACGTGCCGTTTCACACGCTTTCTTTCCCCGCCACTATTCTGGGATCGGGCGAGCCGTGGAAAATGGTCGACCACCTGAAATCCTTCAACTATCTAAACTACGACGGCGGCCAGTTCTCGACCTCGCAGGGGCGTGGCGTTTTTATGGATCAGGCTCTCGAGATTCTGCCAGCTGACTACTGGCGGTGGTGGCTGCTGAGCCATGCGCCAGAAAGCAGCGACAGCGAATTCACGTGGGAAAACTTCCAACAATCCGTGAACAAGGATCTGGCCGATGTTCTAGGCAACTTCGTCAGCCGCATCACCAAGTTCTGTCGCTCGAAATTTGGTGAGGTGGTGCCCGAAGGCGGTGAGTTTGGCGAGCGTGAGAACGCTCTGATCGATGAACTCACCAAACGCGTCCGCGCTTACGAGGCGCATATGGAAGCAATGGACGTCCGCAAGTCGGCTCAGGAACTGCGGGCCATCTGGGTGGCTGGCAATGAATACCTGCAAGCTGCGGCGCCGTGGTCAACCTTCAAGGAAGACCCCGAAGGGGCCGCTGCGCAGGTGCGTCTGGGCCTGAACCTGATCCGGTTCTATGCCGTGCTCAGCGCGCCGTTCATCCCTGATACCTCAGCCAAGATGCTAAGCGCCATGAACACGCTCGACACCAGCTGGCCCGAGGACGTGGCCGCAGCGTTGAACGCCCTGCCAGCGGGTCACGACTTTGTCGTGCCAGACGTTCTGTTCGCCAAGATCACAGACGAACAGCGTGAAGAATGGCAGGCAAAATTTGCCGGTAAACGCAGCTGACCACCCTGACATTCGTCAGCTCAAACGGGGGCCGTTGGCCCCTGTTTTCGTTCGGCACCTCGGAACGGACCAGCACCTAAACTAGCTTAGTTGCTGAAATTTTTGGCGTCATCGCAAACAACAGCGGGATTCATCGCGCTTGAGAAATCGTGGCAAACAAGCCATCCTGCAAACAAGTTTTGTCGACTCGCGCGATTGTGACCGCCGAGATGGACACCAATTGTTTCTGAAATGCACGAGGCTTTCGCCATGTCCCAAGTTTTCCCTTTTCCAACTCAGGCCCGCAATCCAATTGCCACCGCAATATTGCTGATTTCCCTGGGACTGGCCCAACCTGCAACTGCACAGGACGAAGGAGCGGCACCGAAAGTTACGATTGCGGCCGCCTACACCGAAGAAATCACCGACGAGGCTTCCTTCATAGGGCGCGCTCAGGCGATCAATAAGGTCGATATCGTCGCCCGCGTGAACGGTTTTCTCAACAGCCGGAATGTCGAGGATGGGGCTACGGTCAAGGAAGGAGACCTGTTGTTCACCATCGAACCGGACCTTTACGAGGCGACATTGGAGGCCCGAAAAGCTGATCTGAACCGGGCCGAGGCGAACCTTGAGCTGGCCAAGGTTGACCTGGCGCGTAAGGAAGAGCTTTACAAACGCGACGCGACACCTGAATCCGAACGCGACATCGCGCGGGCCAACGAACTGGTCGCCGAGGCTGAGGTCAAGGCCGCAAATGCGGCGATCCAGCAGGCCGAACTGGACCTCAGCTATACACAGATCCACGCACCTTTTGATGGGCGTATCGGAAGCATCACCACTAGTGTCGGCGATGTGGTAGGCCCGACCAACCCGCCGCTGGTAAACATTGTCAGCGAGACGCCGATCTATGTGAATTTCTCGCTCAACGAAAAACTCTTCACTTCGGTTCTTCAGACCGTTGGCGCAAATTCCGCTTCTCTTGCGGAAAGCCCGCAAAGCCCCAATGTGCATATCACGCTGCCAAATGGAACCAAGTTGGATGAAACGGGCAGGATCGTATTTGTTGACAATCGTATCGACCCGTTGACCGGCGCGATCACAATGCGCGCCCAGTTCGAAAATGCCGACCGTTTGATCCTGGACGGTGCATTCGTGAATGTGCAGATCGAAGCGTTGCAACCGACCTTGCAAGTTCTGGTGCCGCAAGCTGCGCTGCAACGCGACCAGCGCGGTGACTTTGTTCTGGTTGTAAACGACAAGCAGATGGTGGAGCAGCGATATATCACCACAGGCAACACGGAAGGTACCGCCATCATCGTTACCGAAGGCTTGCGTGAGGGTGAAAGTGTGATTGTCGAGGGCCTGCAACGGGTCCGTCCCGGTGTGGCTGTTGACGCGGTCGTCGCCTCTGAACAGCCGGGAGAGTAATCGATGTTCTCAGCCCTGTTCATCAGCCGGCCGAAGCTGGCGTTAGTCATTTCGCTTGTGCTGACCATCATGGGTGGCATCGGCTATCTGGTGCTGCCGGTCGCGCAGTTCCCCGACATTACCCCGCCCGTGGTCAACGTATCCACCAAATACACCGGAGCAAATGCGGAAACAGTGGAAAACACCGTTGCCGCTCCGATCGAGGCGCAGGTCAACGGCGTGGACGACATGATCTACATGACGTCCAGATCGTCTGACAACGGGTCCTATTCGCTGGATGTGACCTTTGAGGTCGGCACCGATCCCGACATCGCATCGGTCAACGTTCAAAACCGGGTGGCGCAGGCCATGTCGTCGCTGCCAGCCGAAGTGACTTCGTCCGGCGTGGTGACACAGAAATCTTCGACCAACATGCTGATGCTGGTCACGCTGACCTCGCCCAACGGCACCTATGACAGTGTGTTTCTTTCCAACTATGCCTCGATCAACCTGCGCGATGCGCTGGCGCGTGTGCAGGGCGTGGGTAAAGCTGATGTTCTGACCAACCTGGAATACGCCATGCGGGTCTGGATGGACCCTGACAAGATGGCAGCCCTGTCCATAACACCAGGCGATGTGATCAACGCGATCCGCGAACAGAATATCGAAGTGTCTGCAGGCTCGATCGGTGCACCGCCTGTGCCCGAAGGGCAGACCTTTCAATACACGATCAAATCCAAAGGTCGACTGACGTCAGCCGAAGAATTTGGCGACATCGTGATCCGTACCGGAGATGCCGGCGCAATTGTCCGCGTAAGGGACATCGCCCGAGTTGAGCTTGGCGCACAGTTCTACTCGGCATCCGGCTATTTTCAGGCCGTGCCTGCCACCGTCATCGGTATTTATCAAGCCCCCGGCGCGAACGCCCTCGCCGTTTCAGAGCGCGTACAGGCGGAACTGGAGCGGCTGTCCCGCGCATTCCCGACGGATGTCGAATATGAAGTACCCTTCAACACGACAGACTTTGTCGAAGCTTCATTGAATGACGTCGTATCGACACTGATCCTGACCTTCACCCTCGTGATCTCGGTCGTTTTTGTGTTCCTGGGAAGTTGGCGCGCGACGATCATCCCCGCGGTTGCCATCCCGGTCTCACTGATCGGCACGTTTGCTTTCTTGCTGGCCTTCGGCATGTCGTTGAACACGATCTCGCTGTTCGCGCTGGTATTGGCCATTGGGATCGTGGTTGATGACGCCATCGTCGTGGTCGAAAACGTCGAGCGCATCATCGCTGATGAGGGGCTGCCCCCAGCCGAAGCCACCCGTAAGGCGATGGGGCAGATCACAGGCCCGGTCATCGCGACCACGCTGGTATTGCTGGCGGTATTCGTGCCCGTGACCTTCATGCCGGGCATCTCAGGGCGGCTGTACTCTCAGTTCGCTGTCACGATCTCGACCGCTGTTGTGATCTCGTCGATCAACGCGCTGACACTGTCGCCCGCGCTGTGTGGACTGGTCCTTAAGGCCCGCTCAGGGCCGCCCAAAGGGCTGCTTGCACTGTTCGAAAACTTCATTGGTGGCGTTCGCAACGGCTATGTCGCCATTGTTCGCAAACTGCTTGTCTTTCCGGCTATCGCGCTGGCCATCGTGGTTGGGCTCGGCATGGGAACAGGGGCCATCATGTCAAACACGTCCGCCGGGTTTATCCCGCTGGAAGACAATGGCTATCTCTTTGTCGACGTGCAACTGCCTGACGCCGCGACGCTGGAACGGACCGAGGCCGTGACAAAGCGCCTCGATGACCAGATACGCGAGATCCCGGGTGTGTCCAGCACCGTTCTGATCAATGGCTTTTCATTGCTGAACGGCACAATCACCAACGGCGCTGCGATCTTCGTGAACCTCGACAACTGGAGCGAACGGCAGGAAGAAGACCTGAGCGCCAAGGCCATTCTGGCCAAGGTGCTGGCCATCGCGAATAACGAGACCGCAGCCTCGACCGTTGCCTTCAACCCGCCACCAATTCAGGGTCTCGGCATGTCGGCCGGGGTCGAGATGGAGGTGCAGCAAACCGGTGGCGGTTCACCGCAGGATCTGGCATCGGCTGTGGGGTCGTTTGTCTATTCGGCCAACCAACGACCCGAGATCGGGCAAGCCTATACGACATTCCGTGCCAACGTTCCGCAGCTGTTCGTGGATCTGGACCGCGAGAAAGCCAAGACACTGGACGTCTCGGTGGCTGAAATCTTCCAGACCATGCAAGCCCAGCTGGGGTCGTATTATGTCAACGACTTCAACCTGTTTGGTCGCGTCTATCGCGTAATGATCCAGGCGGAAGGCAGCTATCGCGACAATGTCGATGACATTGCCAGCCTCTATGTGCGTTCACAGAAGGGCGACATGGTGCCATTGGGCACTCTGATTGACGTGGAAAACGTCTTGGGGCCGGTTCTGCTGAAACGGCATAACCTGTTCCGGTCGGCAACGGTGACAGCGGTGCCAGCGCCGGGCCTGTCCAGCGGCGATGCGATCACAGCGATGACAGAGGTCTCTGCTTCGGCTCTGCCGCCGGGATACTCGTTCGAATGGACGGGAACGGCACAACAACAGTTGGCGTCCGGCAGCCTGGTGATCATCATTCTGGGGCTGGCTATCCTATTCGGTTACCTGTTTCTGGTTGGACAATATGAAAGCTGGACTATGCCGGTCTCGATTTTGCTGTCTGTGGTCGTGGCCCTGTTCGGGGCGGTGGCCGCGGTTGCCATCGTCGGCAGTGACATCAACCTCTATACGCAGATCGGTATGATTATGCTGGTGGGTCTGGCCTCGAAGAACGGCATTCTGATCGTCGAGTTTGCAATGGAACAGCGCGCCAAGGGTCTTTCGATCAAGGAAGCTGCCGTCGAGGCCGCTCATCAGCGTTTCCGCGCTGTCATGATGACTGCCCTGTCTTTCCTGTTGGGGGTCGTACCGCTGCTGGCTGCCAATGGTGCGGGTGCGGCCAGCCAGAAAGCCATCGGTGTCGCCGTGTTCGGTGGCATGTTGGCCGCGACGCTGGTTGGCGTGATCGTGGTGCCTGTCCTCTACGCCCTGATGCAAAGCATGCGTGAGTGGCTGAAAGGCAGCAAAAACGATCCCGGCCCTTCAGAAGAAGCGGCCTGATCCAATCAAAGCCCCGCCCTTCGGCGGGGCTTTTTTCTGGCGTCAGTCTGGTCTTCCCCGCCGACGTTCAGAGAGTTCGCGGATCACCACCTTTGCTTCTGGTGTCGGTGCCTGCTCGACCCGGCGATAATCCGATCCATCCCGGTTCCGTGTCAGCAGCCCACAGGAAATCATGGTCCGGCGCAGGGTTGCAGGGTCATCAAAACAATGTTCGGCATTGAGGCACGCGTTGACCTCACCCTCTTGCAGCACCGCGGCTGCCGGTACCGCAGACCAGAGCCCCCACAAAGACAAAGTCTGCACCGATCGTTTTGACGGCCATTGTCGAAGCCTGCCTTGTGCGTCGAACAGGTGCAATGTGCGCTCAACCGTGCGCATGTCAGCAGTCGGTTGTTTCGGGCGGGCCTCGATCCGCCTGGCAGCGGCACTGGTGGCGCGCATATGTTGCACGTTCTGAAACCCGGCGGCACGAGCGACCATATTCATCAGGGTCAGGTGCGACGGGCTGGAGTCGCCAAGTTGTTGGGACAGGATACGCACGAATCCGGTCAGATCATCGGCGTGCAAGGGTACAGGAGTTTTGCTCATCACAAATCCATATCGGGCGTTTTGCGCGATCGTTGGTCGCTGACTTGACGAAACAACGCCCTGATGGTTGCGATAGTTTCACATACACTGGCAGGTTTAGCACTCTGGGTAAGAGCAGCGACGCCTCGGTGTCTGCCGACCGTATCCAACGGCTAGCACAACGCTCATCACCCGCCAAGAGGATAGAAAGATGGATCAGGTCGAGCCGGGGGTCAGCCGTTCAGCCATCCAGCCGTCGATCCGCGCGATCTGCTCGGCATTCAGTCGCAGGCCCAGCTTGTTGCGCCGCCAGACGACATCTTCGGCGGTCCGTGCATATTCCTTGTCGATCAGCCACGCGACTTCCCGCGCGGTCAGGGTTGCGCCAAAATCCTCGCCCAGATCAGACAGCTGTTGCGCATCCCCAAGGACATCTGTTGCTTCGGTTCCATAGGCCCTGATCAGGCGTGCAGCCCAGGCGGCACCCAGAAACGGATACGCGGCTTGAAGCTGATCAGTCAGGGCTTCAACTGCGTCAACCGGAAAGTCACCGCCCGGCAGCGCCACACCAGCGGTCCAGGGGCCCGGCATATTTGGAAAGAATTCACCAACCTTCTCCAGAGCACTTTCCGCGAGCCTGCGATAGGTGGTGATCTTGCCGCCAAACACGTTCAAAACAGGCGCCCCACCCTGCGCATCGACTTTCAGCGTGTAATCTCGCGTTGCTGCGGTGGCACTGCTGGCATCGTCGTCATAAAGCGGCCGCACACCAGAATAGGTCCACACAACATCTTCGCGGGTCACAGGGCGCTTGAAATACTTCGATGCGAAGGCGCACAGATACTCCTGTTCGACCTCGGTACAGACGGGTTTCGTGTCAGGGTCCGGGTGATCCTGATCCGTTGTGCCGATCAGGGTAAAGTCCTGTTCATACGGAATGGCGAAAATGATGCGGCCGTCTTCGCCCTGAAAGAAATAACACTTGTCGTGGTCATAGAGCCGGGGTGTCACAATATGGCTGCCCCGAACAAGTCGAACACCCTCGCGTGAGTTCACTCGGATCTTGGTCTGGATGATGTCCCCGACCCAAGGGCCACCCGCATTGATCAGCATTCTGGCCCGGACAAGACGGGTTTCGCCGCTGCTGCGATCACGAAGTGATACCTGCCAAAGGTCGTCCACCCGCTCGGCCGAAATCACCTCGGTTCGCACCATGATCTGCGCACCGCGCGCCTCGGCGTCGCGGGCATTCAGGACCACCAACCGTGAATCTTCGATCCAGCAATCAGAATATTCATAAGCCGTTTCGAACTTGTCCTGTAACGGGACGCCTTCCGGACCCGATCGCAGGTTCAGCGACGTGGTGCCCGGCAGAATTTTGCGACCACCCAGATTGTCATACATGAACAAACCCAACCGGATCAGCCAAGCCGGACGCCGCCCCCGCATCCACGGCATGACCGTACTGAGCAGCCGGGAGGTCGGCGTTTCCGAGTCAAACCGCATGTCCTTGTGGTAGGGCAGCACAAAGCGCATCGGCCAGCTGATATGCGGCATCGCGCGCAACAGGGTTTCACGCTCGATCAGGGCCTCACGGACTAGACGGATTTCGAAATACTCCAGATAGCGCAAACCGCCATGAAACAATTTTGTCGAGGCTGATGACGTGGCCGAGGCCAGATCATTCATCTCTGCCAATGTAACTGACAGCCCGCGACCAGCAGCATCCCGAGCGATGCCGCAACCATTGATCCCACCACCGATGATAAAAAGGTCCGTTGTCTGAACGTCCGCTGACTGCATGCCAATGATTCCTTGTCAGGATGGATGATAGGCATTTGCCAGAACATCCTTCGTATGGTCAATGTTTATGTTCGATTTTTTTCGCTTTGCAGCACTAGCCTGAAATCTTCTAATACCATTCTTGCAAAACCGGCCAAAAAGAACAAAAACGAAAGAAACACTTCAAGTTTGGAAACACCATGTCCCTGTCTTTTCGCCAATCTGACATTCTGGACATTGCCGGGGCCGAAGGCCGCGTCACCGTTGACGGGTTGGCCGAAAGATTTGGTGTCACGGTCCAGACGATCCGGCGCGACCTGACCGAGTTGGCCGAGGCAGGTAAACTGGATCGGGTGCATGGCGGCGCGGTGCTGCGCTCGGGCGTGTCCAACATCGGATATGAAGACCGCCGTGCCCTGAACGCCGACGCCAAGACCCGTATTGCACAGGCTTGCGCCACCGATATCCCCGACGGCGCATCGATCTTCATGAACATCGGAACCTCGACCGAGGCCGTGGCGCGGCAATTGCTGAACCACAAGAATCTGATGGTTGTGACCAACAACATGAATGTCGCAAACATTCTGATTGAGAACCCGGATTGTGAGGTCGTCATGGCCGGTGGCGTTCTGCGGCGCACCGACGGCGGGTTGATCGGAAATCTGACCGTATCGACCATTCGGCAATTCAAATTTGACCTTGCCGTAATCGGCTGTTCAGCTTTGGACACTGACGGAGATCTTCTGGACTTCGACTTTCAGGAGGTACAAGTCAGCCAGACCATCATTGCGCAGGCACGCCGCACATTTCTGGTTGCCGACCATTCAAAGTTTTACCGCTCGGCCCCGGCGCGCATCGCTTCTTTGGCTGAAATCAATGCGATTTACACGGATGCGCCGTTACCTGGCGATCTGCACCTGCGCGGTCAGGAATGGCAAACGGACATCGTCCTGTGTAACTAGCGGACATTAAGAATAGTCCCCAAATTACCGCGCCGCTTGCCAGATGCCACCCGGCCTGACACTATCGTTTGCATAAAGATATGTGCACGGGAGGGGAGCACCGGGCCATGATTGCGCTTTTATTTGCACTACTTACCGCCACGATGGGGCTCAACTATTTCAACATGACAAAGGCAGGCAATGCGCTGTTCTTCCTTACGATTGCCCTGAGTATCTACTGGTTGAAATTCCACGCCACCAGTCAGCTGACAATTCAGCTTTGAGGGCCTCGTCATGACACCCGAATTGTCACGTACACTAAACGCGATCGGAATGCTGGCCGTCAGTCTCGTTCTGGCGCTGGCGTTCTTCTATCAACTTGTCCTTTACGAACTGCCCTGCCCGCTTTGCCTGTTGCAGCGTGTCGGCTTTGTAGCCGTCGGCGTCGGGCTGGGCCTGAACCTGCTTTATGGCGCGCGACCGCAGCACTATGCCATCATGCTCATTGCCGCTTTGTATGGCGGCAGTGTTTCGATCCGGCAAATCCTGTTGCACATTGTGCCTGGAACCGGCCACTACGGATCGCCCGTTCTGGGGCTGCATTATTACACTTGGGCGGGCATCGCCTTTTTCCTTGTCCTGCTGGGTACTTCGTTCATGCTGCTGTTTGATCGCCAATATGACTCGGGTGCGGCCAGCGAGGTACGTTTTGGGGGAAACAAGCTGGCCAAAACCGCCTTCTTTGTCATGCTGGCACTGACCGTACTGAACGCCGGTTCAACTCTGCTGGAATGCGGACCAGGCATTTGTGATGACCCGCCCACGGACTACAAGTTGATTGACGAACTGAAAACGAATGATTGAGGATACCCTAACCTTCCCCTGATGGAGGCACGCACATGGGACTATTGGGCCAGCCGCTGGGCTATTATGACTATCTGACATTGGTCGCGCTGATCCTGCTGCTTGCAGCAGTTATGGCGCTGTTCCTGTTCATTATGGGCCTTCCGGGGCGGATCGCGATCAAACGTAATCATCCCCATGCCGAAGCCGTAAAGATCATGGGATGGATGGGGTTTTTGGCTGTCGTGCCTTGGGTTCACGCCTTCATGTGGGCTTTCCACGATGGCGTCACGGTCGATATTCGCCGGGGCCCGGACGAGGAAAAAGATGCCATTCGCGATGAAATCAAACGCCTTGGCGGCAAGGTCAAACCCGAATACCAGGATCGTCTGGACACAGACGACACACAACCCAGTTAAGACCGAAGGACCCTAATTCCTATGTTCGTCGCCCTCGGCATCACGCTGTTCTACATCATTTTCGTCTGGCTCATTTTTTTCAAGCTGGAATGGCTGAAGTTCAACATTGCCTGGGGCATTGTTTCGTTCTGGGTGGGCGCACATCTGCTGCTGATCTTCCTTGTGGCGCTTCGCTTCTTTCAGCCGTTTTCCGCAGACAGCCACGTGGTACGTTCGACCATACAGATCATCCCCAAGCTGACACAGCCGACGATCCTGTCCGAGGTACTTGTCGAACCGAACACACCGGTAACAAAGGGAGATCCGCTGTATCGGTTCGATGATACGGTGTTTTCGCTGGCGGTCGATAATGCGCAGGCCCAGTTGGTGGCGGCACAGCAGAACGCCAAAATCCTTGAACAGGATGTCATTGCGTCGACCGAAGCTGTCGAACGGGCCAATGCGCAATTGGCCTATGCGCAAACCCAACAGGCGCGGTATGAGAATCTTGTTCCGGCCGGAGGCGCCCGTCAGGACGATCTGGATCGATGGAACGAACAGGTGTCGGAAGATCAGGCCGCCGTCAAACAGGCTGGGGCCAACCTGACCAAGGCTCAACTGGCGCTGGAATCGCAGATTGACGGCGTGAACACCGGTATCCTTCAGGCGCAGGCGCAATTGGCCGAGGCCGAGTATTTTCTGGAAAACACAACAATCTATGCGCCTGAAAATGGCATGATCGTCTCGCAGCAGGCCCGCCCCGGATTGGTAGTCGGTGACGTCCGGTTGGGTGCGATTGCCAGCTTTGTGACTGATGAAAGCCCTTATATCCTTGCCACATTCCGCCAGCAGAACCTGAAATTTGTCGAGCCGGGGCAAGAGGTCGAAGTCGCACTTGATCTTTATCCCGGTGAAATCCTGACGGGCAAGGTCGAAGCGATCTGGTGGGCGACCCGGCAAGGGCAACTCATCCCGTCGGGCCGCCTGCCCGGTTTCGAGTTGCCCAAACTGCCCGGTCGGATTGCGGTTCAGATCACCGTCGATGTGCCGGAAGACCACATTTTCCCAGCGGGCGGCCATGCCGCTGTGGCGATCTATACAGGTCAAGGCAAGAGTTTTGAGTTTCTGAGGCGCATCAACATCCGCCTTTATTCCTTCGCCAATTTCATCCGACCCCTGGATATCTGAGGATGCGCGCCATGACACTCCGCAGGTTGTTGGGAACCGCCATTTGCGTCGCCACTCTCGCGGCTTGCACACCAGTTGGACCGGATTTTGTGCGCCCCAATTCACCTGTCGTGAAACAATGGATTGAGGTCAACAACCCCAGCGTCGGTCAAAGCGGGCTGACTTCGCGCAGTGCGCCAGTCGTAAAATGGTGGCAGACATTCAATGATCCGACCCTTAACAAACTGATTGCCGAGGCTTACGCCCAAAACCTGACACTTCAGGTCGCTGGTGCGCGGGTTTTGCAGGCGCGCGCGCAACTGGGTATCGCCTTTGGCGAGCTTTACCCGCAGTCGCAGGCCATTGGCGGCTCGCTTGAACGGCGCCAGATCAGCGACAATCTGGGGCCAATTTCGGATGTCAATCGCGTCATCCCGCTGGATACCGAGTTCTCGACCTCGCAAGTCGGCTTCGATGCCCAGTGGGAGTTGGACGTCTGGGGCGCGCAGCGGCGCGGCGTTCAGGCCGCGCGATCCAATCTGGCCCTGCAAGTAGCAAACTACGACGACGCGTTGGTTACGCTGACCGGGGACGTCGCCGCGCTTTACGTCAATATCCGGGCGCTGCAAGAGACGCTGGCAATTGCGCGCGAGAACATCAAATTGCAGCAGGACTCGGCAGACCTGACTCAGCTGCGGTTTAACAATGGCGTCACCACGGAACTGGACGTACAGGAATCCGCCGCCCTGCTGAACAACACCAAGGCGCTGGTACCCGAACTGGAAAGCGACCTGCAACAGACCAAGAACGCGCTTGCGGTATTATTGGGCACGACACCTTCACGCATGACCGGTCTGCTGGGCAATACCGGCCGCATTCCATCGGCCCGGGCAAATGTGGCAGTGGGCGTTCCCGCTGAATTGCTGCGCCGCCGCCCGGATGTGCGCGCGGCTGAACTGGCGGCAGCCACGCAGTCGGCGCAGGTGGGCATCGCGATGGCGGACCTGTATCCCCAATTCATCCTGTCAGGCGCAATCGGCTTGCAGGCATCCGGCGGGCGCGATCTGTTCGGCGGCGGCAGCACAACCGGACTGGCCAGTGCCGGTGTGGTCTGGAATGTGCTGAACTATGGCCGCATCAAGAACAATGTTCGCGCGCAGGACGCCGCTTACCAGGCGCTGATTGCGAATTATCAGAACACTGTGCTGACCGCTTATTCCGAGGTTGAAAGTGCCATGGTCGCTTATGCGCAGGCACGTAAGCAGGTCGGGTTCTATCAGCAAAGTGTCGAAGCCTCACGCAAAGCTGCCGAAATCGCCGTCAGCCAATATACAGATGGCATTGCCGATTATTCGCGTGTGCTGAACACCCAGACCGCGCTATTGCGATCACAGGCCAACCTGATCGAGGCACGGCAGCAGGTATCCAGCAATCTGGTGGCGGTTTACAAGGGTCTGGGCGGCGGATGGCAAATCCGTCAAAATCAGGAATTCTTACCTGAAACCGTTCTGGCCGAGATGGCCTATCGCACGGATTGGGGCGATCTGCTGCAGAAAACCCCAACCCGCGCAAGCCTGAATTAGGTGCTACTTGGTTAACCCGCGCAACCCGCCCGAGATCAGGATATTAACCTCATAGAGGATGCGGGGCGCGGCCAGCCCGCCGGGGCTGGCCAGATAGTTCGGGCTCCATTCCGGATCGAACTTCTGCTTGAACGCACGAAGGCCCTCAAAATGGTAGAACTGTTCGCCATGTTCGTAAACGAACCCACCGATGCGGTTCCAAAGCGAAGCAAGCTGACGGTTTTCGATCCCTGAGAACGGTGCGGCACCCAGTGAAAACCAGTGAAACCCCTGCTGCGCCCCCCAATCCATCATGTCGGCGAAAAGAGCGTCCATGACGAAACTTGGGCTATCGGGTTCATAACGCATGAGGTCCAGTGACAGCTCGGACTTGTTCCCTCCTTGGAACAGATTGGCAAAGGCCATGATCTTGCCGGTGTTGCCATCACGCAGGATCGCATGATCGAAATAGGACAGGTATTGATCATCAAATCCCCCCAGTGCAAAGCCTTTTTCTGCACCGGCCTTTTGCGCAAGCCAGCGGTCTGAAATCCCACGCAAATCTGACAACAGAGGCCTCAGTTCTTCCTTCGGAATGATCTCGAACACATATCCTTCGCGTTCAGCACGGTTCTTGGCCTGCCGGAATCGCTTGCGCGACTTTCCGTCCAGCGAGAAGTCGTGCAATGACACCCGCGCAACCTCGCCAATCTTCAGGATCGACAGTCCAAGATCCAGAAAAGTCGGCAGATATTTGGTCGAGACACTGTAGAACGCACAGAGTTTACCTTCGCGATCCGCCATTTCCCGAAGCTGCCAAATCAGTTGCTGCCCGGCCCTCTCGTCACCAACCGGTTCTCCTTTTGAAATCAGCGCATTGCCCGTGTCTGCATACGCTAAGAATGCGGTCTCATCCGGTGAGATCAGGAATTGCTTGTCACCGGTGAGCGAGATTTGCGACTCCGTATCCTCACTCTCCATCACCAGCCGCTCGACAACCTCTGGGATTTCAACCCGCTGTGGTGTCGGAATCTCACGCCCGAACAGAGAGTTCACGGCAACAATGCCCACGATCACGGCTACAACAAGGCTGGACCGCAGAAAGCGCGAGGCGTCACCGTTCCAGGCAAACTGCCACCACAGATCGTTTTGGTATTCGACATGCGAATATGCAAACAGCCCGATCCAGAATATCACCGCCAACAGAACCACGACACTGATCAGCCATGGGATGTTCAGCCGAAATATCGACGCACCACTGACCCGGTAGAACGCGCCACGAAACATAGCCAGCAGCCCAATCGTTCCCAGCATCGAAAACGCCTCGTGGATGTCGAGCCCCTTTGCAAGCGACGCAAAGAACCCCACCCCCATCAACACCATCGCAACGACCCATGCCCGGTAGAGCTTGCGGAACAACCCGCGCGACACCAGCAATAGCAACACCCCAACGACACTGCCTGCAAGATGCGAAGCCTCGACAAACGAAAGCGGCAGCATATCTTTCAGCGTGCTGAGCTTTTGCGCCCCCGCTGGCAGCGCGCCCGACACCAGCAAGATTACCCCGGCCACCGCGGCAACCCCGGCCGCTACCATCGGAACCATGGGACGGATCACGCGATAGACCCAGATGGCGGCACCGCCGATCATGTGTCTTTGCGTCAAGGCAGATGCAACGGCAATGGAAAGGCTGGCGACTGCAAATGGTAGAAAAGTGTAAACCACCCGGTAAAGCAGCAACGCAGCAATAACATCCGATCGGCCTGACGCCCCCAGACCGGCAATCAATGTCGCCTCAAACACGCCGATTCCACCCGGCGCATGGCTTAGGATTCCAACGGCAATGGCAGCGATATAGATCGTGAAGAAATACGGGTACCCGACACCCAGATCATCCGGCATCAAAACGTAAAGCACCATGGATGCGCCAAACAAGTCCCCAATGGCAGCCAACGTCAGCAGGCCCGCCAGTTTCCCTCCGGGCAGATCGAAACCGACGCCTGCAACGGCCAACCGCCGGCCACCGCTGGACAGCCAAATGAACATCGCAACAAATGCAGCCAGCAAGCACAACCCTATGGTGGTTTCGACCGTTTCGCTGACGGGCATCACCTTGGATATTCCATCCGGGTGCAGGGTCAGCAATAAGCCCAAAATCAGGATCAGACCCATCCAGAACGCCACCCACGAGGTCGCGATTACACCAGCCACCCGGCCAAGGTCCAAGCCAAGCGACGCGTATATCCGATACCGGATCGCGGTTCCCGTGATGTAGGAAAACCCAAGGCAGTTCGACACCGCGTATCCGCTGGCTCCGGCCATCCCCGCCACAGGTAACGGCACCTTGCCATCTGCCACGCTCTGTACCGCGAACACATCATAGAGCGACAGCGACAAAAAGCTGAACGCTGTCCAGCACATCGCAAAAACCATCAATTTCCATGATGTCGCCGAAATATCGGTCTGGACATCCGACCATTTCACATGGGCCGACAGATCGTGCAAAACCGAAAGGGCAATCCCGGTAATAACGACCGGTATCGCGATGCGCAGCCAGGGTTTTTCCAGCAGATCAGCAAGTCGTTCGGCCCACTGACCGGCCAAAGGTTCGTCACCATTTTCAGATGTGGTCATGCCGCAAGCCTTCCGGAAATACTGAACCCTTAGTCAGCAAGCGGCCTACCTAAGGGTAAGTCGCACCCTGTCTACTCACAAACTCTGGCACAAGTCGCATTCATCTCAAAGCACTAGAGCCGCCCCTTGCGTGTTGACAGCAGCAGGTTCGTTTCCGAACGTGTAACGCCGTCGATCCTGCGAATATGAAACAGAACCTCGTCCAGTTCGGCCAGAGTTTCAGTACTGATTTCGGCAATCAAATCCCAACTGCCGTTGGTCGAATGGACCGCCGTGACCTGCCGCATGGCTCCGATCCGGGACATCACGCGCTCGGTGCCGCGCCCCTCGATTTCCAGCATCATAAGCCCACGTACCGGGCTTTGCGCCAGATCCCGACGCGTCAACACGGTAAAACCAACGATCTCTCCGGATTGCTTGAGCCGTTGCAAACGGCTGCGCACCGTAGTGCGGGTCACACCAAGCGTTTCCGACAGCTCTGACAGGCTGGCGCGCGCGTCACGCTGCAATGCGCCCAGCAGACGACTATCCAATTCGTCCATATTACCTTCTCATTAAGGAGTTTCCTGATCCATTTTGAGCATTTTGTGCTCTTCACGCAAGACACAGTGACGGCCTAAATGGACCACATGGAACGCAAAAACATCATTTTAGTCGGCGCGCCGATGGATGCCGGAAAACGGCGTCAGGGTTGCCGAATGGGTCCTGACGCATATCGCGTGGCCGGGCTGGATCAGGCCTTGGCCGATCTTGGTCACTCCGTTTGCGATTGGGGCGACGTGCAACCTGAAAAAACGGACCTGCCCGAACATCCGCACCTGTTCGCGCTGCCCGAATGCGTCGGATGGACGCAAGCGCTGAGCAAGACCGCACTGACAGCAGCTAAACAGGGCATTCCAATCTTCATGGGCGGCGATCACGCATTGTCCATGGGAACCGTGACCGGGATGGCCGCCTATGCTGCTAAGGTCGACCGCCCGCTATTCGTTCTGTGGCTGGATGCGCATAGTGATTTTCACACCCCCGACAGTACAGACAGCGGCAACCTGCATGGCACACCTGTCGCCTATTTCACAGGAAGGTCGGGATTCGAGGCGCTTCCGCCCTTACCCGCTGTCGTCCCAACCGATCGAGTTGGCATGATTGGCCTGCGCTCTGTCGACCCGGCGGAACGTTCGGCGCTGGAACAGGACCGCGCCATGCTGGCCGACATGCGCAGCATTGACGAACATGGGATCAAGGCGCCGTTGCTGGCGTTCCTGGATCGCGTGAAAGCCGAAAACGCTCTTCTTCACGTCTCGTTGGATGTTGATTTCCTGGATCCGGCCATTGCCCCTGCCGTCGGCACCACTGTTCCCGGCGGTGCGACCGAGCGCGAGGCTCATCTGGTCATGGAACTGCTGCATGAAAGCGGACTGGTCAGTTCGCTGGATCTTGTCGAACTGAACCCGTTCCTGGATGAACGTGGCCGCACCGCAAAACTGATGGTCGATCTGGCCGCCTCACTTATGGGCCGTCGCATCTTTGACCGCCCCACCCGGAGTTTCTGATGACCCAACCTTCTGAAAAGGCACTCGTGCCTTTTGTGTCCGTCGACAACATGATGCGGCTGATCCACCACATAGGTGTCGAACAGATGATCGTACAGATCGCCGATCAGATCGAATCCGATTTCAAACGGTGGGAAAGCTTTGACAAGACACCCCGTATCCCGGCGCATTCTCCCCACGGTGTGATTGAACTGATGCCCACCTCGGATGGGGAGGCATATGGGTTCAAATACGTGAACGGCCATCCCAAAAACACCTCCGAGGGTCTGCAAACAGTGACCGCATTCGGATTGCTGGCGGATGTTTACACCGGGTATCCCACTCTGCTGACCGAAATGACGATGCTGACTGCATTGCGCACGGCGGCGACGTCGGCTCTGGTCGGGCGCTATCTTGCCCCAAAGAATGCCACGACCATGGCCATGATCGGCAATGGGGCGCAGTCCGAATTCCAATGCCTCGCTTTCAAGGCAATGTGCGGGATCGACACTGTCCGGCTTTACGATACCGATCCCGGTGCAACAGCGAAATGCGCCACAAACCTGCAAGGCAAAGGCCTGACGGTCATCCCATGCAAGACACCGGAAGACGCTATTGAAGGTGCTCAGATCATCACCACTTGCACGGCCGACAAGAAATACGCCACCATCCTCACCGACAACATGGTCGGTCCCGGCGTCCACATCAACGCCATCGGTGGTGATTGTCCCGGCAAGACAGAATTGCATCGCGATATCCTGCTGCGCTCGGACATCTTCGTCGAATACCCCGAGCAAACCCGGATCGAGGGCGAAATTCAAGCGCTGGATGCTGATCATCCCGTGATCGAGATGTGGCAGGTTATGACCGGAGCTGCCAAAGGGCGCACAGACGACCGCCAAATCACCCTGTTCGACAGTGTTGGCTTCGCGATCGAAGATTTCTCAGCCCTACGCTATGTCAAACAGGCGATCAAAGGCACTGCATTCTTTGAGCCTCTGGACATGTTGGCCGACCCGGACGATCCGCGCGACCTGTTCGGAATGCTGATGCGGGCCGGTTAGGCGCGCCTAAGGGGGCTCTGCCCCCGCCACCCGTGCCGGGCGCCTCCCCCGGGATATTTATTGGCCAGATGAAGCAGGGGATCCGTTCTTCATCTGGCTCTAAATATCCCGGAGCGCGAGGCAGAGCCTCGCATCCTACCTACCCCGCAAGCGATGGCAGGTAGAGTACAATACCAGGAAATGCCACAAGCATTGCTATGGTCAGGGCGTCGGCCACGAAAAAGGGTGTCACACCCCGGAAGACATCCTGAACACTCAAATCCGGGCGCACCCCGGCGACGACAAAGCAATTCAACCCAATTGGCGGTGTAATCAGGCAAAACTCGGCCATCTTGACGACCAGAATTCCAAACCAAATCGCGCACATCGGCCCGGACATGCCAAACGCACTGTCTGCAGCACTGACCGTTTCACCACCGTTCAGCGCCATGACCGCCGGATAAACAACAGGCAAGGTCAAAAGAAGCATTCCTATCGCATCCATGAACATGCCAAGCACCGCGTAAGCCAGCAGAATGCAGATCAGGATCATCATGGGTGACATTTCAAGGCTGGTTATCCAGTCTGAAAAGGCGCCGGGAAGATCCGCAAACCCTAGAAACCGCACATAGATCAGAACGCCCCAGATGATCGAAAAGATCATTGCGGTAAGCTTGGCCGTCTCCAGCAGCGCGGATTTGAATTCGCTCCAACGCATCCCGTGAAACAGGGCGAAGCAGAAGACAATGAAAGCGCCGATTGCGCCGCCTTCCGTCGGCGTGCCCCACGCTTTTTCACCAAATGGGTTATAGACAAAGCAGATGATGATCAGGATGACGGCGACAATAGGAATGGCTCCGGGAAGGGCCGAAAAACGCTGTTTCCATGTAAAGCCTGTGACCGGGGGACCGACGGATTTGAAAATCACGGCGATCCCGACAATCAGCACGGCATAGATGATCGCGGAAAACGCGCCCGGAATGAACCCCGCCAAAAGCAGCTTCCCGACGTCCTGCTCGACGATGATCGCGTAGATCACCAGAATGGCCGATGGTGGAATCAGTGATGCCAGCGTTCCTCCGGCGGCCACCACACCGGCAGCAAAGCGTTTGTTGTAGCCGACCTTCAGCATTTCCGGGATCGCGATGCGGGCGAAGACGGCAGAGGTGGCAACCGAGGCACCCGAAACCGCGGCGAAACCGGCGGTGGCGAATACGGTTGAAACCGCCAACCCTCCGGGAACCCAGGCGACCCAGCGTTTGGCAGCTTCAAACAACGCCCGCGTGAGACCTGCGTAATAAGCCAGATACCCGATCAGGATAAAGGTCGGGATCAGGCTAAGGGTATGAGAGGCAACTTTGGAATGCGGCACTTGCCCGGCGGTTTTGACTGCAACAGTCAGCGCTTTACCGAACCGCGCCGGATCATACCCAAACTTGGCCCAAAAAATCCAAACAAGCCCAATTAGCCCGGCCAAGCCCGCAGCGAAGGCCACGCGCATGCCGACCACGACAAAGACCAGAAGCCCGCCCGTGACCCAGAGGCCAATTTCAATCGTGTCCATAAATCAGTCCTGCCCTTCGAACTGTTCGGCCTCAGCCGCTGCTTGTGCTGCCGCGTCCTGTATCAACGGAACGGCGACCGGAGCTTCCAATCCCAGCCATAGTGCGCGGCCATATCCCCAGACCTGCAAGGCAAGCCGCAGGCACAGAACGGAAAACGCGATGGGGGCCAGTAGTTTCGCGGGCCACAACGGAATTCCGATATCAATGGAACTGTCCCGGCTCCAAAATGGTGCGCCCAAATCAAAGGATCGGTCGAAGTGAGACCAGCTGCCCCAAACTAGCGCAAGCATCAGAAGCAGGATCAAAACCACCGAGACCAGTTCGAAAAGCCACAACCATCTGCCGTGAAGGCGTGACAAAACGATGTCCATGCGGATGTGGCCACCGTCGCGTTGAACATAAGAAATGCCAAGAAATGCGATCAATGGCATCGCCTGTTCGATCCAGTCAACATAACCTGGCAATGGGGCATTCAGGGCATTGCGCCCACTGACCGAGATAACGGCCAGGACCATCAGGCCAAATACTGCCAAACCACTGATGAGCGCGAGAAAACGCTCCAGTTTCAACAACTGCTGATCCAGCTGGCTCAGACGGCTTCCGTCCACCAGCACTGTGGCCTGTCCTGCCATTCCAGTATTCCCCAATATTGGTGTACCGGGTGCCTGGCAGGCACCCGGGTTCAGGATCAGTTGCCGCCGCGCTGTTGCGTCAGCGTCATCTGCACGAGATCATAAAGATCCTGCGCTGGCAGCCCCTGTGCCGTCATGTCCGCGATCCACTTTTCACGGATCGGATCGGCTGCCTTGGTGCGGAACTCCGCGATCACGGCATCGTCGATCATGACTTTCTGCACACCCTTTTCTTGCAGAACGCTGTCCCATTGTTCGAGCAATCCGCCATAATTCGCGAGGTAGTGTGCGATGGCTTCATCAATCGAGCTATCCAGCGCCTCGCGATGCGCGGCTGGCAGAGCCTCGTAGGCGTCAATGTTGACCACGACCGGGCAGTTTACCGTTCCGGGGTTCAGGTTTGCCGTCCACCAGTCGGCTTCGTTGATTGTCCCGAAAGACAGATGTGCGTGCTGGGCAAAGGCCACGGTGTCGACGACACCGGATTCCATGGCATTGAATGCCTCGGTTGCCGGGACCGAAGTCGGAACACCTCCGACCGCCTCGAAGGCTTGCCCCAAACCGCCAGTTGCACGGACCCGCATTCCGTCAAAATCAGCCAGTTCATCGCGCGGCTCGCCAGTGCCGACCAGATTATACTGCGGCATCGGTGAGGTCATGATGATGCGGGCGTTCCATTGCGCCATCTCATCCTTGACTGCGGGGTGGTCATAAACCGCATGACTGACCGCCACCTCCTCCTGCAGGTTGTTCACGCCGAGAAAAGGCAGCTCCAGAACGGTAATCGCGCGGTTTTTGTCGCGGTGGTAACCTGCACAGAACTGAGCCATCTCGAAGGCGCCAATTTCAATGCCGTCCAGATTTTCGCGCGGCTTGGACAACCCGCCATAGCTGACATTGATGGTGAATTCACCACCGGTTTTTTCGCTAACAAGTTCGGCCAGTTTTTCAACATGTTCAGTGAAGGCACGACGCTTACCCCAGACCGATGCGTTCCACTCAGTAGCAAAAGCTTCACCGACAAAGGCAAAGCTCAGGGCGGCGACAGCGGCGCCGCTCAACATCTTTTTCATCATTTGATCTCCCATTGATGCGCCTCCTCCCGAGGCGCTTGAGGATCAAGCTAGCGCCAACATTCTACTGTGCCAACCCTGCCTTGGTTTTCCGCTGGTATCAGAAGCAGTTCCCGCTTGGATTGCGCATGTAGAAAAACCCGACATTCGTGGACTGACACCTACTTGTGTTAGGAACTGCAAGTAGGACATGTGTTACACCTATCCATATATTTTAAATGGATTTTTACGGAGTTAGTGCGTTTTCTTTACTAGATATGGTCGTAGTTAGAAATTTCTTTACAAATAAATTCAGGGATTCCGGCAATTTATTTATTTATTTTCAGAACTCGGTAATATTCGAACTCGGGGAGGAACGGGATCGACATTGCCGGACCAAGTGGCAAAAAATGTCCCAACGCAATCCAGTCCAGAGGGAGGAGCCTCAAAAATGACCACCGCTGCCCAGGCAGATGCCAAGACCTATCCGCCATCCGCAGAAACCGTCGCCCGTGCGCATGTTGATGCCGAAAAATATGCCGACATGTATGCCGCTTCGATCAGTGACCCCGACGCATTCTGGGGCGAGCAAGGCAAGCGCGTTGACTGGATCAAACCCTTCACCCAGGTCAAAGACGTTAACTACGATTTCGGTTCGGTTAAAATAAACTGGTATGCTGATGGCACCTTGAATGTCTCGGCCAACTGTCTGGATCGCCACCTGAAAACCCGCGGTGATCAAACGGCAATCATCTGGGAACCGGACGATCCAAATGACCCGGCTCAGCATATCTCTTACGCGGAACTGCACCGCCGCACCTGCCGCATGGCAAACATCCTAGAATCTTTGGGTGTGCGCAAAGGCGACCGCGTCGTCATTTATCTGCCGATGATCCCCGAGGCCGCTTATGCCATGTTGGCCTGTGCGCGGATCGGCGCAATTCACTCTATTGTTTTTGCGGGCTTCTCGCCGGACGCACTGGCTGCCCGGATCAATGGCTGTGACGCCAAGGTTGTGATCACCGCGGACGAGGCTCCACGCGGTGGGCGTAAAACGCCATTGAAATCCAATGCCGACGCGGCGCTGCTGCACTGCAAGGATACGGTCAAGTGCCTTGTCGTCAAACGGACCGGTGGCCAGACCACCTGGATCGACGGTCGTGACTTTGACTACAACGAAATGGCCCTTGAGGCGGACGACTACTGCGCGCCTGCCGAAATGAGCGCCGAAGATCCACTGTTCATCCTATACACCTCCGGCTCGACAGGTCAGCCAAAAGGCGTTGTTCACACAACCGGCGGCTATCTGGTTTACGCCGCAATGACGCATGAGATCACCTTCGATTATCACGAAGGCGATGTGTATTGGTGTACTGCGGATGTGGGCTGGGTGACCGGCCACAGCTATATCGTCTATGGCCCCCTGGCCAATGGTGCGACCACGCTGATGTTTGAAGGCGTTCCAACTTTCCCCGACGCGTCGCGCTTCTGGCAGGTTTGCGAAAAACACAAGGTGAACCAGTTCTACACCGCGCCCACAGCGATCCGCGCCCTGATGGGTCAGGGCAAAGAGTTTGTCGAGAAATGCGACCTCAGCGATCTGCGTACTCTGGGAACCGTGGGTGAACCGATCAACCCTGAAGCCTGGAACTGGTACAACGAAGTGGTCGGCAAGGGCAAATGCCCCATCGTGGATACATGGTGGCAGACGGAAACCGGCGGTCACCTGATGACCCCCCTGCCCGGCGCCCATGCAATGAAGCCCGGATCGGCAATGAAGCCGTTCTTTGGCATCGAACCAGTGGTGTTGGATCCGCAGTCCGGCGTCGAGATCGAAGGCAATGGTGTCGAGGGTGTGCTCTGCATCAAAGACAGCTGGCCCGGCCAGATGCGCACCGTCTGGGGCGATCATGAGCGGTTCGAAAAAACCTATTTCTCGGATTACAAAGGCTACTACTTCACTGGTGATGGCTGTCGTCGCGATGAAGATGGCGACTACTGGATTACCGGGCGCGTGGACGATGTGATCAACGTGTCCGGCCACCGCATGGGAACGGCCGAGGTGGAAAGCGCACTGGTAGCACACGCCGCCGTCGCAGAAGCCGCTGTTGTCGGATATCCTCATGAAATCAAGGGGCAAGGCATTTATTGCTATGTCACTTTGATGAATGACCGTGAACCAAGCGAAGAGCTCCGCAAGGAGTTGCGCACCTGGGTCCGGACCGAGATCGGACCGATCGCCAGCCCCGATGTGATCCAGTGGGCCCCGGGCCTGCCCAAAACACGCTCGGGCAAGATCATGCGTCGCATCCTGCGCAAGATTGCCGAAAACGATTTCGGTTCGCTGGGTGACACTTCGACACTGGCCGATCCGTCGGTGGTCGAAGACCTGATCGAAAACCGCGCGGGCAAGTGAGGATGTGATGGACGCTGCTACGATCACCACACCCGCAGTACTTATCCTTCTCGGCCCTCCGGGCGCCGGGAAGGGCACGCAGGCCCGGATGCTGGAAGAAAAATTCGGACTTGTTCAACTCAGCACGGGTGACCTGCTGCGCGAAGCCGTTGCCGCAGGCACCGACGCAGGCAAAGCCGCCAAAGCCGTGATGGAAGCCGGTGATCTGGTTAGTGACGAGATCGTCATTGCGATCCTGCGCGATCGTATGGCGCAACCAGATTGCGCCAAAGGTGTCATTCTGGATGGGTTCCCCCGCACAACGGTTCAGGCCGAGGCGCTGGACGGTTTGCTTGCGTCCAATGACCAAAAGATCAACGCAGCAATCAGCCTGGAGGTGGAAGATGCCGAAATGGTGATCCGCATCTCGGGCCGCTACACCTGCGCGGGCTGCGGTGAAGGGTACCACGACCAGTTCAAGAAGCCTGCCGAAGACGGTAAGTGCGACAAGTGCGGCAGCACCGAATTCAAGCGCCGCGCGGATGACAACGCTGAAACCGTGGCTTCGCGTCTGGCAGCTTATCATGCGCAGACCGCGCCGCTGATCACCTATTACGACGGTCACGGTGTTCTGAAACGCATCAATGCCATGGGCAGGATCGAGGATATCGCGGGCGATCTCGAAGGGATCGTCAGCGACGTGATGAGTTAAGGGGAGGAGATAAGCCGCAAGGCTTTGATCCTAAAAAGAATACTTCAAAAGACCGCTTTGGCGGACTGGTGGAGTTTTGCCTGACACCACACGGTGTTGGGCATTGTCGAGAAGCGGACCGACGCACTGGAGGAGTTGGGCACCGGGCCGCCAAACGAGGAAGCGAAGGAGGAACCCGCAATGGCGGATCAATCTACAAACTCCGCGCAGGCAGCCGAAGCCGACAAGGGCTATTGGCAGGCCAACCTGCGCCTCATCTACATCAGCCTCGTGATCTGGGCGCTGGTGTCATTTGGATTCGGCATCCTGCTGCGTCCGCTGCTGTCGGGCATCGCCGTCGGTGGTACTGATCTGGGCTTTTGGTTCGCTCAGCAAGGATCGATCCTGGTCTTTCTGGTGCTGATCTTCAACTACGCCTGGCGCATGAACAAGCTGGACGCCGAACACGGCGTGGATGAAGAGTAAGGGAGAGCGGGGATAATGGATCAGTTTACCATCAACCTGCTGTTTGTCGGCGCATCCTTTGCGCTGTACATCGGCATCGCGATCTGGGCCCGCGCGGGTTCCACATCAGAGTTCTACGCCGCCGGTCGCGGCGTGCACCCGGTCACCAACGGTATGGCGACAGCGGCAGACTGGATGTCTGCGGCCTCGTTCATCTCGATGGCAGGCCTGATTGCCTTTACCGGCTATGACAACTCGACCTTCCTGATGGGATGGACGGGTGGCTACGTGCTGTTGGCCCTGCTGCTTGCGCCTTACCTGCGGAAGTTCGGCAAGTTCACCGTATCGGAATTCATCGGCGACCGCTTCTACAGCCAGACAGCACGCATCGTTGCGGTGATCTGTCTGATTGTTGCATCGGTGACCTACGTTATCGGTCAGATGACCGGTGTTGGGGTTGCCTTTGGCCGCTTCTTGGAAGTGTCGAACACCACCGGGCTGTTGATCGGTGCAGGCGTTGTGTTTGCCTACGCGGTGTTCGGAGGGATGAAGGGCGTGACCTATACACAGGTCGCTCAGTACTGCGTGCTGATCACCGCCTACACCATCCCTGCCATCTTTATCTCGCTACAGCTGACCGGCACTCCGATTCCGGCGCTGGGTCTGTTTGGCGACACCGCAAGCGGCGTACCGCTGCTGACCAAGCTGGATGGCATCGTGTCCGAACTTGGTTTCGCGGAATACACAGCGCACCACTCGGACACACTGAATATGGTGCTGTTCACGTTGTCGCTGATGATCGGTACTGCCGGTCTGCCCCACGTCATCATGCGGTTTTTCACTGTTCCCAAAGTCGCTGACGCACGCTGGTCTGCTGGTTGGGCGCTGGTCTTTATCGCTCTTCTGTACCTGACTGCTCCGGCCGTAGGTGCGATGGCTCGTCTCAACATCACCGAAATGATGTGGCCCAATGGCGGCATCGAAGGTGGTGCCGTTACAGTCGAACAGATCGACAACGATGCACGGTACGACTGGATGGCCACATGGCAAAAAACCGGTCTGCTGGATTGGGAAGACAAGAACGGCGACGGCAAGATTCAGTACTACAACGACAAGTCTGAATCGATGCAGGCGATTGCGGAACAAAAAGGCTGGGTCGGAAATGAGCTGACCAAGTTCAACCGCGATATCCTGGTTCTGGCCAACCCCGAGATTGCCAACCTGCCCGGTTGGGTGATCGGTCTGGTCGCTGCTGGTGGTCTTGCGGCTGCTCTGTCGACAGCTGCCGGCCTGCTGCTGGCGATTTCGTCGGCCGTGTCCCACGACTTGATCAAGGGCGCGATCAACCCGCAAATCACGGAAAAAGGTGAACTGATGTCAGCCCGTGTCGCGATGGCCGTAGCCATTATGGTTGCAACCTATCTGGGCCTGAACCCTCCGGGTTTTGCGGCGCAGACTGTTGCTCTCGCGTTCGGCTTGGCAGCGGCATCGATCTTCCCGGCATTGATGATGGGGATCTTCTCGACCCGCATCAACAACACCGGTGCGGTCGCGGGTATGCTGGCGGGTCTGGTCGTTACACTGGTCTACATCTTCCTGCATAAGGGCTGGCTGTTCATTCCGGACACCAACTCGTTCACCGATGCCGACCCGCTGCTGGGTACGATCAAGTCAACCTCGTTCGGTGCAATCGGTGCCATGGTCAACTTCGCTGTCGCCTATGTTGTGGCTGGCATGACCAAGGAAACTCCGCAGGAGATCAAGGAACTGGTCGAAAGCGTTCGCATTCCCCGTGGTGCGGGTGCAGCTCAGAACAAGTGAGCATGATGCGGTCGTTGGCACTTGCCTTCGACCGCGTCTTTCGATCCACTACTCCCGCCCGGCATACCACTGGGCGGGATTTTTTCACCAAAACATCGGAGACATCAGATGCCCCTGTCCCACGATGAAATCGCCCGGTTTCTGAAATCCGTTCATCCCTATGACGCGTTACCGGCTGATGCCCTGGATCAGATCGTAAAACAGATCGAGGTCTGGGAAGTCGAGGAAGACACCTCGGTCTATGAACTGGGTCATGCGCTTCCCGGTGTGTTCGTGATCTATGAAGGACAGGTTGAAATCACCGATGAGAATGGTGCCGTTGTCTCTCAACTGGGTTTGCGCAATTCTTTTGGAGAGCGCGGACTGCTGAAAGACGGCAAGGCAGCCACCAAGGCGCGTGCGCACACTCCGTCGGTCCTGATTGTTTTGCCACCGGATCTGGTGCGCGAGTTGATCGACGGTCACGATGTGGTCGCCAAGTTCTTCGACCGGACACGCGGCGACAGAAGTGGCCCGCAAAGCCTTGCGACCAGTTCCATTGATATTCTGATGGCACATAACCCGGCCACCTGCCCCGCGGATACGCCTGTTCAGAAAGCGGCGCAGATCATGCGCGACAAGCACATCTCGTCGCTGTGCATCACGGACGGCGACACGTTGCAGGGCATCGCAACGCTGCGGGATATCTCGGGCAAATACGTTGCGGACGGCCTGCCTCCGTCCACGCCGGTTTCCGAAATCATGACCGCAAACCCCGTCACCCTGTCACCCGGCGACATTGGTTCTGACGTGTTGCACATCATGATGGAACGCGGCATCGGCCACGTCCCGATTTCCGAGGGCGGTCGGCTGGTCGGTATTGTCACACAAACCGACCTGACACATTACCAGGCTGTGAACTCGGCCGAACTGGTGCGACGCATCGCGCAGGCAAATACCGCCGAAGATATGGCGCGGGTAACGGCGGAAATCCCACAGCTGCTGGTGCAACTGGTTGCAGGCGGGAACCGGCACGAAATCGTCACGCGCCTAATCACCGATATTGCTGACACGGTTACCCGGCGCCTTCTGGCCCTTGCCGAACAGAAACTGGGCCCGCCCCCTGTGCCGTATCTGTGGCTGGCCTGCGGCTCGCAAGGGCGGCAGGAGCAGACAGGCGTGTCGGATCAGGACAACTGCCTGATGTTGGATGACGGCGTGACCGATGCGGATATGGAGTACTTTGCAAAGCTGGCCAAGTTTGTGTCGGACGGGCTGGATACCTGTGGCTATTTCTATTGCCCCGGCGACATGATGGCGACCAATCCGCGCTGGTGTCAGCCGGTGCGTGTCTGGCGCGACTATTTCAAGGGATGGATCGCCAAACCGAACCCCGAAGCGCAGATGCTGGCCTCGGTCATGTTTGACTTGCGTCCGATTGGCGGCACGTTCGACCTGTTCGCCGACCTGCAGGCCGACACATTGGCGGCGGCCAGGTCCAATTCGATCTTCGTCGCACATATGATCTCGAACTCGTTGAAACACACCCCGCCGCTGGGGTTGCTGCGTGGGTTTGCAACCATCCGGTCGGGCGAACACCGCAATACGCTGGATCTGAAACACAATGGAGTTGTTCCGGTCGTGGATCTGGCGCGGATCTACGCCTTGCAAGGCGAGCTGCCCGAGGCCAATACCCGCGCCCGCCTTAAAGCGGCTGAGGCCAATGGCGTTCTCAGCGCGTCGGGCGCACGCGATTTACTGGACGCCTATGATCTGATCGCCGAAACCCGGCTGGAACATCAGGTCCAACTGGTCAAATCAGGCAAGAAACCAGACAATTATCTGCCACCTTCCGATCTTTCGGACTTTGAGCGAAGTCATCTTCGTGACGCCTTCGTTGTGGTAAAAACGATGCAATCGGCGGTCGGCCACGGCAAGGGAATGCTGGGCTGACACGTTTCTGAAGAACGGAGTGACACGATGTTTCTGGAATTGATCGGCACTGTTTTTGCGGGCTTCGCGTTTGCGGGCATCGTACTTGTGCTGAACAAGCTGACCGGAGGGCGGTTGCCCAAATGGGTTACTCCGGTCGCGGCGGGTTTGGGGATGATCGCTGTGACAATTTCCAGCGAGTATTCCTGGTATGACCGCACGCGCGAACAGCTTCCCGAGGAAATGGCAATCGTACAAGAGGTTGAAAGCCGCGCCCTCTACCGCCCGTGGACCTACGCCATGCCCTTCGTCGACCGCTTTGCCGCCATCGACACCGTGTCGGTGCGCACAAACGAAAACGTGCCCGACCAGCGGCTTGTCGATCTTTACTTCTTCGGCCGCTGGGCCCCGGTTTCAAAACTGCCCGTAGCCGTAAACTGTGCCGAGAATCGTCGCGCCAATCTTGCGGACGGTGCTGAGTTTTCCGATGACGGACGTCTGCTGAATGCAGACTGGATATCTGCCGGGCCTGCCGACCCCATCATCGACGCCACCTGCGGGGTTTGACCATGCTCACAGGGTTAAGCCTGAGGCTCAGGATATTTCTGTTTTTCTGTCTGCTCGCGCTCGGCGGGATATCAATCAGTTCCGCCGCCCTGTGGATCACCTATGCCCGGGCAGCGCAACCTGACCTGTTTGATGACTTCATCTTTGCCGAGGTTCTGATCGGGTTTGGATTACTGGCTTTGATCGCCGGTATCTGGCTGTTGTTTGACGACAATGTCGCCAAACCGATCGAACGGCTTTCAGCACAACTGCGGGCCCGCGCTCATGCCGGTGTCAGCACCGATCTGGACATGCAAGCCGCGCGATACCTGGGCGATCTGGCCCCAGCAGCGGCTGGCCTGGCCGAGCAACTTGCCGCAAATGCCATGCACACAGCCGAGGCGGTGGCCGCCGAAACCGCTCATCTGGCGGCGGAAAAACAGCGCCTTACTGCCCTTCTGACCGAAATCCCGGTCGCCATGTTGCTGGCCAGTCCGAAACACCAGATCGTTTTGTATGATGGTCAGGCAGCCGAGGTGCTGGCCCAGATCGCGCATCCCCGCCTGAACGCCTCGCTCTTCGAATACATCGAATCGACGGGGCTGACGGACGCGTATGGAAAGTTGTGCAAATCAGGTAAGGATGTTTTCTGCACCCTGACCAGCGTGGACGGCCGACAAACCTATTCGGCCCGAATGAAGCCACTGGGGGACGCACCCGGTTACATGCTGGTGTTCGAAGACAGCGTTGCCCGTATGTCGCCAGATGAGGCCCGCCCACTGGTCTATGATTTCGAGTTGCTGGACACGCCGGGTGACGGTGCGTTCGAAAACCGCTCTTTGCTGGATCTGTGTTTTGTGGTCTTTGACACGGAAACAACCGGTTTGCTGCCGCACAAGGATGAGATCGTTCAAATCGGCGCGGTCCGCGTTGTGAAAGGCAAGATCGTTGCGGGCGAGCATCTGGACATGCTTGTTGATCCGGGCATTCCGATCCCTGCTGCCTCGACCCGCGTGCACAAGATCAGTGATCGCATGGTTCAGGGCGCGCCGGATATCGTCAAAGCCGGGCGTGTGTTTCACCAATTCTCACGCGATGCGGTGATCGTAGCCCATAACGCCCCGTTCGACATGGCGTTCCTGCGTCGCCATGCCAAGCGTATGGAAGTCGAATGGGATCATCCGATACTCGACACTGTGCTGCTGTCAGCTGTTTTGTTCGGCGCAAGCGATACACATACACTGGACGCGCTGTGCGAACGGCTGGACATCTCAATCCCCGAGGCACTGCGCCATACGGCATTGGGCGACGCGGTGGCAACGGCCGAGGCGCTGGTCAAGATGCTGCCCATTCTGCAGGCGCGCGGGCTGAACACCTTTGGCGAAGTTATCGTCCAGACCCGCAAACACGGACGTCTTCTGGAAGACCTGAATTAACACCGAAATTTGCTAACGCCGTTCAGCTTTTCGTGGACAATCCGGGCCACGCATGGCACCTGATGCGCGGCCAAGGAACACGCGTGCGATATGACGGAAAAGATTTTCACACCGACCCCGGATCAAAGCCACGCCTTTCGTGAGGCGCTGGGATGTTTCGGAACAGGCGTCACCGTGATCACTGCGCAAACCGAAGACGGCCCACGTGCAATCACCGTAAACTCGTTCGCGTCAGTGTCCCTGAATCCGCCGCTGGTGTTGTGGTGCCTGGCCAGAGAGTCAAACCGCTTCGACACTTTCAGCACCTGCACCCATTACTCGATCCACGTGATGGCTCAGGATCAACAGGATCAGGCGCTAAGATTTGCCCGCGACGGTGTGGATTTCACCCATGCCGAGTGGACGACGGACGAGGCTGATCGCCCGCAGCTGGCCAATTGTCTGGCACGGTTTGACTGCCGGTTGCATGCCCGGCACGAGGCCGGAGATCATCTCATCATTGTGGGTCATGTGGATCAGGTCATGTACCGCACCGGCAAGGGTCTGATCTTCAAGCGCGGTCAGTTCGGCGGGTTTGTCGACCCTTTCTAGTCGTCCAGCGACCCATGCACCGCCAGAACCTCTAGCTGTGCGTCTTGCGGAGTGATCACACGAAAGGCTTCGTGCACTCCTGTCTCAGACAATTCTCTGGCGACGGTCAGCAGCGTGTTGGCGGCATGGTCTTCACACAGCTCTGACATGTGATCGATTTCGTTCTGTGCCACGCTCAATGCCGCTTCGACCGAGGGCGCTCCGTAATACTGCACGAAATGTTCTGCCAGATTGCGGGTGATCTGATCCCTTTCAGCCGCTTCGATCTGGGTTACCGCCACAAATGTCACCCGACCAAAGGTTTCCAGCCCCAGCCAGCCATTCGCAAAAGCCTGACGCGCCTTACCTTCCAGATCCGCGCCGCTCCAATTCGAAAACTCGAACCCGCCCGAAACGCACCATTCGCCCGTACGTGCCGGAGAATGGAACACGTTCATGTCGCTTTCATCGAAATGGATCGCGCGGGCCAGTTTCATCGTCCGTTCTCCAATAGTTCCGTCAGCGGGCGCAGGCGGGTGTTGAACCCGTCGCGGATCAGCATTCCAAACCGCTCATCCGTGCCAAGGAATACACCGCCATCAACCAGTGGCTCACCTACGCCACGCAGCAGGCCCATCCATTCGGCATGCAGGGGCGCGTTGCCATCCTCCTGCCAGCGGTTGAGCCAGGTCAGCATATGGCGTGACCAGCTTTCGACCAGTTGCGTGGCCGAAACCTCGGCACAACCTTCATCATAAAGGGCTGTGACATCCGGCGTTTCGCCGGGCGCGCTGCTGGTTTGCATCAATGCGAGCTCCCAGCTGACAATCAGCCAATCCGGTTCTTCTTCCGCGTTTTCCCCGGAGGCCGAAACGCGGAACACACCGCATTTCGCACCATTCACACAAATCAGACCATCCCACCCCAGATGCACTGCCACTTCGGGTGGGGCCAGAGCGCCCAGCGCATTCTGAAACCCAACAGCACAAAGCGGCAGCATCGCCATCGCGTCCCGAAGCGGCACCTCGGGCGCGAAAACGATCGCGACACGCAGGTAATCGGCCTGAATGTTATAAACAACCGCCCCCGCATCGCAGCCCAGCGCCGCCATAGCCTGGGCGCGTTCAAACGGGTCTTCCCCACCCTGAACCGGGTGGCCCGTCAACAAAGGGGGAAAGACCGGTTGGCTCATGCGGTGCCTTTGGCGATCATGTCGCGGGCGATCTTGCGGAAAGCCTCAGCCTGAGGGCTGTCTGGTTTGCTGACCACAATAGGCGCACCCCCGTCTGCGGCGATACGAATGTCCAGATGCAACGGGATTTCACCCAGCAGCGGCACGCCCATCGCCTCGGCCTCGGACTTGACACCACCATGACCAAAGACGTGTTCTTCATGCCCACAGTTCGAACAGATATGCGTGGACATGTTTTCGATCATCCCAACGATAGGCGTCTTGAGCTGATTGAACATATCGATTCCCTTGCGGGCATCAATCAGCGCCACGTCCTGCGGCGTCGAGACGACAATAGCGCCGTCCACCTTGAATTTCTGACTCAGCGTCAGTTGCACGTCGCCGGTACCCGGCGGCAGGTCGACGATCAGCACGTCCAGGGCACCCCATTGCACCTGGCTCATCATCTGTTGCAGCGCCCCCATCAGCATCGGCCCGCGCCAGACAACGGCCTGCCCTTCATTGGTCATCAACCCCATCGACATCATGGTGACGCCGTGGTTGCGCAGCGGCAGGATAGTCTTGCCATCGGGGCTGGCCGGACGGCCCGAGACGCCTAGCATTCGAGGCTGCGACGGCCCGTAAACATCCGCGTCCAGCAAACCCACGCGCCGCCCTTCTGCTGCCAGTGCACAGGCCAGATTGGCCGACACGGTGGATTTGCCCACCCCCCCCTTGCCAGAAGCAACCGCGATGATCCGGTCGACACCGGGAACGGCCTGTGGTCCAGTTTGCGAGGGCTTGGGTTTCGGCTTCAGATCCGGCGGCGCCTTGTCGGAATGAGCAGTCATCAGGGCCGATACATTTACGACGCCCTCAACCATCTGTGCGGCCTTTTCAGCTGTTGCGCGCACAGGTTCCATCTTTTCGGCATGCTTCGGGTCGATCTCAAGGACAAAGCGAACCGTATCGCCCTCGACATTCAGCGCACGCACGATGCCCGCACTGACAATGTCCTGACCTGAAACCGGATCGGTGATCTTTTTCAGATTCGCCAGAACCGCGTCACGAACACTCATGCTGTTCTCTCCTTGGTATGCCCCGCCGACAGGGGCGTGCGTGTCGACATGTATTGGTCGCCGCTCATTGCATGTGTCTCCGTCTCTTTCTGTTCATTTGACGCGTAACAGCCTTCATAGTTAGGCTAAACCATGCGCCTTGTCTTGTTGTGCCTGAGCCTGACGCTCACCGCCACCCCCTCCTTGTCGCAGGAGGCGATTGGCCTTGCGGCTCCGGCAGAGGTTAACGACTCCGGTCTGTTGCAACATATCCTTCCTCGCTTCTCTCTCAAGACCGGGATACGCGTTGTCGCAGATGATGCCGGTGCCATGCTGCTGGTAACCGAACCACCCGGCGATCCTGTCTTTGCCCGTGGTGGCGTGGTTTATCACCTGCGGATCGAAGGCGATGATCGTCAAATCCGGTTTCGCGACTGGCTGCAATCAGAGATCGGCAAGCGCACTGTCGAAAGCTTTCCTCCTGTGGTGGGTGAACCGTTCAGCGCCAGCTTTGATCCCAAGGTCACCCAGTCGGACGATACCCTGGACGGCAACACCGTGTTGGGCGAAGAACTGTCGATGACCCATTGTGGTCGATGTCATGTGATTGGCCCCCGCAATCGGATGAACGGGCTTGGCTCGACCCCCTCTTTCGCCGTCCTGCGCGCGATGCCAGATTGGTCGGAACGGTTCGAAGCGTTCTTTGCCCTCAATCCCCACCCCGCATTCACGCAGATCGACGGGTTGACACCGCCCTTTGATCCCGAGCGCCCATCCCCAATTCACCCGGTCAAGATGACGTTGGACGATCTTGAAGCCATCCTGGCGTTTGTTTCGCGCATAGACGCCGCTGATCTGGGCGCGCCGCTAAAGCTTCAGTGATCCTTTCTATCCGAATAGTAATCCTCGGTGGTAACGACCCGAGGCTTGGGTTTTGACTGGAACGGATTGTCCTGCTGCTGGAAATGAGCATTCACCCGGCAATTGTCGCACATCTGGATCATCCGTGCCTGATCCGACGTGGCAAACATCGGGTGCGTGCCCGAAAGCTTTTCCATGATCCGTTCAACGGTTGATTTCACCCCGAACAAAGCCCCGCATTCGATGCAGGCAAACGGTTCCTCCTCGTTCAGGACCTGCTGAGACAGGGCAGCATCGCTCAGATCCAGTTGCGGCACCAAGGTGATCGCGTCTTCGGGGCAGATCGTCTTGCACATTCCGCATTGCAGGCACGCATCCTGCTGAAAGTTCAACTGGGGCTTGTCAGGGTTATCCATCAAAGCCCCGGACGGGCACAGCGACACGCAACTTAGACAGAGCGTGCAACTGTCTGTATTCACAGCAACGGCACCGTAAGGCGCACCTTCAGGCAATGGCAGCGGGGCTTTGGCCTGCGGGTTCAGGGCCTGTGCTGCCAGCCGCGCGATTTGTCGGCGGTTGCCAAGTGGCAAGACCGGATTTGCCAACGGTTCGGGGACATTTTGCGCATACAGCAAGTCTGCCATCGCATCAGGGTCCACCTCCTCGATCAGCCCGATCGCATCCGAACTGGTTATGGCACGTGCCAGTTCAATTTCGCGATCCAGCGCATCCCGTTCGGTCTTCGGGGCCAGCAACACATCCACACGCGCAAATCCATGTGCCAGCGCGGCCAGCATTTCCGAATGGCCGAACCCGGATATCACTTTCAATTCCAGCGGGATAACATCCGCAGGCAATCCCCGGCCGAACCTTGCTGTAAGCCTTATCATTTCGGCCCCGTGGGCGTCGTGCACAAGCAACCGGGGTGCGATACCGCCTGCCCTTCGGTACGTGCGTGCCAGAATATGCATCCGTGACAGCAGGGCCGAAACAGGTGGATCTTCATAGGTTATCGCCGTTGACGGGCAGACCGCCGTGCATTCGCCACACCCGGCGCAGACCATTGGATCAATCGCCACATGCTCGCCCGAGGGTGTGATTGCACCGGTTGGGCAGATATCCAGACAGTTTGAGCATCCGACCTGTTCCGCCCGCGAATGGGCGCAAAGTGTTTCCTCCAGTCGCACGTACAGTGGTTTTTCGAATGTTCCGACCAGTTGGGCGGCTTCAAAAGCCAAACGTTCTACAGACACCGCATCCTTGGGATCAGCCCTCAGGTACCCCTCGCGCTTGGCCGGAGCTTGCACAAAGGGCGTGCCCCCCGTTAGGTCAACGATGATATCGCAGGCTGATTGCGCCCCATCTCTTGGTTCCGTCCAATTGAAAGCACCTCTGCCTGCGGGAACCACTTGCTGCACATTGTCCAGACGCAAGGAAAACCCACCCAGAGCACCCGAAACAGACCGCAATTGTCCCCGAATGACATCGAAGGCCCGAGAGTCCGGCTCAGCCTGATCCGTGACCAGAACGGTTACAGCCAGTGTTCGGGCCAACCTTTCCGCCAGTCCAAAGGCAACGGTACCAGGACCAATGATGAAACACGTGCCTTCGCTGATAACATCAACGCTGGGCGTCACCGGTTGCGGCAGGAACGCTTCGGCAGCTAAGGCAGCCATTTTGGCCGCCGCATCCGCGCCCTGATCGGACCAACCGGCGCGATCCCGCAGGTCGACAAAGCCGGGGATTTCGACATTCATATCTTCGGCAAGCGACCGGAATACCTCTTGTTCCTGCAGACAGGCGATGACGATATCGCCCTCTTGCATCAAGGCCGCAGCGGATTGCAGTTCTTTTGTACAAAGCGCGGTATGAACCTTTGAACAGGTAATTCCGCAGGCGCTTGCGATCCTGACCGAATCCAGCGCCTGAGTTCCCGCGCAATCGCAGAGCAAAAGTTTCGTGCCCATGTCCCCTCCCTCGGGAAGCAGTCCCGATCCTTTGCACTTTAGGCTGCATTCCCGATGAGGCAACTTCAACCCTGCGAAGTGCACAGCGCGCCCGGCAGAGTTTCGCGGCAAAATCCCATAAAACAAAAGCCTTCTCAGGCTTTGATCACGAAGACGCTACCGGGAATACGACCAAAGTATTAACGCGCAGGCTTGGCACGCGGCTATTTTGTGTACCATAGTGGACATGGAAAGGCAGGGGAGAGCCTTTCGGGGAGGATCCAGTGGCCAAGGCCGCAAGCCAGATCGACATGCCGGTTGGCGTCATTGTGCGCAAAACACCCGGGGTCACACGTTGGGCCCGCTGGAACTGGCGCGCGGTCGCCGTGTTGCCCGGTGCAGGGCCAGCCGATTGGCAGGAACTGCGCCGCGAAGGCGAGGCGGTGGAATACCACGCTGCCACCCTTCCCCTGACCCTCTGGGCGGACGAGACCGAAGCCTACCTGGTCAACCTGTCGGACGGGCAGCCCTCGATCTATCTTGTACTGCGGAATGAGCTGAAGGGCGACACGCCCCTGAATGCAGTTCTGATCACCGCTTCTCCGTTCCAGGGACAGGATTACGCGGACACCGGCGAAGAGATTGTCGAGAAAATCCCAATGACCGAAGGACTGATCGCCTGGGTACGGGATTTCACCCTGAAACATCACCAGCACGAAGTGTTCGTCAAGCGCCGTCGCGACAGAAAGCGAACCGATTTGGTGGAGGATGGTAAGGGCGACGCGCGTATCCGGCAGGCATCGGATGTTTTCCGCGCCCCGAGACGGGTGCTGCAATGACAGAGCGGCGTGATTTCTGGTCGCGCCGAAAGGCTGCCGTTCAAGCCGAAGCTGAAGCCGAGGCGCTCGCCCTTGAAGAACAGGTGATCGCAGCCCATCACGCCGAACTTGAAGAAAAGAGTGACGCTGAGATTTTGGCTGAATTCAATCTTCCCGATCCCGATACCCTCGGACCCGGCGATGATGTTTCGGGCTTTATGTCCAAGGCAGTGCCTGATCGCCTTCGGCGCCGTGCCCTGCGTCGGCTGTGGCGGCTGAACCCTGTTCTGGCCAATGTCGACGGGCTGGTTGATTACGGCGAGGACTACACCGATTCCGCCTGCGTGATCGAAAACATCCAAACCGCCTATCAGGTTGGAAAAGGCATGCTGGCGCATGTCGAGGCACTGGCCGCCGACGCGCAAGAAACGGAAGTAGACGAAATCGAGGCTGATACGCTCTCTGAACCTGAGGTCGTGCCGGTTGACCCCGATCCCGTGCCACAGCCGGTTTCAGTTGCTCAGGTAGAAGAGCCGGAAGAACTCGAACGTCCCCCGTCGCCACGTCGAATGACATTTGAATTTGAAGGATGACCGAATGACCGCAAGTGACGCGCACACTCTGGATGTTTCAGCCGAGGATCGCCTGCGCGCGGATTTCTATAACTTTCTGGGTCTGTTACTGGCAGGTCCTCCGGACCAGATATTGCTGAACCAAATGGCTGGTCTGGTCGGAGATGACACGGATCTTGGCAAGGCCATTCAATCCATGGCGCGGGTTGCCAAAGTTACCAAGCCAGCCGCTGCCGAACGGGAATTCAATGCGTTGTTCATCGGATTGGGCCGGGGTGAGTTGCTGCCTTACGCCAGTTTCTACCTGACGGGCTTCCTGAACGAGAAACCCTTGGCTCAGCTGCGCAATGACATGGCGGTTCGCGGGATTACACGTGCCCAGAACGTGTTCGAGCCCGAAGATAACATCGCCTCATTGATGGAGATGATGGCCGGAATGATCGTCGGGCGTTTTGGCAGCCCGGCATCCCTTGATGACCAAAAGGCATTCTGGAGCAAGCATATCGGCCCGTGGGCCACGCATTTCTATTCGGATTTGGAAGCAGCCGAGAACTCGGTTCTTTATGCATCCGTCGGCACTGCCGGTCGGGTGTTCATGGAGATCGAGCGCGAAGCGTTCCGGATGACGACAGCGTGAACCGCTGTCATTCGCCAGCGCCCAAACGGGCGTTACACTGCAATTGGGAAAGGAGGTTCCCATGAGCAAGACCAAGGAAGAAGGCGCCACCCGCCGTGACTTCCTCAAACTGGCCGGAACCGCAGCACCTGCTGCCGTTGCCGCCGCCAGCCTGACCGGGAAGGCCGAAGCCGCCGCGCTGCCGACCGACGAAACCCGCATTCAGGATACTGCGCATACACGCGCCTACATCGAGAGCACCCGGTTCTAGGACCGGACGCTTTCACACCCGGCAGACGGTTGCGATTGGCCCTGACGTCGGTTTCAGCAGTACCAAGCCAGCCGTGGCTGACACGGCGCGCAAGGGAGGAAAGACATGCTTAGGAAAAAGACCAACGGGGTTGCGAGACGCCCCCAGCGGACAAGTATCCTGTCCCAGGTCGGCGAGAAAACCGTCGATCGCCGCGCATTCCTGCGTGGCTCGGGCCTGACGATCGGCGGCCTTGCCGCGATCAGTGCCACGGGTGGAACCGTGACGCCAGCCAGTGCCCAGATAGCGGCCAATCAGGCCGTCGAAAACATCAAATCCGTATGCACCCACTGTTCGGTCGGCTGTACCGTCGTTGCCGAAGTACAGAACGGTGTCTGGGTCGGGCAGGAACCCGGCTGGGACAGCCCGTTCAATCTGGGTGCACACTGTGCCAAGGGGGCTTCGGTTCGCGAGCACGCCCATGGCGAGCGCCGCCTGAAATATCCGATGAAAAAGGAAGGCGGCGAGTGGAAGCGCATCAGCTGGGAAGAGGCGATCAACGAGATCGGCGACGGCATGATGTCGATCCGCGAAGAATCCGGGCCCGACAGCGTGTATTGGCTGGGCTCAGCGAAACACAATAACGAACAGGCCTATCTGTTCCGCAAATTCGCTGCCTACTGGGGCACGAACAACGTGGATCATCAGGCCCGTATCTGCCACTCGACCACTGTTGCGGGTGTTGCGAATACATGGGGCTACGGCGCCATGACCAATTCGTATAACGACATCCACAACTCGCGCGCCATCTTCATCATCGGCGGCAACCCGGCCGAGGCGCACCCTGTCTCTCTGCTGCACGTTCTGCGCGCGAAAGAGCAGAACAACGCACCGCTCATCGTCTGCGACCCGCGATTTACGCGCACCGCGGCCCATGCGGATGAGTATGTCCGTTTCCGCCCGGGTACAGACGTTGCGCTGATCTGGGGTATCCTGTGGCACATCTTCGACAATGGTTGGGAGGATAAAGAGTTCATCCGCACCCGTGTCTGGGGCATGGACCAGATTCAGGATGAGGTGGCCAAATGGACGCCTGAAGAAACAGAACGCGTCACAGGCGTGCCTGGTTCGCAACTGAAACGTGTTGCCCGAACAATGGCCAACAACCGCCCCGGCACGGTCATCTGGTGCATGGGCGGCACGCAGCACACCAACGGCAACAACAACACCCGCGCCTATTGTGTGCTTCAGCTTGCGCTGGGCAACATGGGTACCTCGGGTGGTGGTACCAATATCTTCCGCGGCCACGACAATGTGCAGGGCGCGACAGACCTTGGTGTATTGTCCCACACTCTGCCCGGCTATTACGGCCTGTCCGCGGGCGCATGGGGTCACTGGAGCCGCGTCTGGGGCGAAGACCTGGATTGGCTGAAGGGCCAGTTCGCCACGATCAAGGGCAAAGACGGCAAGGACAAACCGCTGATGAATGAAAGCGGTATCCCGGTATCCCGCTGGATCGATGGTGTTCTGGAAGACCCTGCGAACATGGATCAGGACAACAATGTCCGTGCCATGGTTCTGTGGGGTCATGCGCCGAACTCGCAAACGCGGGGTCCGGAAATGAAAACGGCAATGGAAAAGCTGGACATGCTGGTCGTGATTGACCCGTATCCCACTGTCTCGGCCGTTCTGCATGACCGCACCGATGGCGTCTACCTTTTGCCCGCCTGTACGCAGTTCGAAACCCGTGGCTCGGTCACGGCGTCAAACCGCTCGTTGCAGTGGCGTGACAAGGTGGTTGATCCGCTGTTCGAAAGCCTGCCGGACGAGGTCATCATGGCCAAGTTCGCCAATAAGTTCGGTTGGGCGGATCGCCTGTTCCGCAATATCGAGATGGAAGACCCCGAGACCCCGAATGTTGAAAGCATCACGCGTGAATTCAACTCAGGCCTCTGGACCATTGGATATACCGGGCAGTCGCCGGAGCGCTTGAAAAGCCATATGGCCAATCAGCACACGTTCGACCGAACCACGCTGCAAGCCATTGGTGGACCAAACGACGGCGAATATTATGGTCTGCCCTGGCCGTGCTGGGGAACCGCTGAGATGGGTCATACGGGGACTCCGAACCTCTATGACATGTCCAAACCGGTGGCCGAAGGCGGCCTGACCTTCCGCGCCAGGTTCGGAGTGGAACGCGATGGCGACAACCTGCTGGCCGAAGGGGTCTATAGCGTTGGATCAGAAATTCAGGACGGATACCCTGAATTCACGATGCAGATGCTGACGGACCTTGGCTGGGACGGTGACCTGACGGCTGAAGAACGCGCTGCAATCGATGCCGTTGCAGGCCCCGAGACCAACTGGAAAACCGACCTTTCGGGCGGTATCCAGCGGGTGGCGATCAAGCATGGCTGTGCGCCCTTCGGGAACGCCAAGGCCCGCGCGGTCGTCTGGACCTTCCCGGATCCGATCCCACTGCATCGCGAGCCGCTTTATACGAACCGGCGTGATCTGGTGGTGGACTATCCAACCTACGAAGACCGGCACGCCTATCGCCTGCCCACCCTTTATGCTTCGATCCAAAAGAACGACTTTTCAAAGGATTACCCGATAATCCTGACGTCAGGTCGTCTGGTTGAATATGAAGGCGGCGGCGAGGAAAGCCGGTCTAACCCATGGCTTGCTGAACTTCAGCAGGACATGTTCGTCGAGATCAATCCGCGCGATGCCAACAACCTTGGCATTCGGGACGGGCAACAGGTCTGGGTCGAAGGTCCGGAAGGCGGTAAGGTCAAGGTGATGGCGATGCTGACCAATCGGGTCGGTGCCGGTGTCGCCTTCATGCCTTTCCACTTTGGCGGCCATTTCCAGGGCGAGGACTTGCGGCACAAATACCCCGCCGGTGCTGACCCCTATGTTCTGGGCGAAAGTTCCAACACCGCCCAGACTTATGGCTATGATTCAGTGACCCAGATGCAGGAGACCAAGTGTACTCTCTGCAAGATCTCGGCAGCGTAAGGAGGACGATTAATGGCTAGAGCAAAGTTTCTCTGCGACGCTGAACGCTGCATCGAATGCAACGCCTGCGTAACCGCGTGCAAGAACGAGCATGAGGTACCCTGGGGTATCAACCGCCGCAGGGTGGTGACGATCAATGACGGCAATCCGGGCGAACGCTCGATCTCGGTGGCCTGTATGCATTGTTCGGATGCGCCCTGCATGGCGGTGTGCCCGGTCGACTGCTTCTATCAGAACGAAGAAGGTGTTGTCCTGCACTCCAAGGACCTGTGCATCGGTTGCGGCTATTGCTTCTACGCGTGCCCGTTTGGCGCGCCGCAATACCCGCAGGCGGGCAATTTCGGTTCACGCGGCAAGATGGACAAATGCACCTTCTGCGCCGGTGGTCCCGAAGAAAACCACTCGACCGCAGAGTTCGCCAAATACGGTCGCAACCGGATCGCCGAGGGCAAACTGCCCATCTGCGCCGAGATGTGCTCCACCAAGGCCCTGCTTGCCGGTGACGGCGACGTGGTGTCGGCTGTTTACCGTGAACGCGTCGTGGCGCGCGGTTTCGGCTCGGGCGCCTGGGGCTGGGGTACTGCCTACGACCAGAAAGACGGCTAAGCCGCTGTCTGCACAAAGCAATGGACAACCCGCTCGGCGCGGGTTGTCCGATCTTGGAATTTGACCGAGGTTCAGATGCTCCGCTTTCTCATCGCTTTTCTGTTCACCCTTGGACTGACCTTTTCGGCAGCCGCCCAAACGACCGATGACAGCAACGCCACGCCTGAAAGGGCGGGAACCGGCGGAGCGACGACCCTTGAAGATATTCTCGCCCGGCAACGTGGTGAGCAGGTGGATAACGGATATCGCTCCGGCAATACCGGCCAGAGCAATGTCGAGGGTCTGATGGGTCAGCTTGGCACCCGTGGTGTCGCGTCGGACAGTGATGTATATCGTGCGTTGCGCTATGGCTCGGCCAATGTGACCGTATCGTCAAACGGCCCCGCTGCAAGCGTGTTGATACAGGATGGCGGCATGTGGTGGCTGAACTTCCGCAGCGGACCGCTGCGCGAATATGGCACTTACATCATCGCCGGGATGCTGGGCATCATTCTGCTGTTCTTCCTGATCCGTGGGAAAATCCGCATCGATGGAGAGAAAACGGGCCGCACGGTCACCCGTTTCAACGGGATTGAACGTTTTGGCCATTGGCTGTTTGCTGGATCGTTCCTGATCCTCGCCATTACTGGTTTGCTCACGCTCTATGGCCGCGACTTCCTGATCCCGATCTTCGGCAAGGAAGGTTTCGCCACCATCGCACAGGGCTGCAAGTGGCTGCATAATAATCTGGCCTGGGCTTTCATGCTGGGTCTGATCATTGTCACGGTGAACTGGATTGCTCATAACATCCCCAACCGCACTGACCTGAAATGGCTGGCCGCTGGCGGGGGCCTGTTCACCAAGGGCAACCACCCGCCCGCCTGGAAATTCAATGCGGGGCAAAAGATCATCTTCTGGGCCTGCATCCTGCTGGGCGTGTCGATCAGCCTTTCCGGCTTGTCACTGCTGTTCCCGTTTGAGATGCCCCTGTTCGCCAAGACCTTCTCGGTCGCAAACGCCACGGGTATTCCGCAGGCGCTGGGTCTGACCTTGCCGGTGCAGATGTCGCCGCAGGAAGAGATGCAATTCGCCCAAGTCTGGCATGTCATGATTGCCTATGTGTTCATCGCGATCATCGTCGCGCATATCTATCTCGGCTCGGTCGGGATGGAGGGCGCGTTTGACGCCATGGGAACCGGAGAGGTCGAAGAACAATGGGCGCGCGAGCATCACTCGCTCTGGCTGGAAGAGGTGCAGGAAAAAGAGGCTGGCAAAGCAGCCGCCTCACCCGCTGAATAGATGCGTGGGCTGGTTCTGGCGCTGGCGCTGGTGCCCCTGCCCGCCGTGGCAGAATTCTTCACACTGAAAGGGCATGGCGGCCCCATCATGGGCATCGCCACCGCGCCAGACGGTCGCATTGCAACAGCCAGTTTCGATAACTCTGTGGGTCTTTGGACCGGGCAAACGCCAAATTGGTTCGAAGGGCACGAGGCCGCCGTGAACGCAGTCGCGTTCAACGGCTCCGCTTTTTATTCTGCCGGGGACGATTTCACCCTGCGCAAGTGGCCCAGCGGTGAAATCATTGGCCGACACAAGGGCAAGATTGTTGGCCTTGCCGCGTCAGAAACCCTTATTGCCACGGCCAGCTGGGATGGAACAATCGGCCTGTGGCCTGTCGATGGCACAGAACCCGCGCGGCTTGGACCGACCGGCAGTGGCGTAAACGCGGTCGCATTCTCACCTGACGGCACGCAGCTTTTTTCGGCGGGCGTCGACGGCGCTTTGCGCTTATGGGATGTGTCCAGCGGGCAAGAAACAAGGCGTCTGGTCGAGCACGGGTTCGGCATCAACGAACTGGCGCTGAATGCACAGGACAACTGGCTCGCTTATGGTGCGGTAGACGGTGTCACACGTATCCTTGACCTTTCCAACGGTGAAGAGCGCGATTTCACTCTGGACCGCCGCCCGATCCTTGCCCTTGCGCTCAGCCCGGATCGGAAACTTTTGGCCGTAGGCGATGGCGAAGGGTATATTATGGTCATCGACACCGTCGATTGGCGCATTGCACAGGATTTTCGCGCCACGTTGCGCGGTCCGGTCTGGGCTTTGGCATTTTCCAAAGACGGTAAAAACATCCATGCGGGCGGACTTGACGAGGCGATGTACAGCTGGCCTGTGGACGCTCTGTCCGACCAACACCAGATGGCCTCGACAGAACCGAGTTTCCTGAAAAATCCTGATGAGATGGACAACGGGGAACGCCAGTTTGCGCGCAAATGTTCGATCTGTCACAGCCTGTCCTCCGATAACGCGCGACGTGCAGGCCCAACCCTGCACGGTGTATTTGGACGTCAGGCCGGCACGGTTCGTGGATATTTGTACTCGGATACATTGCAAGGCTCTGATATCATTTGGAATGACGAGACAATAAATGCCCTTTTCGACGAGGGGCCAGACCACTACATTCCGGGGTCGAAAATGCCGATGCAGCGAATTGCCGAAGCACAGGATCGCCAGGATCTTATCGCTTTTCTGCGTCGCGCAACAACTGACCGGAACTGAACCGGAGGAGCCCATGAAAGCCTTTCTTGCCGCCGTCGCCACGATGGTCGTTATTGCAGGCGCAGCCCCGTTTGTGCTGGAACAGATCGGGTTCAGCACCGCTGACACTACGTCCGGCATCGCCGTGCGCCTCGACTGAATGGCGCAATATCTGACCACCCGTGAACTGGCCGATCTGCTGCGCATTGGCGAGCGGAAGGCTTATGACCTTGCCTCGTCAGGCGAGGTGCCGTGTGTGCGCGCCATGGGCAAGCTGTTATTTCCGCGGGCCGAGATCATTGCCTGGCTCAACGCGTCGCGATCCGGCCCTCAGGTCGCAGAACCGCCCCTGCCCCCGATCATAGCAGGCAGCCACGATCCCTTGCTGGACTGGGCGCTGCGTGAAAGTGGGTCGGGGCTGGCCACCTATTACGACGGTTCTTTTGATGGTCTGATCAGGCTCAGTGAACGCAGTGCGCAGGGCGCTGTGTTACACATCCACGAAAATGGCGGATTCAACAAGGAATCCCTGCAAGACACTTTGGGCGAAGCCCCGGTGATCCTATACGAAGTCGCCCGACGTGAGCGTGGATTGCTTCTTGCCCCGGGCATATCCGACATCAATTCTTTTGACGACCTCAAGTCACGCGCCGTCATACTGCGTCAGGACAGTGCGGCAAGCCAGCGCCTGTTTGACGCCCAACTGGACGCCCACGGCCTGCGCCGGGATGATCTGGACATTCGACCCGGCTGCGCACGTACAGAAGAAGAGCTGGCGATCGCCCTGCATGACCGGAAGGCCGAGGCCGGTTTTGGGCTTGGCGCCCTAGCCGGTCTCTACAACTTGGGTTTTGTCCCCACTCATTCCGAGCGGCTGGATCTTGCCATCTGGCGTCGGGCCTTTTTCGATCCGCCGATACAGAAACTGCTAACCCTGTTGCGCTCGGGTCAGTTCGCCCAGCGGGCACGCGAGTTCGGCGGCTATGACCTGTCTGGTCTTGGCACGATCCACCACAATGGGGCCAGCGGGTGAAAATCCACCCGCGCCTTCATCTTTTCAAAAATACTCGCCCCGCAGGGGCTGGCCGCAGGCCAGCTTATTGCGCATTGGGGAAAAACACCTGCTGACCGTCCAGCCGGAAAGAGGCGATCGCCTCCTGCCCGTCCGGCCCGGTCAACCAGTCGATGAAACGCTGACCAGCGGCCGCCCGTACATGCGGATGCTTTTCAGGATTTACGAGGATCACACCATATTGGTTGAACAGACGCGGGTCGCCTTCGACCAGGATCTCAAGATTGCCTCTGTTACCAAAGGACAGCCACGTCGCCCGATCTGTCAGAGTGTACGCGTCCATGCCGCTGGCAACGTTCAGCGTCGCCCCCATACCTGAACCGGTTTCCCGATACCAACTGCCGGACGCGCCGGTTGGGTCCAGCCCCGCAGCCGACCAATGCCGCAGCTCGGCCTTGTGCGTTCCGCTGTCATCACCGCGCGACGCAAACGGGGCTTCAGCCTTTGCAATCGCTGTAAGAGCGCTCAGAATGTCGGCACCACCGCGAATTCCAGCGGGATCTGCCTTGGGGCCCACCAATACAAAATCGTTATACATCAGGTCCTTCCGCTCCACGCCATATCCATCAGCGACGAATTTCTCTTCGGCGGATTTGGCGTGAACCAGCAGAACGTCCCCGTCACCATTCACTGCGTTGCGGATTGCCTGACCGGTTCCTACAGCCACAACGCGTACGTCAATGCCCGACTCGGCCTCGAACCACGGCAGAATATAGTCCAACAGCCCCGAGTTCTGGGTGGATGTCGTAGACTGCACGACAATGAACGGTGTCTCTGCCAAGGCCGCATTTGCCGACAGACCAAAGGCTATCACCGCTGCCCGAAGTATTGCGCGGAACATCATTTTCTCCGTTTTATCTTTTAGGTAACCAATCCACCCGCGAGGTAGCGACGCGATGCTTCGCTTTCGGGGGTATCCAAAACCTGCTTTGCGGGGCCGTGTTCAACCACATGACCGCCCTGCATCATGACCACATCCGACGCCAAACGACGGGCCTGGCCAATATCATGTGTGACCATCACGATCCGTACACCCCGCGCCGAGGCGCGCAGAACCATACGTTCGATCATCTGTGTTGCGCCGGGATCAAGGGCGCTGGTCGGTTCGTCCAGAAACAGTGTTTCGGGCTCCAGCGCCAAGGCACGCAAAATGGCCAGCCTCTGGGCCTCGCCCCCTGAGAGCGACCGGGCAGATTGCCAGGCCTTCCCCTCCAGCCCGCCTTCGGCCAGCAACTCGATGATACGTGCCTTTCTCGCCGCTCGCCCCTTGCCCTGACGCTTGAGGACAAAGCCCAGGTTTGCAGCAACAGACCGTCGCAACAGAACCGGTCTCTGAAATACCATGGCTTGGCGCGTTTTCTGCGCGGCGCCCAGAGGGTTTCCGTCCTGCACCACCCGCCCGCGATCCGGCGAGATCAGGCCATGCAAGCACCGTAGCAACAGACTTTTTCCCGCACCGTTGGGGCCAAGAAGCAACGTCGGCCCCGGACCATCCAGAACCAATGAAGGAACATCCAGCAAAACCTTGCCGTTGCTGCGAATTTGCACTTTTTCAACCGTCAGACAGTTCGACATCTCGCAGATCACGTCACGCATGGCGCAACCCCTCCTGTTCGGCCCGCAAACTGACCGCGCTGACCATCGCGTTTACCGCAATTGCAATCCCGATCAGGATCGCCCCCAGCGCCAGTGCCAGCGACAGATTTCCCTTCGACGTTTCAAGCGCAATGGTTGTCGTCATCACGCGGGTCACATGATTGATGTTTCCGCCAACGATGATAACCGCGCCCACCTCGGCGATGGCGCGTCCGAAACCGGCAAGCAAGGCCGTGACCAGTGCCAGTCGAGCATCCCACAACAAAACCGGGACCGAGGCCAGCCGTGACACTCCCAAGGACCGCAGCTGTTCTGAATATTCCTCAGCCAACATTTCAACAACCTGGCGCGTCAGAGCCGCGACAATGGGAGTGACCAACACCACCTGCGCGATGATCATGGCGGTCGGAGTGTACAAAAGCTCAAGCACTCCCAAGGGACCCGAACGGGACAGCATCAGATAGACCAGCAGGCCTACGACAACCGGTGGAAACCCCATCAGTGCATTCATCAGGACGATCAGCATCCGGCGGCCGGGGAAACGGGCGACGGCCAACGCAGCCCCCACGGGCATTCCGATCAGAGCAGAAACCAGCACCGCAAAAACGGACACTTTCAGAGACAACAGCACAATTGCCCACAGCTCAGAATCTCCCCCAAGGATCAAGGCAATCGCAGCACTGAATTCTGTTGAAAATTCCTGCATTTTATTCCCTGCAATCCACCCTTCGTATAGATACGCGTAAGTTTACAGGGAAATACTACTTTATATCGGTGCCAAGTACAGACACAATTCCGACACCACGAATGCGAAACGCGGCCCCGATTGGGACCGCGTTTTTGACCTTCAAATTAACGGTTAGCGTCAGTTCAGAGCAGCATCCGTAATCTGGTGCGTCCAGGCCCCTTCAGGTGTCTTGGTGATCACCGGGTCAGAACCTCCGGCCAGCAGGGTACCAACGGTGCGATCAAAATCCGCCGGGTCCAGCGCGCCGTTCGAACCTGCGGTCAACTTGGCGATCTCACCCATCATGCGTTTCTGATGTTCTTCCGTCTGCGCACCCGTTGCATCGTTCTCCAGCACGATATCCGCTGCTTCGTCGGGGTTCTCCTCGGCGTATTTCCATCCTTTCATCGAGGCGCGAACAAACCGCTGCATCTTGTCGGTGAAGGCCGCATCGCTGAGATTTTCTTCCAGAACGTAAAGACCGTCTTCCAGCGTCGCGACACCCTGGTCTTCGTATTTGAAGGTCACCAGTTCATCTGGGCTGACACCGGCATCGATGACCTGCCAGTATTCATTGTAGGTCATGGTGCTGATGCAATCCGCCTGACGTTGCAGCAGCGGATCGACGTTGAAGCCCTGTTTCAGAACTTCCACACCGTTGTCGCCTTTCCCATCAGTGCTGATGCCCAACTGGCTCATCCAGCTCATGAACGGGAACTCATTGCCAAAGAACCAGACACCCAGCGTGCGGTTCTTCAGGTCCTCAGGCGACGAAATACCGGCATCTTTCCAGCAGGTCAGCATCATGCCCGAGCTTTTGAACGGCTGGGCGATGTTCACCAACGGCAACCCTTTTTCACGTGCGGCCAGAGCGGCAGGCATCCATTCAACGGTCACATCAGCACCGCCGCCCGCAATCACCTGTGTCGGAGCGATGTCAGGCCCACCGGGCAGAATGGTAACGTCCAGGCCTTCTTCCTCGTAAAAGCCCTTGTCCTTGGCAACGTAGTAGCCCGCGAATTGTGCTTGCGTGACCCATTTCAGTTGCAGTGTCACTTCATCCGCCGCCAGCGCCGTACTGGCTGCCAGACCAAAGGCGGCAACCGCCCCGCTGAATAGCTTGTTCATCTTCATTTCTCCTAGTTGCTTGTTGCGCCCCGATTTTCAGGGTCTGTTGATTTTCTTCGTCTTATCCGCGTTGTGAGGGGTGCCAGAACGTCACCACTTTTTCGATTCCCGCCACCAGGCCATAAAAGGCCGTACCCGCGATAGCGGCAACAACGATTTCGGCCCAGACCATGTCCAACGACAATTGACCGACGCTGGTGGAAATCCGAAATCCCATACCGAGCGTTGGCGATCCGAAGAATTCCGCCACGATGGCGCCAATCAAAGCCAAAGTTGTCGAAATCTTCAACCCGTTGAAAATGAAAGGCATCGCCGCGGGCAGCCGCAGCTTCAGAAAGCTCTGCCAATAGCTTGCAGCATAGGTTTCCATCAAGTCACGCTGCATTGCGGTGGCCTCGCGCAGACCGGCCACGGTGTTGACCAGCATCGGAAAGAACACCATCACAACGACCACCGCCGCTTTGGAATGCCAATCAAACCCGAACCACATGACCAGAATGGGTGCCGTCCCAACGATGGGCAAAGCCGCGACGAAATTCCCGACTGGCAACAGCCCCAAACGCAGGAAATCCCACCGATCGACGGCAATCGCCATAAGGAAGGCCGATCCACAGCCGATGACATATCCGCTGAGCGCCCCTTTCAGGATTGTCTGAACAAAGTCGGCCCAAAGAATGTCAAGGCTACCTGCAAATCGCACTGCTATGGCAGACGGTGCCGGCAGAATGACCAGCGGCACTTCAAGCCCACGGACCACCAGCTCCCAGGCTCCAACAATGGTCAGACCAAAAATCACCGGTGCCAGAAAGCGTACCATCTGGCTGTCGGCTTGCGGGCCACTGGCCAATCGGCTGTTCAACCACCAGCCGAAAGCCCACAGCAGCAAAGCAAAGACAACCAACATCATTGCGCCATCCCCATCCGCTTCAGAACCGACCGTTCAATCAATCCCAACAAACCGACCAGGCAGGCGGCCAGAATGGCCGCAGCAAACAGCGCTGACCATATCTGCACGGTTTGACCATAGTAACTGCCTGCCAGCAACCGAGCACCCAATCCTGCGACAGCGCCTGTCGGCAGCTCACCCACGATTGCGCCGACCAACGACGCCGCAATACCGATCTTCAACGAGGTGAACAGGTATGGCATCGACGCGGGCAGGCGCAGTTTCCAGAACCCCTGCGATTGGCTGGCATTATAAGTCCGCAACAGGTCAAGTTGCATCGCGTCAGGGCTGCGCAACCCTTTGACCATACCGACGACAACCGGGAAAAAGCTCAGATACGCTGATATGATCGCCTTAGGAATGATCCCCTGAACCCCGACCGAGTAAAGAACCACGATAATCATCGGAGCCAAAGCGATAATCGGGATCGTCTGGCTAACGATAGCCCATGGCATGACCGACAAATCCATCACGCGGCTATGCACGATCCCAACGGCCAACAAGACACCCAGCCCGGTCCCGATGACAAAGCCCAGCATCGTAGCGCTGAGTGTCACCCACCCATGAAAAATCAGCGATCTTTTCGAGTTGATTTTCTTCAGAACAGTTGTATCCCACAATTCAATCGCCACCTGATGAGGTGATGGCAAACGGGGCTTGCCTTGCTCCCAAGTTGCTGGAATCGCGAACGAATTATTCAGAACCAGACCGAACTCTCCCAGATCCCGGCGCGCACTTGCGGTGGGTGGCTGAACCTCGGCACCGCCACGTTCAAGCTCGGTCAAAACCCCTTTGATGTTCATCGGAACGCAAGCGACATACCAGAACAGAACGATCACGGCGACGACGGTGAAAACGGCAATGATCTGCTTCATGCATGCCACTCCATTCGATAGACGGGCACTGTATCCGGCGGTACGGGTGGTTCTTCGGCAGTTACCTCGAACCCTTCACGACGGTAAAACCTCTGCGCCGCCTGATTAGGTTTGTGCGTTGTCAGCCAAAGATGGGTCCGACCCTGCTTCGCCTTGGCAACGAAACGCTTGCCAATTCCCTGCCCCGTCCGGCTGCAATACAACGCACCGATTTTACACTGCGCCGGATCTATGGACATGTAGCAATCAACCGGATCACCCGCGACCCAGATCTCGCGACTGTCGAACGCTTTGTGGATCAGGGTCGCCAATTCCTCCACCGGCAATTCATCAGGCATCCAGTCCGTCTGCCAGGCCCAGTTGTAAATCACGCGGGCACAAGCCGGCACGTCACTTACCACGGCCCGTCTGATGGTTTCTGCCCCCGGATCAGTCGTCATAAGAATGCCCCGCCCGCAACCCGTCGCGAACACGATGGGCCACTTCGATGAATTCCGGAGTGTCACGAATGTCCAACGGCCGTTCCTTTGGCAGCGGGCTGTCGATCACATCCGTAATCCGCCCCGGCCGCGGGCTCATCACGACAATTTTGGTGCTCAGATATACGGCTTCTGGAATCGAATGCGTCACGAATCCGATGGTCTTTTCTGTTCTGGCCCAAAGCGCCAGAAGCTGCTCGTTCAAGTGGTCTCGCACAATCTCATCCAAAGCGCCGAACGGCTCATCCATCAACAAGATATCAGCATCAAAGGCCAAGGCCCGCGCGATGCTGGCGCGCTGCTGCATCCCACCGGATAACTGCCAGGGAAACTTTCCCCCAAATCCTTCAAGATCAACTAGTTCCAGGACTTTTCTCACCCGTTCCTCCTGCTCGGATGCGGAATAGCCCATGATCTCAAGCGGCAACTTGATGTTCTTTGCTATGGTGCGCCAGGGATAAAGGCCCGCTGCCTGAAAGACATACCCATAGGCCCTGTTCCGCCGTGCTTCGTCCGCTGTCATTCCGTTGACAGTCAGCGACCCGCCGGTCGGTGTCTCCAAGGCCGCGATACAGCGCAGGAAAGTGGTTTTCCCACAGCCCGAGGGGCCAATGAAACTAACAAATTCACCCTTGTCGATCGTCAGGTTCACGTCTTTCAACGCGTGAACAGGCCCGTCATTGGTTTGAAAGGTGAGGTCAAGCTGCCTTGCTTCGATGACGTGCTGGGTCGTGCTTTCAGTGGTCATTCTACTGCCTTGAAAAGAGTGGTGCCGGGGCCGCCCAGACAGCGGCCCAACGGATCAAACCCCCGTCGCCGGGATACCTGTCCGCTCAACTGGCCGAGGGGCGGTTAGTTCTTTCCACGCGCTCAAAGCCTTGTTGACGGTCGTATTTGCCTCGCGCGCAACAAACTCGCCATGGCCTTCCTGCGTGCGGATTTCACCATCATGTACCGCAACCTGTCCACGGGTCAGCGTAAAGCGCGGCAGGCCTTTGACCTCTTTGCCCTCAAACACGTTGTAGTCGATCGAAGATTGCTGCGTACTGGCTCTGATCGTTTTCGTTTTCTCAGGATCCCATACGACGATATCTGCATCCGCTCCAACAAGGATCGCTCCTTTTTTCGGATAGCAATTCAGTATCTTGGCGATGTTTGTTGAAGTCACCGCAACAAATTCATTGGGCGTCAGGCGTCCGGTATTCACACCATGCGTCCACAGCATCGGCATCCGATCTTCCAGACCGCCGGTCCCGTTCGGGATCTTGGTGAAATCCCCAACTCCAAAGCGTTTCTGTTCGGTCGTGAAGGCGCAATGGTCGGTTGCCACAACACTCAGCGATCCTGATTGCAGGCCATTCCACAGGCTGTTCTGATGCTGCTTATTGCGGAACGGTGGGCTCATGACCCGCCGCGCGGCGTGGTCCCAATCCTGATTGAAATATTCGCTTTCATCCAGGGTCAGATGCTGAATCAGCGGCTCGCCCCACACCCTCTTGCCCTGCATTCTGGCTCGGCGAATGGCCTCATGAGACTCTTCGCAGGATGTGTGAACAACATACAGCGGCACGCCCGCCATATCTGCGATCATAATGGCCCGGTTTGTGGCCTCACCCTCTACTTGCGGCGGTCGGGAATAAGCGTGCGCTTCCGGGCCAGAGTTCCCCTCGGCCAGAAGCTTGGCGCTCAGTTCGGCAACGACGTCTCCGTTCTCGGCATGCACCATTGCGATGCCGCCCAGTTCGGCCAAACGCCTGAACGAAGCATAAAGCTCATCGTCATTCACCATCAACGCGCCTTTATAGGCCATGAAATGCTTGAACGTGTTGATGCCGCGCGTCTCGATCACGGTCTTGAGGTCGTCAAATACCTGTTCGCCCCACCATGTCACCGCCATGTGGAACGAGTAGTCGCAATTCGCCCGCGTTGATTTGTTGTCCCAGCGCTTCAGGGCATCCAACAGGCTTTCACCCGGATTGGGCAGTGCGAAGTCAACAACCATAGTCGTGCCCCCCGCCAGGGCCGCCCGCGTACCGCTTTCGAAATCATCGCTGGAATAGGTGCCCATGAACGGCATTTCCAGATGGGTATGCGGATCAATCCCACCGGGCATCACATAACAGCCGGTCGCGTCCAGCTCGTTATCACCTTTCAGACCCATCCCGATCCCGGTGATGACGCCGCCTTCGACCAATACATCCGCCTTGTATGACAAATCCGCGGTGACAACGGTTCCGTTTTTAATAACAGTACTCATTTTGAACTCCCTGATGCGGTCTGCGCCGCTTGCTTCATCTGGCCAAAAATATCCCGGGGGAGTCGCCCTTGGGCGACGGGGGCAGCGCCCCCTATTCCACGATTTCGGCAGTCTCGACCACGGCATGCAGCAGGACATCTGCCCCGGCTGCCGCCCAATCCTTGCTGATCTCTTCAGCCTCATTATGGCTCAGCCCGTCCACACAGGGGCACATGACCATGGCGGTCGGGGCCACACGGTTGATCCAGCAGGCATCATGCCCCGCGCCCGAGATGATGTTGGTATGCGAATAGCCCAGCCTTTCAGCCGCATCGCGCACGGCAGACACGCAATCGTCGTCGAACTTCACCGGATCGAAACCGCCGACTTTCTCGAATCCGATCTGCAGGCCCATTTCTTCGACAATATCTTCCGCCGCCACCCGCAGGCGATTTTCCATGTCGGTGATCACCTCCAGCTCGGGCGAGCGGAAATCGACCGTGAAAACGACTTTTCCGGGGATTACGTTGCGAGAATTCGGGAATACGTCGATATGCCCCGCGGCACCGACCGCATGCGGTGCATGAGACCAGGCGATTTCGTCCACTTTCTCAAGAATGCGCGCCATCGCAAGTCCGGCATTCTTGCGCATCGGCATCGGGGTTGAACCGGTATGGGCATCCTTGCCGGTCACCGTGACCTGTGTCCAGCTCAGACCCTGTCCGTGGGTGACGACGCCGATATCCTTTCCTTCGGCTTCAAGGATCGGACCCTGTTCGATATGCAACTCAAAGAAAGCATGCATCTTGCGCGCGCCGACTTCTTCTTCGCCGCGCCAACCGATCCGGTTCAGTTCATCCCCGAATTTCTTACCCTCGGCATCTTCACGGTCATACGCCCAGTCCTGCGTGTGCATTCCAGCAAAGACACCGGACGACAGCATGGCAGGCGCATATCGCGTCCCTTCCTCGTTGGTCCAGTTGGTCGCCACGATGGGATGTCTTGTCTTGATCCCGAGATCATTGAGTGTGCGGATAATCTCCAGCCCGCCCAGAACGCCCAGCACACCGTCATATTTTCCGCCAGTCGGCTGCGTATCCAGGTGCGAACCCACATAGACCGGCAAAGCGTCCGGGTCGGTGCCCTCACGATGCGCAAACATGTTGCCCATCTGGTCCAGCCCCATGGTGCATCCAGCCTCTTCACACCATTTCTGGAACAAGGCACGGCCTTCGGCATCCTCGTCAGTCAGAGTTTGCCGGTTATTCCCCCCCGCAACACCGGGACCGATCTTGGCCATCTCCATCAGGCTGTCCCACAACCTGTCGCCATTGATCCTGAGATTCTGCGCCGGAGCTGCCATTGTCTTATTCCCTGTTTGCTTGCGATTTTGCTCGCTATTGGTGTCTTGATTTGACCAACTGGTCAAACTCACGCTATCACGGGTTCGGTATCAGTCAAGAAATTGCGCGGCAAAGCCTGAAATTTCAGTGTAATCCGTGCCCATCCGACGAAAAAAGAGACACACTGAAATCATGCCGAAAGACCGCGCACCGACTCGTATCCAGAAGAAGAACCGAGCCGCGATTCTCGAGGCTGCCCTGAATGTGTTTTCCGCACACGGGTTTCGTGGGGCGACCGTCGATCAGATTGCTGCCGAGGCGGGGTTGAGCAAACCCAATCTCCTCTACTATTTCGCGTCGAAAGAAGCGATCCACACCGAATTGCTTTCGGGCCTGTTGGAAACCTGGCTGGCGCCCCTGCATGATCTGGATGAGACCGGTGATCCGATGGAGGAAATGCTGGCCTATATTCGCCGGAAACTGCAAATGAGTCAGGAGCTACCACGGGAAAGCCGCCTTTTTGCCAATGAGCTTGTGCAAGGAGCGCCCCGCATTCACGACGCTTTGTCCAATGATCTCAAACAACTGGTTGACGAAAAGGTCACCATTCTCACCAATTGGATGGATCAGGGCAAAATCGCGCGGTTGCACCCTTATCATCTGATGTTTTCGATCTGGGCGCTGACGCAGCATTATGCCGATTTCGACGTTCAGGTGCGGGCTATTCTGGGTGACGAAAACCCGTTTGAGGGTGCAGAGCCCTTTGTCGATACGCTGTACCGAAAGCTTCTGACGCCATGAATGCAGGGGCCGCGTCAGCGGCCCCTCAGGGATATTCCTTGTCTCGATCATTCCGCTGCTTTGGCCATCGGATTGTTCGGGTGCGTGGTCCAGTTCGCATAGGTCGGCTGAACCTCTTTCCCGGTGCGCGGATCGATTTCACCCGCCGCCATCGGCACCATCGAAATACAGCCTTCCACCGGGCAGACATCAACGCAGAGGTTACAGGCGACGCATTCGTCATCCGTCACCTCGAACACACGGTCATCCGACATTGAAATCGCCTGATGGCTGGTATCTTCACAGGCGGCATAGCATCGGCCGCATTTGATGCACTGGTCCTGATCGATCTTGGCTTTGGCGATGTAGTTCAGGTTCAGGTATTGCCAATCGGTGACATTGGGCACCGCGCGCCCGATCACCTCATCAATGCTGGTATACCCCTTTTCATCCATCCATTCCGACAGACCTGCCGTCAATTCATCAATGATCTTGAACCCATAGGTCATCGCAGCGGTACAGACCTGCACCGTGCCACATCCCAGCGAGATAAACTCGGCCGCATCACGCCATGTGGTGACACCCCCGATGCCCGAGATTGGCATGCCATGCGTCGCCTCGGCCCGAGCGATTTCGGACACCATCGACAGGGCGATCGGCTTCACGGCAGGGCCGCAATATCCTCCGTGGCTGCCCTTGCCATCGATCGAGGGTTCCGGGCTGAACGTATCCAGATTGACGCTGGTGATCGAATTGATCGTATTGATAAGCGACACCGCATCCGCGCCACCATTTCTGGCCGCCGCCGCAGGTTTCCGGATATCGGTGATATTCGGTGTCAGTTTCACGATGACCGGACGGTCATAGTATTGCTTGCACCAACGCGTGACCATCTCGATATATTCCGGCACCTGCCCTACGGCGGACCCCATACCGCGCTCGCTCATCCCGTGCGGGCAACCGAAGTTCAGTTCGATTCCGTCCGCGCCGGTTTCAGCCACGCGCGGCAGAATGGCTTTCCAGGCTTCTTCCTCGCAGGGCACCATGATCGAAGCGATCAGGGCGCGATCCGGATAGTCGGCCTTGACCCGCGCCATTTCCTCGAGGTTCACCTCAAGCGGGCGGTCGGTGATCAGTTCGATATTGTTCAGTCCCAGCAAACGGCGGTCGGCACCGTAGATCGCGCCATACCGCGGGCCGTTCACATTTACGACCGGCGGTCCCTCGGACCCCAGTGTCTTCCACACAACACCGCCCCAACCGGCCTCAAACGCGCGACGAACATTGTATTCCTTGTCCGTCGGCGGCGCAGAGGCCAGCCAGTAAGGGTTGGGGCTGGAAATGCCCAGAAAGTTAGTCGTCAGATCGGCCATGGCTTCTCCCTTCCCGGCTCAGCCGGATTTTTTGAATATCATTTCGGTCGGACGTATGCGCCCGGCCTTGAGGTTTTTGACGTAGTTCTGGAACTTTTCGGGTGCCGTCTCGCCCATCATCAGGTGAATGCCCAGCGGTGCCGGGCCGGATTCGGCAATCTTTGCAAAGACGTCCTCGAAGAACTGTATCGCGAATTCGGTGCGATCCGTTTCTGTCACCAGTTCAAAACCCGCGGCGCTTGCCGCAGACTTATAAACATCCGGCGCATCCACGAACGAGGTTTCGGCAACAGTGGACCACGGCAAAGGGAAAGCCAGCGGCTCGTCCACGTCTCCGGCCATCACATCGAACAGGGCAAAAGTGCCACCCTTGGCCAGCGCCCGCGACACTTCGGCGAACAGCCCGGCCTTGTCCTTTATGTTCATGCCCACATGCATCATGACGGCCAGGTCGAACCCAGCATCCGGCACCGGCATGTCCAATGCGCTGCCCACATGAAAGCTGGTTTTCGAGGAATGCCCGACCATATCGCTGAGCACCTTGGCGGTTTCAACGAATTCCGGTGTCAGATCGACGCCTGTAACTGTCGAGTCATAGCGATCCACGACATAGCGAGAGGTCCCGCCGATACCGCATCCGACATCCAGAACACGGGTCGCATGGGTCGGCGACAACTGCGCAAACAGGTTGTTGGTCGCCAGAACGCCGCCCGTATGGAACTCGTCCCCTGCTTTCAGGTCTGCGACCGTGGCCGCATCCGGATCGATACCGCTGGCCTCAAGCGCCGCGCGGACGCGGTCGGTCAGTGCTCCGGTGGTGTAGTGTTGCGCTACGGCTTGTTCGATCTGGGACATGGGAATACCTCAGCAGCGAAAGGAATGGGGTGAATACCCCATCCTATCACGAAACCAGCGTCGCGTGGATGTCCATCGCTGCATCCCGGCCTTCGGCAACAGCCGTAACGGTCAGGTCTTCGCCCCCCGCCGCGCAATCTCCGCCTGCCCAGACACCGGCCACAGAAGTGCGTCCCGCACCGCTGACAGCGATCTTGTTGCCGTCCAGCTTCAGCCCTTCCGGCGCACCTTCCAGCGTCTGACCGATGGCCTTGAGAACCTGGTCTGCCCGTAGCCGGACCGTTTCACCGGTTCCGGTGAGTTGGCCGTTCTGGCTCGAGGTATATTCCAGCTCAATCTCGGTAGCGGCTCCATTGCCGTGTACCGCCACCGGCTGCACATTGGTCAAGATCTGAACCCCGTGCGAGGTTGCCAGATCCTGCTCGTACCGGCTGGCACCCATGGCGTCGCGGCCCCGGCGATAGGCAATGGTGACATTCTCGGCACCTAACAATTTGGACTTTACCGCTGCGTCCACGGCAGTCATGCCGCCGCCAATAACGACGACGTTCCGCCCGACAGGAAGCTGTGCAAGATCACCAGCCTGCCGCACGTCCGAGATGAAATTGACGGCATCCCGCACGCCGTCCTTGTCAACACCATCCGCGCGCAGGGCATTCACCCCGGCAAGTCCGATGGACAGGAACACCGCGTCGTAATTTTCGACCAGACCATCCAGCGAGATGCCTTCACCCAGAACCGACCCGGTTTCAACCGTGATACCACCGATTTTCAACAGCCAGTCGACCTCGGCCTGCGCAAAATTGTTGGTCGATTTATAGGCGGCAATCCCGTATTCGTTCAGACCGCCCGGTTTGGGCTTGCCTTCGTGGATCACCACGTCATGACCCAGCATGGCAAGACGATGCGCGCAGGCCAGACCGGCAGGCCCTGCCCCCACGACAGCAACCGTCTTCCCGGTTGATGCCGCACGTTCAAACGGATGCGCCCCCGCGGACATAAGATCATCCGTCGCAAAGCGCTGTAGCCGTCCGATCTCGACCGGTTTGCCTTCTGCCGTCTCACGAACACAGGCCTCTTCGCACAGTGTTTCCGTCGGACAGACACGGGCGCACATTCCGCCCAGAATATTCTGCTGAAAGATCGTTCGCCCGGCTGCCTGCGGCTGTCCGGCCTGAATCTGACGGATGAATAGCGGAATATCGATGTCTGTCGGACACGCTGTCACGCAAGGTGCGTCATAGCAGAAATAACAACGGTCTGCTGCAACTGCGGCCTCATGCGGGGCCAATGGCGGATGCAGATCGGTGAAATTCGAGGTCAGCTCATCGCTTGAAAGCCGCCCGGCGACGATGCCGGGTGCCATCTGGCCCTGTGCCATCACTCTACTCCCTGTAGATATGTTTGTTATGACCTCAGCTTGCCACAAATAAATTTTTTATCAATTGGTAAAATTTGCCAAATGGTCAAAAAATTAAAAATCCGGGCCGTATAACCCGGATTCATTGGCATTTTGGTTAATTTCAGGGCCGAAAAGCTTTCAGACCATTTCGCCAAGATGGTGGGACTTGGTCCAAACCCGGGCGCCGTCAGGCCCTGCAACGGCCCGAGAGTGCGTTCCGGGCGGCAAGCGCAACCAGTCCCATGTCGAAAATTCCTCCCCCGATTCAGAGAAACTGCCGCTTATGACAAACACTTCCATTCCGTCGCGCGCATCCAGCTCGACCACGTCCCCCGCCGCCCATGTCCGCACAAAAACGTCCTCATGATCATCTTTGAACAGTTGCACGTCAGAATCGCCATTTATCGAGCGGCGCACCTCGGTACGGTCTTGCGGGTCAAACTGGTGCAGCTTGACCAGAATGGTCGCGCCTTCCGCTGCAGACGGAGTGTGCGAGGACGTCGGCGGATTGCGCACATAGCTGCCGACGGGGAAATCTCCGGTCTCGTCCTGAAATACGCCGTCCAGCACCAGATATTCCTCGCCGCCGTCATGGGTATGGGCAGAAAAAGCGCTGCCGGGCGCAAAGCGGACAATGGTTGTTGCACGGGCCACCTCATCACCAATCCGGTCCAGCATTTTACGCTCGACGCCAGCCGCAGGGGAAGCGACCCATTCGCTATTGTCAAAATGAACTGCGACCCGTTTTGTGAAATCCGCATTGATCCGCATGTGTAACCCTTTCTGCTGCGACCCCTGAAAGAAATGGGATCGCGTGATGAAATTTCAAATTTTCCGCTTTTGACGCCTTGGGCCGCTTGCTGTAATCCGAACTTCAAGGTGCACGGTCAAACACCTGTCGGGAAACGGGCATAGATGCAGGCAACGTCACAGACATTCAACATCGCGGTCGTCGGTCAAAACAACCGCCTGCAATACGAAGCCCTGTTGTTTGCGGCTTCACTGCGCCATTCTTCACCGCAATTCGGGGGCAAACTGTTTGTCGCCACGCCCAATCCTGGGCCCCGCTGGAAACAGGACCCCCGCATTCAGGACGAAGATGTTCTGAAAGCCCTGAAACAACTGGATGCTGAAATTCTGCCCTTCGACTCGCATGTATTCGGTGAAAGCTATCCGTACGGCAACAAGATCGAAGCGCTGATGGCCCTGCCGGAAGATGAGCCCTTTGTGTTCTTTGACACCGACACGCTGATCACTGGCGAGATCACATCCGTGCCATTTGACTTCGACCGCCCCAGCGCGTCACTGAAGGTTGAAGGGACATGGCCCAAACCAACGCTGTATGGCCCCGGCTTTGACGGTATCTGGCGCGCGCTTTACGCCCGGTTCGGGTTGGATTTCGAAAGCTCGCTGGACACCGATCAACCCCATGACCACTGGCGGCGGTACCTGTATTTCAATGCAGGCTATTTCTTCTACAAATGCCCGCGGAAATTTGGTGAGCGTTTTCTGGACTACGCCAGAACAATCCGCGACGAAAACATTCCGGAGCTGACGGGCCAAAGCCTTGATCCCTGGCTGGACCAGGCCGCCCTGCCCCTTGTCATTCACTCGTTCGGCGGTGGTCGTGATGTTTTGCCCCCCGGTTTACTGGACGGGTCCGTCAGTTGCCACTATCGCCTGTTTCCCTTGCTGTACGCCCGTGAAAGCGACCATGTGATAGACGTCTTGGAAACCGTCGTCGCTCCAAACAAGGTCAAGAAAGTTCTCAAGCAATATGAGCCGCTGAAAAAGATGGTTCTGCAGGGGAAAGGCGCAAAAGTCCGCGCCCTGTTTGACCGGGATCATCTGCCACGACGCGAACAGGCCATCCGCAACACGATCAAAAGCAAGGGCCTCTGGCTGCGCTGACAGGATCGTTGTGCGCAGGCGGGCAATGGCCTACAGATTTCGCAAGACAAATTCCAACAGGAGATTTCGAGATGTCTGACGGCCCCACCTACGGTTTCGACACGTTGCAAATTCACGCGGGCGCCCGCCCCGACCCGGCGACCGGAGCGCGCCAGACACCCATTTATCAAACCACAGCCTATGTATTTCGCGATGCAGACCACGCAGCAGCCCTGTTCAACCTGCAAGAGGTGGGCTTTATCTATTCCCGCCTGACCAATCCAACTGTGGCCGTTCTTCAGGAACGCGTGGCAACACTTGAGGGCGGCGTTGGTGCTGTTTGCTGTTCGTCCGGGCACGCGGCCCAAATCATGGCGCTGTTCCCGCTGATGGGTCCGGGTTGCAACGTGGTCGCCTCGACCCGTCTGTATGGCGGCACGGTCACGCAGTTCAGCCAGACGATCAAACGTTTTGGCTGGTCTGCCAAGTTTGTCGACACCGATGATCTGGACGCGGTGAAGGGCGCAATCGATGAGAATACCCGTGCGATTTTCTGCGAGTCCATCGCCAATCCCGGCGGCTATGTGACGGATATCCGTGCGCTGGCGGACGCGGCTGATGCAGCGGGCATTCCGCTGATCGTCGACAACACCTCGGCCACGCCCTACCTGTGCCGCCCGATCGATCACGGCGCGACCCTGGTCGTGCATTCAACCACCAAGTACCTGACCGGCAACGGTACGGTCACCGGCGGTTGCATCGTGGATTCGGGCAAGTTTGACTGGTCGGCAAATGACAAGTTCCCCTCGCTCAGCCAACCCGAACCGGCCTATCATGGACTGAAGTTCCACGAGACCTTTGGCCCGTTGGCCTTCACCTTCCATGGCATCGCCATCGGTCTGCGTGATCTGGGCATGACCATGAACCCGCAGGCAGCCCACTACACGCTGATGGGGATCGAAACCCTATCGCTGCGGATGGAGCGTCATGTTGAAAACGCGCAAAAAATCGCGGCCTGGCTGGAAGCGGATGATCGCGTGGACTACGTCACCTATGCCGGGCTGCCCTCTTCACCCTATCAGGATCGGGTTAAGGCTCAGTATCCACGCGGTGCCGGTGCGCTGTTCACATTCTCTGTGAAAGGTGGCTATGACGCCTGTATCAAGCTGGTCAATGCGCTGGAAATCTTCAGCCACGTAGCCAATCTGGGCGACGCGCGCTCGCTGATCATTCACTCGGCATCCACCACGCACCGTCAGTTGACCCCGGAACAGCAGGAAGCCGCAGGCGCAGGTCCGGGCGTTGTGCGCGTGTCTATCGGGATCGAGGACGTGAACGATCTGATTGCCGACCTTGATCAGGCCCTGGCCAAAGCAACCGCCTGACCATGACCCAGCACGACACAAACAACCTTGGCCAGCCTATCGGTTTACCGGTTTCGGGTGACTTTCCACGCCCGACGCCACCCTATACGCCGATGGTGGGCCGGTATTGTTCTGTTGTGCCCCTTGATGTGAACAGACATGCGCCCGGATTGTTCCGGGCGTTTGCAAAGGACACGGATGGCCACAACTGGACCTACCTGCCCTACGGCCCGTTTGCTGGCGAGTCTGAGTTCGAAGACTGGGCGCGCGCCAACTGCATGGATGCGGACCCGATGTTCCATACTGTTCTGGACGGTGATGACATACCATTGGGCATGGCTTCATACCTCAGGATAGCACCCGCCGCCGGAGCGATTGAGGTCGGGCATATCCACTTTTCACCCCTGCTTCAGCGCAAACCACAATCAACCGAAGTCATGTATCTGATGATGCGGCGCGTGTTCGATGAACTGGGTTACCGGCGTTACGAATGGAAATGCGACGCGCTGAATGGTCCGTCGCGCAGTGCGGCAGAGCGGCTTGGGTTTACCTTCGAAGGCGTGTTTCGCCAAGCAACCCACTACAAAGGGCGCAACCGCGACACTGCCTGGTATTCAATCATAGATACCGAATGGCCACGCATCCGTGATGCTTTCGAGGCCTGGTTGTCACCCGACAATTTCGACGCTTCGGGCCAGCAACGAAAACCGCTGACGGCCCGCGCGACAGGTTGAACTCATTCCGAGATCTCGAACACCATCGAGACGCTGACAGACACCGAAACCTCACCACCTGCGACAGGAACACCCCCTGCGTCAGCCATGCTCATCATGCGCATCTCGGGCATCGGGCGCACGCCCCCCGTTTGTTCCGAAATCGTTTGCACCGCGCCAAGGGTTACACCCGCCGCCTGTGCCAGCTGCTCGGCCTTGGCCATAGCTTCGCCGACAGCTTGCGCGCGCGCTTGGGCTTCGATTGGTTTGGTATCCTGCACCCCAAAGCTCAATCCACCAAAATCGTTGGCGCCATCCTGAATGACCGCATCCATGATGCTTCCAAGCTTGGACAGATCACGCACACGCACAAACACGCGGTTCGAGGCAGCGAACCCCGAAATTTCCGGTGTTTCCCCATTCTGCCCGTGCCGCCCAGACCAAACAGGGGAAAGCGACAGATCGCGGGTCTGAATATCGCGGTCTTCAATCCCCATCCCGGTCAGGCGCGCAAGAACCTTCGCAACTGCGTCCGAGGTGGCCTGCATCGCTGCCGAAGCCTCGGCATTTTCATTTGTTACACCCAATGTGATCGTCGCCATATCGGGGGCAACATCGATGGTTCCGGTTGCGTCAACCGTGATGCGACGTTCTTCCGCATGGGCAAGTCCAGCGGTCGTTGCGGCCATCATTGCGGCCAGAAAAGCGAATGTCTTCAATGTTATCACTCCGATTTGCTTGCGTTAAAGATGGGTCGGCGATGCATTGCCATACAAGAGGAGAGTTTGCCTTTTTCTTTCCCTCGGCAAGTTCCTGCTTTAATGTCGGTCTGCGAACGCCAAGGTGTTTGCATTGACGTTGATAATTATGGTTCCTGCGGATTATGAAACCTGCCTTTGCGCTGTCTTTTTCTGCGACCGGAATATCACTGTATCATCACTCGGATGACGAATGGTTCGTTATCGGCTCGATTCCCTTGGATTCGCCGGACCTGTCCGGTCAGATGCAGGTTTTGCGGGAAAACGCCTTTGCGTTGGAAAACGACCTAAGCTGCAAGCTTGTTCTGCCTTCCGAACAGGTTCGATACCTTCAGGTTGCAACCGATGACTTGCTCCCCGAAGACACGGTCGAACGTATTGAGAGCGCACTTGCCGACGCAACGCCTTACGCTTTGTCCGAGCTCAGCTACGACTATCAGACCGAAGGCGGCACCACCTATGTTGCAGCTGTCGCGCAGGAAACGCTGAGCGAGGCGCGGGCCTTTGCCTCGGACCATGGTTTCGTGCCGATTTTGTTTTGCGCCGAGGAAGACGCAGACGCATTCCCCCGAGAAGCATTGTTCGCGAAGCGTTCAGGCACATCGGAAACCCGACCAGCAGAGCTACCGCTGTCGGTAAAAAACGCAGACCAGCCCGAACCGGCAAAATCCTCTGGGAAACCAGCGCATCCCATTGCAGGCGCAGCGGCACCAAACGTGTTTCTGACCCCCGAAACACCTGACAATAAGTTTGCGACCACAAAAGCGCAGGCACCGCGTTTTGCTATCCCGGCATTTGCCGCGGCGCTTCTTCTTGGTGGCGCTTTCGGCGTTTGGCTGGCCTTGGATAGCGGTGGAGAAACAGATCAGGCCGCACCGAGCCCAATTCCAACCGAGACAGGTGTTTCCGAGCCGGTTATCGACGCCCTGCCACCGATAGTGCCAGAAGTTGCGGCAATTGCCCCCCCGGAAAACTTGCCACCTGAGCCTGCTCTGGACAGGGACGTGCCCCCAACACCGGAACCTACTGACACCGAAGCCGAAGAACAACCGGAACTCACGCCTACCGACGCGGCAATCCTTGAGGCGCTCAAGGTGGCCCCGACTCCTGTTGAATCTGTGGCTCAGGACCCCGAGGCAGATGAGGATATCAGCGCTGCCTCCGGTGTGAATGTAACGCCTCCGGCCGCTTTGGACGTGCCAGAAGCCCCGGAACCGGACGAGTTGTATCTGACGTCGATTGACAAATCCGACCTGTCCAGCGATGCGGTTGCCCTGCCCCCGGCTTCCAGTTTCGATACTGACGAACCCTTTGTTCGGGACGTGCAACATGGCATAGCAGGAGCGCGGTTCAATCTGGATGATCGCGGGCTGGTAACGCCCACGCCGGAAGGGAAGCTGAACCCGGATGGGATTGTCGTTTATCAGGGCCGACCGGCAAAGGTTCCGCCAGCAACGCCAGTGCGTTTCGAGGATGAACCCGTACTTGACGAGGTCGACGAAAGACTGGCCGGTCTTCGCCCCAAACCTCGCCCCGCAGATCTGGTCGAGAGCTTCGAACGCGGGCAGTTGGGGGGGCGGTCGCTGGCAGAGCTTTCGGCCAAGCGACCAAAAGCACGCCCAGACAGTCTGCAAGCGCGCACGGAAGTCGACGAGACGCCAACAGCGTTGGCCGTTGTCCGCGTCCCGCGCCCCAGGTTGCGACCGGCGGGTCTGGACACGGCAAAGGCACCTGCTTCTGGTAACTCCAATCTTGGGTCAACGGCCGCGCTGGACCAGAGTTCAGACGACGCCGGATCGTTTCAGGCGAAATCTGTCGCACCCAAGATTCCCACAACCGCATCTGTAGCCCGGCAGGCCACGCTCGATAACGCGATCAATTTGCGTCGCTTAAATCTGATCGGCGTTTACGGCACACCCGCAAACCGGCGCGCCTTGGTCCGGCTTCCCAGCGGGCGCTACAAAAAACTGAAAGTTGGGGACAGTATTGACGGCGGCAAGGTCATTGCTATCAGTGACAGTGAACTGCGCTATCAAAAGAAAGGTCGCAACGTGACCCTGGCGATGCCACGCAGCTGACATAGGCGCTCAAAACCGTGACCGATCACCTGTAGACAGGCACGTCAGAGGCAGCAGAACCGCCCCCGACTTATTGGTTCATTTGGATCAAGCCGCGGAAATCTCGCCGCTTTCGATCTGTTCGCGCTCGATGGATTCAAACAGCGCCTGGAAGTTCCCTTCGCCGAAACCATCATCACCCTTGCGCTGAATAAACTCGAAGAAGATCGGGCCAATCACCGTTTTCGAGAAGATCTGCAACAGAATGCGCGTCTCGCCCCCGTCAACGACACCTTCACCGTCGATCAGGATGCCGTGTTTCATCATCCGGTCCAGCGGCTCTTCATGACCGACCACGCGGGTCCTGGACATCTCGTAATAAGCTTCATTCGGACCCGGCATGAACTTCAGGCCGTTTTCAGCAATGGCATCGGTTGACGCGTAGATGTCGTCGCTGCCCACTGCGATATGCTGAATGCCTTCACCTTTGTATTTCTTCAGGTAAGACACGATCTGCCCGGTCTCGCCGCGGTCCTCGTTGATCGGAATACGGATGCGCCCGCAGGGTGATGTCAGCGCGCGGCTGTAAAGGCCGGTGAATTTTCCCTGAATGTCAAAGAAACGAATTTCACGGAAGTTGAACAGGTCGCCATAGAACTTGAACCACTTGTCCATGTTGCCCTTGTAGACATTGTGCGTCAGGTGATCGAGATAGAAGAACCCCTCGCCCCGAGGTTTGGATTCCTTGATCCATTCGAATTCCTGATTATAGGGCGATGTGTCGTAGTACTGATCAATGAAATAGATCAGCGACCCGCCAATACCCTTGATCGCAGGCACATTCATGGTTTTGTCAGCGTGGTCGTAAGGTTCCGCACCTTTTGACACGGCATGCTCGTACGCTTTTTGCGCGTCCACGACCCGCCAGCCCATCGACGGCGCACAGGGCCCATGTTCAGCCACGAACTTAGCCGCAAAACTGTCCGGGTCAGCATTCAGGATGTACGTCACATCCCCTTGCTGCCAAAGCTCGACAGAGGGTTTTTCCTTGTGGCGGGCCACCAGATCAAACCCCATCTTTGCGAACAGGTCACGCAACTCCTGCGGTTCTGGATGGGCGAATTCGACGAATTCAAACCCATCTGTACCGGCAGGGTTTTCTTCGCTGATCACGGATTTCGGGGCATTGTGCGGGAAAGGACCCATGGCGCGTCTCCTACGAAAACAGGAATTTCTTTGCTGATTCAAAAATACGACTTTTCTGACGCTGTTTCTGCGCATTGTTTTCGTATAAACTGCAAGATGACGCGCAAAACGCGCATATAAGTTAATAAAACCAGGATTTTTCCGCACATGCTGGATGCAACCGACAAGCGACTGCTTTCCGCGCTGCAAAAAGACGCGCATCTGACGGCCCATCAACTGGGTGAAATGCTGAACCTGTCGCCCAGTCAAGCGGGACGTCGCCGACAGCGGCTTGAAGTCGAAGGGTACATCACCGGGTACGCTGCCCGGCTGGACCCGCTGAAACTGGGCCTGCAGGTGCAGGGGTTCGTTCAGGTGCATCTGGGCACCCATGGCCCCGAGCAATCCGCAAGCTTTGCCCGCATGGTCGACACCCGCCCCGAGATTACCAGCGCATGGACGATGACGGGCGAGGCAGACTATCTGCTGCACATCTACTGTGACGACCTGTCCGCCCTCAACAGCTTGCTACATCAGGTGATCCTGCCGCATCCTGCCGTTGCACGAGTACAGAGCCAGATCGTAATGGATCAACTTAAACGCGACGCCCCCCTTCCCACCTGAAAAGGTTCCGAGGACAAACATGGACGACTTTCTATACCAGGCTTCGATCTATCTGGCAGCGGCAGTCATTGCCGTTCCCCTGTCTGCCAGACTGGGGTTGGGATCTGTGCTGGGCTATCTTGCAGCCGGGATCATAATCGGACCCGTACTGGGGTTAGTCGGAGCGGAAACCGAAAATCTTCAGCATGTGGCCGAATTTGGCGTGGTGATGATGCTGTTTCTCATTGGTCTGGAACTGGAGCCACGCGCCTTATGGGATATGCGCGACAAGCTATTAGGTCTGGGCGGTTTGCAGGTGTTGCTGTCGACAGTCGCGATTGCTGCCGTGGCCATGTACGCCAACCACCCCTGGTCGGTTGCCCTGGCGGTGGGTTTGACCCTTTCGCTTTCCTCGACTGCGATCGTTCTTCAAACCCTGTCAGAAAAAGGCCTGATGCAGACAAACGGCGGCCGCGCGACATTTTCGGTTCTGTTGACGCAGGACATCGCGGTGATCCCAATTCTGGCTTTGTTGCCACTGCTGGCGCTGCCCGCCATGCCGCGTTTCCAAGCAGATGGATCGATTGACCGGGGGGCCGGAGGATCACATGGTGCAGGCGATCACAGTTTGTCGCTGGTTGAAGGGCTGCCGGGCTGGGCCGTTACCCTTGTCACAATCGGCGCGGTGGTGTTTGTCATTCTGGCCGGTGTCTACCTGACAAGACCGTTGTTTCGTTTCATCCACGCAACCCGTCTGCGCGAGATGTACACTGCACTGGCGCTGATGATCGTCGTGGGCATTTCGTTTCTGATGACACTGGTCGGCCTGTCACCTGCCTTGGGCGCGTTTCTGGCAGGCGTTGTTCTGGCCAGTTCTGAATTCAGACATGAAATGGAAAGTGACCTTGAACCGTTCAAAGGGTTGTTTCTGGGGCTGTTTTTCATCACGGTCGGGGCCGGAATAGACTTTGGGTATTTCTTCAACGACCCGCTGGACCTGATTGGACTGGCGCTGCTTGTGATACTTGCCAAGGGGATCATCCTATTTCTGGTGGGCAAGGCCTTCAAACTGCGGGGGCGCGATCACTGGTTGTTCACCCTAGGGTTGGCGCAGGCTGGTGAGTTCGGATTTGTCCTGCTGGCATTTTCGACGAAACAGAATGTCATCCCGCCCGACCTGTCGCAAAAGCTGCTGATGATCGTTGCTCTGACGATGTTGATCACACCTCTTCTTTTCATCGTCTACGATGCGTTGTCGCGGAAGATTGGCGATTCCGCGGCCAGCCCCGAACCGGACGTGATCGACGAAAAGGGCCCCGTTATCATCGCCGGCATTGGTCGATTTGGTCAGATCGTCAACCGGCTGGTACGGGCCAGCGGTTTCAAGACAGTCGTTCTGGACCACAATATTGAAACGATTCAGCTGATGCGCCGATTTGGTGTCAAAGGCTTTCTGGGCGATCCCACTCGACCGGAACTGTTGCGCGCGGCGGGATTGGACAAAGCATCCGTTCTTGTCGCCGTTATGGATGATCACAAGCAAGTCACGCGGCTTGTCAGCTATGCCAGACGGCAGCGTCCTGACCTGCACATCATCGCCCGCGCCCGCGACCGGACCCATGTGTACGAGTTGTATCAGGCGGGTGCCAATGACATCGTCCGGGAAATGTTCGACAGTTCGCTGCGCGCAGGTCGCTATGTTCTGGAGAATATCGGACTGAGTGAATACGAAGCAGCCCAGGCCGAGCAGACGTTTTACCACCATGACAGGAAGGCGGTGCGCGATCTGGCCGAGCTTTGGGTCCCAGGATTGCCAATCGCCGAAAACAGGAAATATATCGAACGTTCTCAGGCACTGGAAAAGGATCTGGAAACCGCGCTGCTGGAACTGGCTGAAGAGCACGCCAAGAAATCGGCCTGACCCAAGCCTTTGCCCGGGTCAGGTGCGAGTTCAGCCGTCAGAAACCCCAGCTTCGGCAAAGGTTGCCATACCGGAATGACAGGCGACCGCGCTTTTCAGAATGTTGATCGCCAACGCCCCGCCAGACCCTTCGCCCAACCGCAGGCCAAGGCTCAGCAACGGCTCTTTACCCAATTTTGCCAGCACGGCACCATGGGCTGCTTCGGCGCTTTGGTGGCCTGCCACAGCATGATCCAGCGCACCATCCGACAGCTTCCACAAGCAGGCTGCGGCAGCCGAACAGATGAACCCGTCCAGGATCACCGGGATGCGCAACACCCGCGCGGCAGCAATCGCGCCCGCCATTGCAGCAATCTCGCGCCCGCCAAGACAGCGCAGGATGTCCAGACCATCATCTGACGCGTGTTTGGCGACTCCCTCGGCCACGACACGGGTTTTGTTGGCCAGACCGGCGTCATCCACACCGGTTCCGCGCCCTGTCCAATCGGACGCGTCGCCACCAAACAGCGCGCAGGCAATAGCCGCAGCCGGGGTGGTGTTGCCAATCCCCATTTCGCCGACCACCAAAAGATCGGATTGCGGATCAACGGCCTGCCAGCCAGTGCGCAACGCGGCCAGCAATTCATCCTCTGTCATGGCGGGGGTTTGGGTGAAATCCGCGGTCGGCTTGTCCAGATCCAGCGCGTGAACATCCATCTTCGCGCCTGCCGCCCTTGCCAACTGATTTATCGCCGCCCCGCCATGTTCGAAATTCATCACCATCTGCACGGTTACTTCCGGTGGAAAGGCCGAAACACCCTGCGCGGTAACACCGTGATTTCCGGCAAACACAATGACCTGAGGCGCGCTGATCTGTGGACGGGCGTCCCCTCGCCATCCTGCATACCAGACCGCAAGATCCTCAAGCCGACCAAGCGCGCCGGGGGGTTTGGTCAATTGTCCGTTTCGCTCGGCCGCGCCCTGCACCGCAGCAGCATCCGGGCCCGGCGCCCCCGCCAGGACAGCACGGAACGTGTTCAAATCATTCAGTTCAGGCAGCATGAAAGCCTCATTGCATCAGAGTGGTCCTGCGTGTTTAACCGAAGGATCGAAACCAACAAGACCCCGAAAGGCACGGGCGTGCATAAAAACGACACCAAACCGTTTTCCCTGTGGGATGTTCCGCTGGCCCTGGTGCTGTTGACCCGCCTGCCCCTGCCCCGTTTGCCCAAAGCCGTGTTTGCCCGGCAGGCACAATCGGTATGGGCATTTCCACTGGTTGGGCTGGTCGTTGGCGGGCTGGCATGCCTGACCGGTTGGCTGTCGATGAGGCTTCAACTGCCCCCGTTTGTGGCAGCCTCGTTGCTGGTCGCGGTACTGGTCCTGTTGACGGGCGCTATGCACGAGGATGGTTTGGCCGACACGTTCGACGGGCTTTGGGGCGGTTTCACCCCTGAACGGCGGCTGGAGATCATGAAGGACAGCCAGATTGGAACGTACGGCGTGCTTGCCTTGATGATCTCGCAGATTTTACGAATCTCGGCGATTTCCACCATGCTGGCTGTTGGTCCGATCTGGATGGTTGTTGCAGCTTGCGTATTTTCCCGCGCCCTGATGCCAGCACTAATGGTTCTTCTTCCAAACGCCAGAAAGTCGGGCCTGAGCCATTCAGTTGGCACCCCCGGCGCAGGATCAGCCTTTATCGCAGTGGGCATCGCGATTCTGGTCGCTTACAGCTTGTGCGGAAGTCTGGCGCTTAACGCGATAGTCTGCGCGGCTTTGATCGTTGCTGTTTTGGGGCTCGTCGCGAAGACCAAGATCGGCGGTCAAACCGGAGATATTCTGGGCGCGTCGCAGCAATTGGCAGAGATCACGTTTCTGCTTGCCCTCAGCGCCCAGATCTAAGACGCGCCCCCAGTTTCAATTCGCAATGTATCGCCGCAATGTTTGCAATGCACGGCGTCGGGGTCGTGCCGGTACAGCCCGCAACTGGGGCATTTGTGACGGACCCTTCTGTGGCGCGAAAATTGCCTGCGCCAGCCGGACGAACAGGGCCACACCAACGACCATAATAAAGACGGAAAACATTTTGCCGCCCGGTGTGACCAAAGTGATGTCGCCAAACCCGGTCGTGGTGAGCGTCGCCATGGTAAAATACAGCGCATCTATGTAAGGCGTTTGCGCGTCTTCGGGGATAAAAAACACCAAAACGGCCGTCGAGGTGGCAAAGACAAAGACCAGCAGGTTGATCGCCGCGATAACAGCGTCCTCATGCGTGCGGAAAAAACGGCTGTCGCGCCGCAGATCCCAGAGCAGATGATAGGAATGAATCAGACGCAGGGCACGTAAAATCCGCAGGAAAGCGAGGTTGCCTGTCAAAAACGGATCAAGCACCAGCGAGAGGACGACCACGATATCCGCCACTGTGTAGATCTGGCGCAAAAATCTCCAACGGTCTTTTGAAATCCAGAGACGCGCAGAGAAATCCAGAAAAATCAGCACACCGACCAGTTGGCTTGCAACGGTCAAGCCCGGCCCGTGCGGGATGTGGGCCGTCCCGACAAAGAAAATGATTGTCGCCACGTCAAACAGGATCAGTGCATACCTAAACCAGACCGAAACAGGGTCGTGTCCGATATACAGGTATTTCACAGTCTGCTTCATGTCTGTCCGGTAATCCGCTGCATATACAGTGAAATTAGCGCCACTTAAACAAATCACCAAGCCACGAAAAAGGCCGCCCCAAATTTGGAACGGCCCGTTTTGTCAAAGTACCTTCAATCAGGCAGCGCGTGAGGTCAGAACTTCGTCCACCTGCTTGGCAGCTGACACCTCACCAGCGCCTGAAACAGCCGCGACCTCACGGGTCAGACGTTCCAAGGCGGCTTCATATAGCTGACGCTCGGAATAGCTCTGCTCGCGCTGGTCATCGGTGCGGTGCAGGTCACGGACCACTTCGGCGATCGAGATCAGGTCACCCGAGTTGATCTTCTGTTCATATTCCTGCGCACGGCGGGACCACATGGCGCGTTTCACCTTGGCCTTGCCTTTCAGCGTTTTCATCGCCTGGCTGATCACATCGGGCGAGCTAAGCGACCGCAAACCGGATTCGGTTACCTTGTTGGTCGGCACGCGCAGCGTCATCTTGTCTTTCTCAAATGAGATGACGAACAGCTCAAGCGAGAATCCCGCGACATCCTGTTCCTCGATCGAGATAATCTGGCCCACGCCATGGGCGGGGTAGACAACATAGTCGTTCGGGCGGAACTCGAGCTTTTTCGACTTTGTCATTCAGTTTCTTCCTTGCTTGCGGACGGGACACGGACAACAAAAGCACCACATGCGGGGACTGTCTCAGCCCCGTCAGGCGGCGATATTGTCACAAATTCAGAACTCCAAAGTGAGCATACTTACGGAGCGCATCCCAATCTCGGTCATCATGTAGGTATAGTATATCACAAATTTACGACGCCCGAAAGTTTACCTTACGGGAATTTATCATATTCAACCTGCATTCAACAGGTTGTGCCGCGGTCTTTATGCCAAAACAGGCCGCTTGGAACGAATCACTCAGCCGCCTTCGCCGGGCGCTTCCGAGAAATACTTCTCCATCTTGCCCTCTTCACCGTCACGCTCCTCCGCATCTGGCAGCGGGTCTTTCTTGGTGACGATCACCGGCCATTGTTCGGAATACTTGCGATTGAACTCAACCCACTCCTCCATACCCGGCTCGGTATCGGGGCGGATCGCGTCGGCGGGGCACTCGGGCTCGCACACGCCGCAGTCAATGCATTCGTCAGGATGGATGACCAGCGTATTTTCACCTTCGTAGAAACAGTCCACCGGACACACTTCGACACAGTCGGTGTATTTGCAGGCGATACAGTTTTCGGTGACTACATAGGTCATGGTCGGATTCCTGTTTGCGGTTTGAGCGACTAGCTAATTCAGTCTGGCCCGCTCTTCAAGACAGGATCAGTGATCTTCCGGGCGAGAAAGACCAATAGCGCGTCGATCTTTCTTGGTTGGTCGACCTTTTCCCTCGAAACCCGGATTTACAGGAGGCGCTTCCTGCTTTTCGGTCATATCAAAGTACAGCGTTTGCGCCTCGGGCGCCGGACCGCGGCGTTCCCCCAGTTTTTCCACACGTATAACGCGGACAATGCGGCCCTGCGAGAAGGTCAGAACGTCACCGGGGGCCACGGTCTGCGCCGGTTTCAGCACCCGGTTTCCATTCAGCCGGACATGGCCACCACTGACCTGTTTGGCGGCAAGGCTGCGGGTCTTGAAGAACCGCGCCTGCCACAACCATTTGTCAATTCGCAGTTTGGCCTCGGCCATCTTGCGTCAATTGCCGTCCTTCAGACCCATAAGCGCTGCGGCGAACGGGTTGTCGGGATCAATGGCCTTTTCCTTTTTCGGTGGCCGTGACGAGAAGGTCTTGGCCCCCTGCGGCTTGCCGCCCTTCTTGCCGTGCGGTTTGCCACGGCCGTCCTGCGGTTTGCCCCGTGGTTTCCCCTTGCCCTGCCCCGGCTCGCGGCGCGGGCCACGGTTCGGCTGGCGCTGACGACCCCAGGTGAAGGTGTAAAACACTTCAACCTCGGGTTCATCCGACGCAGGTTCCGCAACCTGACCCTCTGCGACGACCTCTGCCGCCGCCTCGGTGCTTTCGGTGGCCTCGGCTGTCGCCTCGGCGGGCGCGGCGACCTCTTCTGAGGCCGCGTCAGGTGCTGGCGTCTCATCGATAACGGCTTGTTCAGCCGCCTCGGTCACAGGCTGCTCTGCCGGTGCCGGTTTGACCTTGCCACGCTCGCCGCGCTCGGCTTTGTAGCCGAGCCCCTGCATCAGGTCTGCAAACTGTTCAAGCGTCATGCCAGTGATCGACAGCATATCCGGCTTGGCTTCGAACCCGCCGCGGCTGTCTTCCGCACGAAGCATGTCCGCCAGACGTTCCAGCATATCGATACGGATCGATCGGTCGCCCGCATCGCGGTAGCCGCACATGGTATCGTAACCTTGCGGTGCATCTTTGGCGACCGGTACTGTTACCAACCCCGGAGGGGGTGCTTCGGGGAATTCCTGCAAACCGCCATACAGCGCCCATAGCACCAGGCGCAGACGCGTCGGTGCGGGCTTCAGCAAGAGCGGCATGAAGATGGTGAACTGGCCAAACCGGATACCATGCTTGCGCAAGGCGCCGCGGGCGTCCTGATCCAGATCCTTGACCTCTTGCGCGACACCGGCGCGCGGAAGAACACCCAGCGCCTCGACCATGCGGAAAGCAAACCCTTTCGCCAGACCATTGAGTTCCTCGTCGCGCGACAGATTCAGCAACGGCTCGAACAGCGCAGCGATCTTGCGGTCGATGAAATGCTGCAACCGGCGCCGCACCTTCTGTTCAACATCCGGACCGGCGGCCTCATCCACAAAAACCTCGACCAAGGGCTTGAGAGGTTCGGCCCCGGCAACCAATTTGCCAACGGCATATTCGCCCCACATCAGGCCACCCTGATCGGTGAAATCAATTTCGGTATCGGGCGCATTGTAGAAGCGATCGGCACGCAGATGGAATTGCGGCGCGAGTGCTTGCAGGGATGCCGATTTGAGCGCTTTCGCCTCGGTTCCTTGCGCGCTTTTGTCCGGGCTGAACCGGAACCCTTCCAGACGACCGACGAATTCGCCTTCGACGGTCACTTCACCCTTGTCATTTACTTCGGCCAAAAGGGCCTCCTTCTGTTTGAGCCGCCGCAACAAAACCGATGTACGCCGGTCCACAAATCTTTGAGTCAGTCGCTCATGTAGTGCGTCAGACAGTCTGTCTTCTACAGTGCGCGTTTCGTCACGCCAATGTGATTCGTCACGCACCCAACCGTTTCGTTGCGCAACATATGTCCAGGTGCGAATATATGCCAACCTTTTGGATAACGCATCGATATCCCCATGGGTTTGGTCAATCCGCCGTATCTGCCGGGCCATGAAATCATCAGGAATACTGCCGCGTTCGTGCAGGTGGCCATAGATCACTTCCAGAAGGCTGGCGTGCTCTGCATGGCTGATGCCGCGAAAATCAGGGATTCTGCACACATCCCACAGCAATCGGATGGATGGACCGTCACTTGCGCGGGCGGCAATCTCGGCCTGTTGTGACAGCGATTTCAACACATTCAGGTCATCAGCAGGGCGGGCTTTGATCAGGTGTTCGTCACTCGGGCTGACCTCAAGCGAGCTGATCAGCGCATCAATCGAACCAAACCGGAGAGCGGCATTCCGCCAGTTCAACTTTTTCATCGGCGTAAACCGGCTGTCCATGATTGCCTGGGCGACACCTTCGTCCAACGGCGGCGCCTCTCCGGTCACGCCAAAGGTGCCGTCCGACATGCCACGCCCGGCCCGGCCTGCGATCTGGGCCAGCTCATTCGGGGCCAGCGGGCGCATCCGCCGCCCGTCGAATTTGGTCAGGGATGAAAATGCAACGTGGTTTACATCCAGGTTCAGGCCCATGCCGATGGCATCTGTGGCAACCAGATAATCAACCTCGCCATTTTGATAAAGTTCCACCTGGGCATTCCGCGTCCGTGGGCTCAGGGCCCCCATGACCACCGCCGCGCCACCTTTCAGGCGGCGCAGAAGCTCCGCGATGGCATACACATTCTCAACCGAAAACCCGACAATAGCGCTGCGGGCCGGCATCCGGCTGAGTTTCTTCGAACCGGAATAGACCAGCTGCGACATCCGCTCGCGTCGGACAAACTGCGCCTCGGGCACCAGCGCTGCAATCGGGCCGCGCATCGTGTCAGAGCCAAGAAAAAGCGTCTCGTTTGTTCCGCGCGACCGAAGCAGGCGATCCGTAAAGACATGGCCGCGCTCGGGATCGGCACACAGCTGGATTTCATCAATCGCCACGAAATCCGCACCCATACCTTCGGGCATCGCCTCGACAGTGCAGACCCAATACTGGGTCCGGGGGGGTACGATCCGCTCTTCACCGGTGACAAGCGCAACAACCGACGGCCCGCGGATGGCGACGATCTTGTCATAGACCTCACGCGCAAGCAGACGCAGCGGCAGACCGATGACACCTGTGCGGTATCCCAGCATCCGTTCGATTGCGTAATGGGTTTTACCTGTGTTCGTAGGGCCCAATACGGCCACTATTCGGGATGACCCGCTCACCTTTGCCCCCTGCCCGGACCTTACAGCGCTGCGCCGTCGATCTGCGGCTTCAGTCGATTCACCGCATTGGTTACTTCTTCGTGGTGGGGATGTATAGCCAATGCCCGTGAATAGGCGTCGTAGGCTTTGTCGGGTTGTCCGATAATCTCAAAGATCAGGCCCAGACCATAGATTGCCTCGTAATTGTTGGGGTTCAGGGTCAGGGCATGTTCCAGATCGGCAGCGGCCATGCCAAACCGTTCGATCCCGAAAAAGGCCGAAGCGCGCAAATGCCAGCCTTCAGCAAAATCGGGCGCATGGTCCGTCAGGGCGGTCAGATGTTCCAGTGCCGCACCTACGTCGCCGTCATCCAACGCTTCACGGCCACGTTCCAACAACAGATCAGCCGATGCTGAACCGGACTGCGCCCACAGAGCTTGCAACTGCCGATCCAGAGCAATGGCCTGATCGGGCGTCGATTGGGCAAGTTTTTGCAGCAATTCGCCCTCGTCCCGTGAATCCGCCTGTTGCGCAAGGCAAGTGGAGGAAATCGTGACTAGGACAAAAAGTGCCGCGACGATACCTTTGAGATTGTGGATTGCAATGCTCATAACAATAGTCAGTGTAGCGTTGCGACCGGGGATGTCCATTCACGGCGCACTAACAATATGAGGAAAAACATGAGCGAGACACTTGAAAAGGCAGCCGCCGCTTTGAATGAAAAACTGGAAGGCGGCGCGTTTGATGCCTCGGCCAAGTTTGATATCGCCGACCTGGGGGCTATTGTCCTGGATTCCAACGGCGCGCGGGTCAGCGACGATGATGCTGATGTCACCCTAAGCGCGGATGCCGACACGTTCGAACAGATCCTCAGCGGTGAATTGAACCCGACAGGTGCGTTCATGTCCGGCAAGCTGAGCATTGATGGCGACATGGGTGTTGCCATGAAGCTGGCATCGGTACTGGCCTGATGGAGTTCTCGCCGGCCCCCTTGTTTGAAGACGTGGCCGGCAGCCCCGCCGGTGGAAAGGCCCACTGGTTGACGACGTCGGATCAAAAACGCATCCGCGTTGCTCACTGGCTTCCGGACGGAAAGGCACATGGCACTGTCATGATGTTTCCGGGACGCACGGAATACATTGAAAAATACGGCAATACTGCCAGCGAATTCGTAGAGCGTGGGTTCGCCATGCTGGCCGTCGACTGGCGCGGTCAGGGTCTTGCAGATCGGTTGCTGGACGATGCTCGGGTCGGACATGTCGATCAGTTCACCGATTACCAGCAGGACGTTCAGGTCACCCTGAAACTTGCAAGCGCGCTGGACCTGCCGAAACCATGGTACGTGGTCGGGCATTCGATGGGCGGTGCAATCGGGTTGCGTGCCGTCATCGAGAATGGCTGCTTTGCCGCGTGTGCCTTCACGGGCCCTATGTGGGGAATTTTCTTTACTCCGGTCATGAAACCCCTAAGCCGCGTGACAGCCTATTGGGGCACAGCACTTGGCCTGGGCGAGCGCACACCCCCCACCACGACGCTCAAAAGCTATGTTCTGTCGCAACCTTTCGAGGGAAACATGCTGACCCGCGACCCGGACATGTACCGGATGATGCAGGATCAGTTGAACGCACATCCTGAACTCGCGCTGGGTGCCCCTTCAAACCTGTGGCTGCGCGAGTCGCTGGACGAATGTGCATGGTTGATGGAACAGCCCGCCCCGAAAACTCCTTGCCTGACATTTTTGGGCAGCCATGAGCAAATTGTGGACCGCAAGGCAATTCGTGCGCGCATGGCCAATTGGCCCAACGGAGCGCTGATAGAAATTCCGGATGGTGAACACGAGGTGCTGATGGAAGCACCCGAGGTTCGAGGGCCTGTTCTGGACCAGATCGCGGCGCATTTTCTGGCCAACCAGGCCAATGGCGCTTCCAAGCTGGTTTCCTCGTAAACCTTTTCACCTTTGGGATTGGCCGCTTGTGATCCGGGCGCGCCAGCCCTAGATGTTTGCAAAAGCAGTCTACTAAAGGTGACCCATGCGCAACCTTCCCTTCCCTGTCCGTGACGCGAACGCAACCGGTGGTTCCGGCAATCTGGGCGATCTTCCGGAATGGGATCTGAGCGATCTCTATACCTCGGAAGACGCACCCGAATTAGCGCGCGATCTGGATTGGCTGGAAGGTGAATGTGCCGCGTTTGCTGCTGATTACGAAGGCAAGCTGGCCGGTCTGGAGGCCGCAGACCTGCTGACCTGTGTGCATCGCAACGAAAAGATCAACGCCATCGCCGGGCGTATCATGTCCTTTGCCGGTCTGCGCTATTATCAACTGACCACAGATGCAGAGCGCGCCAAATTCCTGTCGGATATGCAGGAAAAGATCACGATCTTCACCACTCCGCTGGTGTTCTTCACGCTCGAGATCAACCGGATCGAAGACGTTGTTCTGAAAGCGCAATTTGCGGCGAACACGGATCTCACCCGCTACGAACCTGTGTTCCGCCGCATCCGCGCAATGAAGCCCTATCAGCTGTCTGATGAACTGGAAAAGTTCCTTCATGATCTGGGGGTTGTCGGTGACGCCTGGGAGCGTCTGTTCGACGAAACGATTGCCGGACTGGCCTTTCATGTCGACGGTGAAGAACTGAACATCGAAGGCACCCTGAATCTGCTGACGGAACAGGACCGCGCGAAACGTGAGGCCGCGGCGCGTGAACTGGCTTCGGTCTTTCAGGACAATATCAAAACCTTTGCCCGCGTTCACAACACGCAGGCCAAAGAGAAAGAAATCGTCGACCGCTGGCGCAAGATGCCGACCGCTCAGACCGGGCGTCACCTGTCGAATGATGTCGAGCCCGAGGTGGTCGAGGCCCTGCGCGAGGCGGTCGTGGCCGCCTACCCCAAGCTGAGCCACCGCTACTATGAGCTGAAGCGCAAGTGGCTTGGACTGGACGTCATGCAGGTCTGGGACCGCAACGCGCCTCTGCCCATGGAAGACACGCGTATCGTGAATTGGGAAGAGGCCCAAAAGACGGTGATGAACGCGTATAATGCCTTTGACCCCCGGATGGGTGAAATCGCGGCGCCTTTCTTCTCAAAAGGATGGATCGACGCGGCGGTGAAACCGGGCAAAGCGCCGGGGGCCTTCGCACATCCGACAGTTACAGATGTCCACCCCTATGTGATGCTCAACTATCTGGGCAAACCGCGCGATGTGATGACGCTTGCCCATGAACTGGGTCACGGCGTCCATCAGGTGCTGGCCGCCGGTCAGGGCGAGATGCTGTCATCCACCCCGCTGACATTGGCGGAAACCGCCTCGGTCTTTGGTGAGATGCTGACATTCCGCAAGATGCTGGACCAGGCCGAAACCCCGGAACAGCGCAAGGTACTGCTGGCCGGCAAGGTCGAAGATATGATCAACACGGTGGTCCGCCAGATCGCCTTCTACGACTTTGAATGCAAGCTGCACGCCGCCCGACGTGAAGGCGAGCTGACCCCGGATGACATCAACGCCCTGTGGATGAGCGTTCAGGCCGAAAGCCTTGGCCCCGCATTTGAATTCATGGACGGGTACGAGACCTTCTGGGCTTACATCCCGCACTTCGTCCACTCGCCCTTCTACGTCTATGCCTACGCCTTCGGCGACGGCCTCGTGAACGCGCTTTATTCTGTTTACGAAAACGGCGCCGACGGGTTTGAGGACAATTATTTCGACATGCTGCGCGCTGGTGGATCAATGCACCACAAGGAATTGCTGGCCCCGTTCGGCCTGGACGCCAGCGATCCCAAGTTCTGGGACAAGGGCCTGTCGATGATCTCAGGCTTCATTGACGAACTGGAGGCGATGGAGGGCTGAGACGCCCTCGACAGAGGGTGGCGACATCTGCCTTGCTGAAATAACCTGCCATGCCTGGCAATGTCACGCCCAAGGGGCTCCTGAATGCCCGCTAAGCGGGACAAAGCCTCGTTTCTCTGCGATCGCACCAATGGCGGCTCAGGGTTGGCAGGGCAGAAACGTATGTTTTTTGACCAAGCTTCTCGGTGATTTAAGGCTGCTCGGCCCAAACCTTGTAGTCGAACAGGGCGCCGTCTTCTTTGGCAAACTGAACAGTTTCGCGAACATATGCGGCGGAACGTTGGGGATCGAAATGATTGAGCCAGTGTTCGGGGTCGTCGCCGATTGGGGCAGGCAAGATGCCGTAGCCGAAATTTCGCTTGACGGTCCCACCGGCTGCCTGTGCGACCTCCATTCTTGAAATGCCAAAGCCGCGCGTGGCAAGATATTCGTTGAAGTCCAGAAGCTCGGCTTCGGAAATCCATTCAGTGCCTGCCCCTGTTTGTGCCTGCTCTATCAGGTCTTCAAACCGTGTATTCATTGCTCCTCCAGAGGACGGATGATGTCGTCCGGTTGGTTCTTTTTGTGCCCAAGCGGCAGATTACGATTGCTTACAGCGAAGACGTTACCATCGGGGTCAAGAAGAACCCAATGGCCATCCTGGCCCGTCAACAGGGTCATATCCTGCCCCTTGTATCTGCCGCGCCCTTCAACGATACCACTCAGATCTGGACGAGGATTGGCGATGATCTCGTCAATTTGCTCAACATCGTGGCCTTTGAGGCCAATATATTCTCGCCTGCCCCCTTTGCCACCGTGGGGCAGAATTCTGTTGCCGCCAGGTGTCGTTGTGGCCCCAGGTCGGGCTTCGACAATATTCGGCCCCGCCTCTTCCGGGATCGGCGTTGAGACAATGTTGTCGGTCGGATCATCAGGAATTGGCGATCCGGTGTGGTTCGGCAGGCCAAGCTCTTCAATCGGATAGGTTTCAAGCCATTGCTCGACCCGTTCCGGAGTGAAGCCCGGCATTTGCCCCAAGCGGCGTTCATCCTCCGCAAGCTCAAGAAAGACTTCGACCCAGCCTTGCGCCAGTTCCCCATCCTGAAGCCGCAGTTCACCGCGCGCGAACGCTGCCCCGGCGGCTGCGATGAAATCCTGCAAAGCGCGCTGTTTCGCGGGATCACCGCCAACGCCCGTATCAAGAATGGTGCCGGGATTTGGCAACTCGTAAAGCGCTGCCGCTTCGGCCCCTATTCGTGCGAATTCGGGGGTCTTGGGCAGGACCGGATACTCGCCGGTGCTAATCCCTTCCTGCACGAGGGCATAGGCTGTCGCCGCCAGGCGACCTTCGACAGTTGTTACATCGACCCCCAGTCGCGCGCCAGCATCGTCCACGCGCCTATCACGCATGGCTTGCGTCCAGTTTTGCAGCGCATCAGACGCAAGAAGCGCCGCGCCGACGCCCGTCAGAGCGCGCAAGCCACGCATCGCCTCCGTCAGATCGAGAGTGGGGACACCATTTGCCGTGGGTGCAAAGTCAGCGAGTACCACATTGCTCTGAACGCCCGGCAACACTGGCTCGGCATAGCACCTGCAATTGTGTGCCTCGCCGGGATGCCCGCCCTCCGGTGGATTGTTCCAGCGGAAAACGCGGTCGTCATAGGCCGCATGGCTATCGCGCACCTTGGCATCATATCGCGAGCGCCAGATGTATTACTGAATCCCCAAGCTTTCCTGCCGAAGCCGATTTATTACTCCCGCAAAAGCCCGAACGAGACGTTCTTCCATGTCTGTGCGCAGTGGCCGCAACCGTTGCGGATGGTTTTGGTATTCGCCGAATATTCTCTCAAGGCGCGTGTCCCAGGCGTCGAGCGCTTCTGACTTTGCATCTGACACATCCTGCAATGCAGCTTCGGAGACAATTGGCACTGTGTCAGGCGGGGTCAGCGCGTTCAGAAGCATCCGAGTGTTTTCGGAGATCACCTGGTCGAGGCGTTCGCTGAAATCGGCCCGTAGAGCTGTGTAGTTAGGAAATGTCGACTTGAGCGATAATCCTACGCGGCGGCCAATCAGATGACCGTGTCGCTGCGCGATCTCGTACTTGCCGTCACCGCCGTGCCTTAAGAAGTGGCTGAAACTGTGTTGCATGGAATCTCTGAAAGCGTGCCGGAAATGTTCTATTCACAATTGGTAAAGAAAGCCCAAGACTACCGTTCGCAACTTTTTTGCGGAGAGCAACGCATCCTGCTTGCATTGGAGCCAGACATTCATGCACGACGCAGCATCCGACAAAATAGGCTCGAAGCAGCCGCACCTGAGATCACTTCAACTGGCTGTCTTTTGACCCACGCCGATTGACGCCGCCACGTGCCTTGAACGCACTATCGCGTTCCTGCTGGCAATCAAGGCACAGCTTCACGCCCGGCAAAGCAACGCGGCGTTTTTCAGGGATCGGCTCTTCGCATTCGGCGCAATGGGTCAGGCTTTCACCAACAGGCCGCTTTTGCGCCTGCATCCGCGCCAGTTCATCCGAAATCGACGCTTCGATCTGTTCGCTCACTGCGCCGTCGCGCGCCCAGCCTCCGGCCATGGGTCATCTCCTGCTAAACGTAAGCAAAAGGATAGCCGAGCCCGCGCGCAAAGGGCAAGTTACAGCGAAACTGCGCCCTCGAACACGCGGTCAATCACCTCTTGCGTCCCCTGAGAGAATTCCAGCGGACAGGGATATTCTGCCCCTTCCCTGACCGAGCGGCAAAAGGCCTCGACCTGAAGCTTGTAATGGTCTGCGCCGGGGAACCGGGTGACCAGCACCTCAAGCCCCGGACGATGCAACTCGACCCGGGCTTCACCAAACACTCGCGCATTAAACGGTGTAGTCAGGCGGATCAGGCCATTTTCCCCGTGAAACACCATTTCCTGATGGGGATGCATCCGAATGGACACGTAGCTTGAGTAGGTAAAACCGGGGAACTGCGCGCGAATTTCGGTGAAGATGTCGATATCATCCTGCCAACGGATGGCTGACTGTATCGCCACCGGTTCCTGCCCCGTTGCAAACCGGGCTCCGCCAATTACGTAAACACCGATGTCTCGCAATCCGCCGCCGCCCGTTTCAGCGCGGTTACGAATATTCTGGGTATCTGCCCGATTGTCGAAACTGAACGCTCCGGTTACGTGCACCAGATTGCCGATTGCACCATCCGCAATCAGTTTACGTGCCAGTTGCCACTGGGGGTGATGCACGATCATATACGCCTCGGCGGCAAGCAAGCCGCTTTCGTCGCGCTTTTGGATCAATGCGTCAAACTCGTCCGCCTTCATAGTCATCGGCTTTTCGCACAGCACATGCTTGCCGGCATCCAACGCTTTCAGGCTCCATTCCACATGAAGATGGTTGGGCAGTGGTATGTAGACCGCATCAATACCAGGGTCCGCCAACAGCGCATCATAGCTTTTGAACACGTTCAGATCGGGACAGAAAGACGAAAAAGGTTCAGCCTTTGCCGCATCTGACGTCGCCAGTGCAGCCAGTCGCGCCCCGTTGGCGGCATGTATCGCCGGTGCCATGTATTCACGCGCGAATTTCGCGGCACCTAACACGCCAAACTGAACCGGTTTTTGCATAACGCTCTCCATAGATGTTTGAACCCCAAAGGGTTCGTGACCCTGCGAGATCCGCAGGATCGACCTGTCACACCGTCATCGAAATGAAACGCGTCCTTGCAGTACCATAGCTTTGGCCCTGCGGCCATTCTTTTGGCTTCACAGTCTGGATAGCGGCCGTACGCGTTCAGCAGGAAATGATCTGTCAGGATGCGCCGGGCATGTGCGCGAAGAGGAGGTTTCTTCGCACAGATGAAAAACCAGCCCGCAGCTATTGCAGGCTGGTATTGTGGTCAGCTGACACCCAGCATCCCTTTTTCACGTGCCAGATCCCGCATTTTCTTTTGCAGCTTCTCGAACGCGCGAACTTCGATCTGACGGATCCGCTCGCGGCTGACATTGTATTGGGCGCTGAGGTCCTCCAGCGTAACCGGTTGATCCAGCAACCGGCGCTGGGTCAGGATGTCCTTTTCACGGTCGTTCAACACGTCCAGCGCCGCAGCAAGCAACTCGCGACGCGCTTCCAGTTCATCGCGCGCCTCATAATCTCCGGCCTGGTCGGCGTCTTCATCCTCAAGCCAGTCCTGCCATTGCATCGTGCCTTCGCCTTCGGACCCGACCGTGGCGTTCAGAGATGCGTCCCCGCCGGACATACGGCGGTTCATGCTGATGACTTCTTCTTCGGTCACGCCAAGATCATTGGCAATTTGCGCGACGTTTTCGGGGCGCAAGTCGCCCTCTTCCAGTGCACCGATGCGCGCCTTGGCTTTGCGCAGGTTGAAGAACAGTTTTTTCTGCGCCGAAGTTGTGCCCAGTTTCACCAGCGACCATGACCGCAGAATATATTCCTGAATCGAGGCGCGAATCCACCACATGGCATAGGTGGCCAGACGGAAACCCTTTTCAGGATCAAAACGTTTGACCGCCTGCATCAGGCCCACATTGGCTTCGGAAATCACTTCGGCTTGCGGCAGACCGTAGCCGCGATACCCCATGGCAATCTTGGCCGCCAGCCGCAGGTGCGATGTCACCATCTTATGCGCGGCTTCTGTGTCCTGCTCTTCAACCCAGCGCTTGGCCAGCATGTATTCTTCTTCCGGCTCAAGCAGGGGAAACTTGCGAATCTCCTGCATATAGCGGTTCAGGCCGCCCTCGGGCGTCGGCGCGGGGAGATTTGCGTAATTTGCCATTATGATGTCCCTCCGACAAATGTTTAAGTCTTTAACATAGGATATGGGTAAAGAACCCATCCTGTTCAAGAGGTGCTGCTAACAGTCTGAAATTAATCTTTCATGAAGGAAAGATAAGAAACTCTTACTCACAGGACTTTGCTTATTATGTCAGCGGTGCGCGAAGTGCGGCAATCAGGTTCTCCATGTCTTGCGGCAGTTCGGCTTCAAACCGCAGGTTTTCGCCGGTCACCGGGTGCTCGAACCCCAATACGGCGGCGTGAAGCGCCTGCCGGGGAAAGCCGTACACGCATTCGGCGGCGGCAGGCGTAAACGCCTTGGTCGCCAGTTTCCGCTTTCCACCATAGACCGGGTCACCGACAAGCCCATGCCCGGCATGGGCCATATGAACGCGGATCTGGTGCGTTCGCCCGGTCTCGAGCCAGCATTCGATCAAAGCCAGGCCAGCAGGCGTGCCAAATGTTTCAACAACCCGCGCGCGTGTCACCGCGTGGCGCCCGCCATGAAACAACACCGCCTGCCTTTGACGGTCGGTCTTGTGCCGCGCAAGCTGGGTGGTCACACGCATGATGTTTCCCGGTTCAAAGCTGACACCTTTGACGCCGCGCAAACGGGGATCACTTGCATCCGGAACCCCGTAACACACAGCGCGGTAATAGCGTTCGACACTATGTGCTGCGAATTGCTCGGCCAGCCCGTGATGTGCGGTGTCTGATTTGGCGACCACCAGAAGACCGCTGGTTTCCTTATCGATCCGGTGAACGATACCTGGGCGTTTCACCCCCCCAACACCTGACAAAGCGTCACCGCAATGGTGTAACAAGGCGTTGACCAGCGTACCCCCGGGCGAGCCCGGCGCGGGATGCACCACCATACCTGCTGGCTTGTTGACGACGATCACGTCTGCGTCTTCGAAAACAACCTCAAGCGGGATGTCTTCAGCACCGATATGGCTGTCTTCCGCTTCGGCTACAGTTATGGCGACCTGAGCCCCTTCGGACACCTTGGCCTTTGGGTCCTGCGTCCGGGTTCCGTCAATCCAAACCGCGCCATCCTCGATCAGGCGCGCCAGCCGCGTGCGCGACAGGTTTTCACCGTCTGGCACATCGCGGGAAAGCGCCTTATCAAGGCGAGGCGGCGGATCAGCCGCGATCTGAAACTCAATCTGGCGGGTGCCCATGACTGTCCCTTCCGAACCCCAAGAACCGCAGGAAACCCCGCAGCTGCGATTGCTGCGGCGAATGGTCATGCTGCTGACCGCGGTGATGATTGGCGGGGTTCTAGTGACATTCGCCCTGATTGTCATCCGCCTATCGGACCGCACACCTGCCTTGCCAGATCAGATCAACCTGCCCGACGGTGCCCGGGCACAGGCCCTGACCATCGGGTCCAACTGGTATGCGGTCGTGACCGACGACAACCGCGTCCTGATCTTTGACAAGACAACAGGAAAGCTGCGTCAGGAAATCGCCGTCGAGTAACCTGATCAGTTCGGGAACAGACGGGTGCCGACCCAGGCCTCACCCAACTGCACATCCAGTTCAGGCGTACGAATCTTGCGTTTTCCGCCAAACGGGCAGAGCGTAATTTCGCCAAGATATATCTTGTCGCCAATTACATAAAGGTCCACCCGCGCAAACTCGACACGTTGCCCAACCGCTTCGGCTATTGCGACCATATCGTCAAAGACCTCTGGCTTGGGCTCGGTGTCATCGCTTGTCTGGAAGTACAGCTCTTTCGGGATAAAGTTGAAATCCCGGTCGTGGATCATCTGCACATGCCCCCGAGAGCGGTCCCGGTCGACCTGAACAATCTGGACCTTTCCGGCGACAACCCAGAATTTCCAATCGATGATGTCCTGACCTTCAGCCACCAAATCTTCCTCGAGGAAATAGCGCGTGTCGATCGTGGAATACCACCATTCTGCCGTCCAAAACCCGTGGGGAATGGATCCATTGCTCCAGTTGGCAAGCTTTTCCTGGGCCAGGTTTCGGTCTTCTGCGTTCATTGGCCAGGTGATCCTGTGGTTTTGCCCCTGCCCGTTATTGCATTTGAGCCAATAGCTGCCCGGCTCGAGATCGAGGTCTTCCGGTAACTCTGGCGACGATGAATCCCAATAGCGCTTCACCGGTGTAACAAGGTTTCTGGCCGGTTCCGGGATGTAATTCTGCGCTGTGAAACTGTCTGCCATCGACACTTCAGGCATCTCGCCAAACATCTTCATGACCAGGAGTTTTTCTGTAAACGTCTTCGGCGCCGTCAAGTCTGGCAAACAGCGGTGCGTTTCAGAAAACCCAAAGATTGATAGCATCAGCGCATTCAGACGCGCCGGGTTGTTGGCAAAGTGATCCCACCCTTGCAGAAAGCCGTCGCGCGACTGACCCTGCACTCCGTAAAGACCACGATCTTGAATTCTGTCCAACTCGAGTTGCGCGAATTTGAGATACTCTTCCCGCCCGGATAACAACGCAATGGACATTAATCCGCCAGACGCCGCACTGATCTCTTCTTTCGTCGTCGGTAATTCAGGAAGCGCATCTGGGAAACTAACAGGTTTCGGCGCCCTTCTGCCGCCACGTGGCAGTGGTGCGTCGGTGGGTCGGATCCCCAAGCTGCGCAGCCTGCGGTCCAGGAATGAATAACGTTTTACACCCTTTGCAATCCACCAACGCATCCGCCGCCCCCATAGATGGACGGCCAGCGTTTCATCCTTGAGGTACTTATCGCGAAATTCCCGTGCATGAATGTCGTTTGCCTGACCCGTTTGCCGAAACGGCAAAGGGTAAAAGACCGGAGGTGGGCTGGCATGCTCTATCTCGCCATGATGCTGTAAAAACCATGTCATGACCTCGGGTCCATAAACACTGTGCGCCTGATCCGAGGCATGAGGCAACTCACCAGCCTTTTTCAGGCTTTCCAGCTTTTCGCGTTCCTCACCTTCTACCCACGGACGGATCGGGAATGGATCAAGGCTGTATTCCGTATATGCTTTCAAAGCAGGGCTATCGGATGGCAACCGCATGATCGCGTTGCAGATTGTGCTGCGATTGAAGAAACCAAACACGTGATCCGCTTTCGGGATAGGCTTCAAAGAAATCACATCCGTGTCGCACCAGAGGAAATCGGTTTTTTGCATCAGTTGCAGCCTGAAAATGTCAGATTGCGGAACCGGTGTTTTGAACTGGTTGTTCATGATGAACTGCTGCGGTTCGTGAATCTCATTCGCCGAAACCAGTTCGATACCTTCGGGTACATTTTCGACTTCGCCGTAGTGGAACAGCACGACCTTGTGCCCGTTGGACACAAAGGACAAAAGGCACATCTGTTCCAGAAAACTGAGAGGACCTTCCAACCAGAGCATTCCGATTGTGGGAAGAGTGCTTTCCGCAGCCATATGCTGTTTCTCCGAGGGCAAGTCTTTCAGGACTCGGGCAGATTTTCGCTGGAGGACGGTTGAGTGTCCGCCGAAAGGCGCGGGTGCAATCTGCGGTCTTTTGCAACAAATTCTACAGCCGGTTTATTAACAAGCGTCTGGTAAAGCGCGTTGTACTCCGGCTGTTTGAGAAGTTCTTCGATCAACGCCTTATGCCACAGGAATGCTTTTCGGTGCAGCCGCGCAAGCCGTCCGTCGGACTGAAACTCTGCTATCAGCGCGTCAACTTCGTCCTTGTACCTGAGGATCGTCTCATCCTTCGCGCCACCCCGGTTCCAGCGGTCCCAGTATTCCGTTCCCAGCGTCTGGGAAGAGTGGTTGGCCCGCCCTCGGCTGCGCTTGACCAGATAGGCCTGCGTCGACCGAACCGCGTAGTGGTTGATCTGGGCAATCTCAAATCCAAAAGGCGGTGCAACATGGTTCCCAAAGGGCGCGGGTTCTTTTGCGTGCCCGCCGGAAACGGACCGGAACACACCCGCCTGAAATTCTGACCTGGGATGCGGGTTATGCAAACCATAGCGGAGATAAATGTCATCCTGCCGGAACAGAGATTTGACAAACCGGCGCCCCGCCCCGCCCTGCTCATAATCCAACTCACCATCGAAAAACCGATGCGACACAGGCGCGTCGCGCAACACATGGCGACCGCTGTTCGAGAATATCTTCCAGGGAATCGAAATGACGTCCACGCCGGGTGTCGCCTCGATCAGGTCGTCCACCTTGTGGTTTCCGACGTGAATATTCAGAAACTCGTCTGCATCGCAGACATAGACCCATTTGGCCTCTTTCACAACGGGCAGACGGCGGGCTTGCCGCAGCGCAGATCTGTGAATACCGCCCGTGCCCACGCGGTTCCTGTGAAATTCAACATGCCCCAGGGCCTCAAGGCGGCGTAAAATTCCGTTCGTACCGTCCGTGCAATCGTTGGTGTAAACAATGATCCTGTCGAAGCCCAGCACCTTATGATGAGCGACCCATTCCAGAATATACGGGCCCTCATTTTTCATCGCAGAGATGAGGATTTTTTCAGGCTTGTTCATCGCTGCCATTCACCCCAGACGCTCAGTCGCCCTGTTTCTTGCTGTCATCTTGCGGGGTGATTTTTTCAATAGCGATCTGCGCACCAGCAATTGCCCGGATACGCAATTCACGGGGGTGTTTGCCCAGAAACTCGTTGACGGCCCGGATCACGCCATCACCCCACCAGCCGCGACGGTGGTAATCATCGAACGCCATGATCCCACCCGATTTGATCTTGGGAAACAACGCCTCCAGGTCCGCAGTAACGCCCTCGTAAGAATGATCCCCATCGACATAGGCAAATGAAATGCTTTCATCGTCAAAGAGCTTTAATGCCGGCACCGAGAAATCGCGAATGATGCCAACCTTGCCTTCCTCGATCTCTTTTTCGAAGGACGTGACGACCTTCTGGAAGATTGCTTCCATCTTTTCGTCTTCAGTCCGGCCGACAAACGCCGTTGTGTGCGATTCCTCGCCGATATGTTTCCAAGGATCGATCAGAAACAACTGACTGGGTTCAAGCAATTTCAGGATTGTCGGAGAAAACTCGCCCTGCCAGACACCGATCTCAACAGCCACCCCGCCCTTGGGAAGGCGCGTCAGGAACGTACGACGGATCGCGTCTTTTGTATTCTTGCGCTTGGTTGCCTTGTCTGCGTTCGGTTTATTCTGGCTGCCGGGAACAGCACCGATCACTCTGGGTTCGTTTGACATCTCGACCTCACTTGCAGACGGGTATTGATTTCTCGCGAAACCCGTTTTGTTAATTGGGCAATGGCTAACATGTCGTTGCTTCAAGAACCAGAAGCTATGTGTCGTTTTTGGAAAGTGGTGGCAACTTGTCGATACCAAGCCACGGAGGCTCGAGGCTTGTAATCCGATAGTCACTCGCTTTGCTCGCGAGAAAACGGTTAATCGCCGAAGACATGCCGGAATAAGACCCTTTGCCCCGCCTGTAGGATGTAAAGGCGATACTTCCGCCCGGAGCCAGAACCCTGTCGATCCGGTTCAACAGCTGCAACATGACACGCTCGGCCCGAACCCCGCGTATGATCACGACGCCAACGCTTTGATCTTCAAACAGCTTCAGCATCAAAGGCGGCAGCGCCCGGTAGACCCTCAGACGCCCCGCGATGATCGGTTCTCGGAAGTACTCCAGCAATGCATAGAAGGTGCGATCCAGGGCCTGAAGTTTAGGATCTTGCGTCGCATCCTCACAGGTAAAGCTGTCCCAGGACAGCCCCCACGGCCCTATGATCGTCAATCGCGCGACTGCATCCAATGCGAGTATTTCTTCAACGATTTCGGTTTCAACATGCCCGATCAAAACCCAGTTCTTCTTGCCACTGATCGAGCTCAGAAAACTTTGGCGCTGGACTTTTGTTCTTTCAATTTCCGGAGACACCGCGGGCAGGAAAGCAGGATCTTTGGGGTCAAACGGCAATTCAACCTGCTTTGCATTGGTGATACTCGCGTGCTGCGCTGCTGCTGTCTCGTGATCCATGGATGTTCCCAAAGAATCGAGCCGCACGAACCAAGGAAAGCTATTAGGTTTTGAGTTTGTCGCCTTGGACATTTTACCAAGGCGCGTCCATTTCGCGACCTGCGCGAACGTAACTTCGGGGTCTTCGTATGTAGATGCATCAAAAGACAGATCGGCCTCTTCCATCACGCCTAGATCCAGCGCCTTTACATACCGCCCCCCACCAAAGTTCCTATAGCGTTTTATGAACTTCTGAGCAGCCTCAGTTTCTCGGATATCCGCAATGCGTGTTTTATGATAAGTTACTGCTTTTTCGTGCAAATCTAGCAAAATAGGATCTGCACACAATCTTACATACATCTGGGAAAGGCGTTCAATCTTGGACAGAATCGAGGTTTCCTCAACCACGTTGAAGCAGTGCATGTGCCAATACGCCTGCCCCGTCCCCTCCATTTTCGGGTGAAACTTTGTCGTCCTCACATCTCCACGCAAACGCTTCATCAGATAGCTCTCGATAGACCTGACCGCGTAGTGGTTCATCCTGAAAAACTGTCGCCCAAAAGCGGCGCCGGTAGTCCAATGCGCCCATCCATGCCGTCGCACGGCTGGAGGCAAGGGATCACCATCCCCATCCAGCCAGACAAAACGATCGGCTTTACCCTTTACAGGCCAGCGCGGTCGGTGCGTGTCGATCATTCGATAGGTGCCGTTGTTTTTGTAAAGTGATTTAAACGCTCGCAAATTATGCGGGGTTACGACGCCAAGCTCGGCAGCTCGCGTGAATTGTTCGGTCACAAAGCGATCTTCGAAATCAACGATACCATTATGTCCGAACAACTGCCAAAGAGCGACAAACCCATGGGCATAAGGAAAAGCACGAAACAGATCGTCCAACGTCCCGTCCCCAACACGGATGTCTAAGAACTCATCTACATCACAAACCAGAATCCACTCGGCCTCAGCGCACCAGGGATGTTCCATAGCGTTCGCATAGGCCGACGCCTGCGGCCCATGCTTCCAGGGACCGGGGTTATCGATATGCGCCAGAAAACCCAGCTCCTCGCATCTTTTCAGGATCGCGTCGGTGCCGTCGGAACAGTCATTCGAATTGACAATGAAATGTGTGAACCCGATCGAAAGGTAATAGGCGATCCATTCAAGGATGAACGGCCCCTCGTCTTTCATCGTTGATATGACAAGTCTCATCGCACCTACCCGCAATTACGGCCCGCAAATTCAGGACGAAGGGAAAAATCGCATCATTGCAGAGGTATGGCGCGCTTCCCGACACCTGGCTTAGTTACGGGCCACAGATTTGCAATGCAAGAGAACAGACCAGAACGGCAAAGTCAGCTTCGCGAAAGCTGATCCGCGCTTCACAGGATGCGAAAAGATTTGGTGCGGTCGAGAAGACTCGAACTTCCACGGGAGTTACCCCACAGCGACCTCAACGCTGCGCGTCTACCAATTCCGCCACGACCGCACTGCCAGTGACTTGGTAGAGCGGCGTATAGACGTTGGCGCGCGCGATGTGAAGAGGCAAAAACACGCTGGTTTAAAAACCTTCGCGGCAGCCTTATCTAAGCCGGTAAACAACACAGTTTCGATCTGACAGGAGCCGCAGATGACCTCGCCCGACACCCGCCCCATCATCCAAATCGATATCGTGTCAGACGTCGTGTGCCCGTGGTGCATAGTCGGGTTTCGCCAGCTTGATGCGGCATTGAAACAGCAGGGCATCCAAGCCCAACTTCGCTGGCACCCGTTCGAATTGAACCCGAACATGCCGCCTGAAGGGCAGAACCTGCGGGAACACATCACTGAGAAATATGGCTCGACCCCTGAACAGAGCCAGCAGGCACGCGACAGGCTAACGGCGATCGGGGCGGAACTGGGGTTCACCTTCAACTTTGATGAAGACAGCCGGATCGTGAATACATTCAAGGCGCATCAGTTGCTGGATTGGGCCGAAGGTCAGGGCCTGCAACATCAATTGAAACTTGCGCTTTTCGACGCGTATTTCACCCGGCAACAGGATGTTTCCGACATTGAGGTTCTGTTGCAGGCTGTTACTTCTGCCGGGCTGAACCCTGATTCCGCACGGCAGGTGCTTGAGACCGGGGAGCATATCGCTTTGGTGCGAGAGAAACAGCAGTTCTGGACCAGCCGGGGGATCTCTGGTGTGCCGTCCATGGTATTTGGCGGAAAATACCTGCTGACGGGCGCACAAGGGGTCGATACCTATTCTCGGGTGCTGCAACAGTGTTTGGCCGAAGCGGCCTGACTCCTCTTCCCCTGCCCGCTTTGGGCGGATATGAGGCCGCCATGGAATGGAAAATCACCGATGGTCTGACCAGTTATGACGACGCCACCACCTTTATGGAGGCGCGCGTCGCCGGGATTGCGCGCGGTGACGCGGCGGAGTGCATCTGGTTGCTGGAACACCCGCCACTTTATACGGCAGGCACGTCGGCAAAGATCGAAGACCTGACCGATCCTGACCGCTTTCCGGTTTATGCAAGCAAACGCGGCGGCGAGTACACCTATCACGGGCCAGGTCAGCGTGTGGCCTATGTCATGCTGGACCTGAACAAGCGCGGGCGCGATGTGCGCCAACTTGTGAAGCAGCTGGAAAACTGGGTGATATCAGCACTGGCCGAATTCAACGTGCACGGCGAAATACGCGACGGGCGCGTTGGTGTCTGGGTGCGGCGCGACGACAAACCGCTGACGGTGACCGGCAAACCGGCAGAGGACAAGATCGCGGCAATTGGCTTGCGTTTGCGAAAATGGGTCAGTTTTCATGGCATTTCGGTCAATGTCGAACCGGACCTGGAGCATTTTTCAGGCATTGTTCCCTGCGGGATCAGCGAATACGGCGTGACCTCGTTGGTGGATCTGGGGCTTCCGGTCACAATGGATGATCTTGATGCGGCCTTGAAGAAAACCTTTGAAGAGGTTTTTGGCGCTTCGGAAACCTGATTCTGTCTGGGGTTCAGCAGTCGTCGAATCAGATTCTGTCGCTCCCTGATACAACAATATGGATGGGCGGAAGGCTCTGTTTCCGAAACACGTCGCAATTTACCAAGAACGATCCAGTTTTACGGTATTCTTTAGGCAAATTTTAATTCTCTGGGATACACCGGAGTTGTTAACGAGTAATATGAAACTGCCAATCAAGAGTGAGTGGTATGTTAAACCGGTGATCAAGGGCTCGCCCTCGAAATCCGAGAAGTGTTTGGTTACGAGTCTGCCGTTCCGACCCCAAATCGGAACGGCAATTCATTTCCCCCTTCCCGCTTAATCTTATGGCCAATTCGCGTTGCAAGGGAGCAGGCGATTTCTGCGTTATCCTGCTATTGAGTCACTTGGTCGGTCCCAAGGAGGGGTTTCGGGTTTTCTTGTCTCCGGTCACGACGATATGCGCGGGCGGGTGTGGGTAATTGTCAGGATTATCACCTCACAAACAGACCGTAAGATATTGACTACAAAGCTATTTGTATCTTCTCCGCATGTTCGGCAATCAGGTCGAAATCACCCATTTTACCAGGTGGGCGCATCGACACGCCGTCATGACGCGGCAGGATGTGAAAATGGAGGTGGAAAACCTCCTGCCCGCCTGCGGTTTCGTTGAATTGCTGAATGGTTACACCGTCCGCCTCGAAGGCTTTCATCACTGCACGAGCCATCTTTTGAACGGTGTTCATAACCGCCGCCAGTTGGTCGGGCGTGGCATCCAGCACATTGCGGCAGGGCGTTTTGGGGATCACCAGCAAATGCCCATCAGCGCGCGGCATGATGTCCATGAAGGCCAATGTTTCGGCGTCTTCGTAAACTTTTGACGAAGGTATCTCGCCGCGCAGAATTTTGGCGAAGATGTTGTCGGGATCATAATCCATGGTTGCCATCCGTTCCTTGAGGGGCTTTCGACCGAGTTGTGGTCCACCCGCCCTGCGGGGTCAAGTCGGGGGGTTGAGCCCTGAAATGTACAAATTGTACCGGGTTTTCAGAGGGGGTTGTACGTTTTGTACAAACCGCTTGGCATGAGATCACTTCGTCAGAGACAGATGGGGGACGTTCCCGACATGAGTTATCTGTCTGCGCCGCAGAGCACAGGTTTCGCATCTCTTAAATTGGCTAAAACTGGTTAAGTTTTTGAATACTTCATACAACATAAGTCAAAGGTCCGCTGCGCGGGACGAAGTCAGCTTTCGCCACATCTACTCCAATGGCTGCTTTCAGAACGGCGACGTTATGCGGATTTTCTGGCGCTAACCACGAACTGCGTTATGGAAAAGAAAAAACGTCCATCCCGGGAAAGCTCGATCTGCTCATCAAACCAAGCGTTAGCGATGTCGGGATCAACGTGATTGTTAGCAGTCGCGTACTGCCTCATGAGTTGCATCATCATGATCGCAAGACCGTCAGGTTTCAGAACATGATCGACGAGCGTGACCGGTGCAACATTTTCCACATGATGACCTTGCTCTTTCAGGATGCCCGGCAAGCGTTCAGGGACGTCGCCAGCCACGAAGTGCCTATCCCACGAAGCCTTGATTTTTGCCATTCGTTCGGGGTCCTCGCTGAACCAGATGAAACTCCCGAAGTGCAAATCACTGACAACCAGACGCCCACCGGGTTTCAGGCAACGCATCGCTTCGGAAATCGCACCCTCGATACCATCGACATATTCGAACACCTGAACCGAGACGGCTTTGTCGGCTATCGCGTCGACCAGAGGTAGCGAATTGGCGAGACCCTCCACAAACTCGACGTTAGGATAGTCTTGGCATCGCTTTTCTCCGACGGACCGCATATCTCTACTTGGGTCGATGCCGATGACACGACCTTCAGGCCCGACCGCACGGGCCAATTCTGCAGTCAGCAAGCCGTTGCCGCACCCGATGTCAACAATGGTTTCTCCGGGATTTGGTCGAAGCGCGTCGAACGAGGCTTGGCGCCGGCGCGTAATGTCTGCGCCTTGATAGGCAATATCAAGCAATCTTGTCGTCTCTGAATCGAAAGCAAGCACTTCTCTCCCCCGGGGCACTCCCTTGACAATCTCTTTATCCTATCGATTCACAGCCAATCCACCAACCGCTACAATTATAGCGGGATCGCGGACGCCGACATTCGCGCGCTTCGCAGCATCCAACGATATGGCCTCAATACCCCCTTCCCTGCCCTCGATCCTGCGGAGTGGGCCGACGGCAGGCGGCATGATGACAGGTACCAGATCCGCAGTGTCACCAGCCCCCCCGAACGCTCAGATCCCGGCTTCTCGAACACCCGTTTTCAAGGGGGGTGCGGCCATTTATCTTGATCCAGATCAAACTCGGCCATTGAAGGTCGCCCCTACGCATTCTAAAACCAGCAGGAATCCCGCGCGTTGGAGAGGTCCGGCTGCGCGGTGTAGTTGCAACAGGAGGCACCTATAATGGCAGACGCAGCCATTCATGGTCACGACCATGAAGACCAGCGCAGCTTTTTCCAGCGCTGGTTCATGTCGACCAACCACAAGGACATCGGGATTCTGTACCTGATCGTTTCGGCTCTGGCCGGTCTGATCTCGGTTCTGATGACCGTTTACATGCGGCTTGAACTGATGCACCCCGGTGTTCAGTACATGTGCCTGGAAGGCTTCATGGCCGACCCGTGTACGCCCAACGGGCATCTGTGGAACGTGATGATCACCTATCACGGTGTTCTGATGATGTTCTTTGTTGTCATCCCTGCCCTGTTCGGCGGATTTGGCAACTATTTCATGCCGTTGCAGATCGGCGCGCCGGATATGGCGTTCCCGCGGATGAACAACCTGTCCTTCTGGCTTTATGTTGCTGGTACCTCGCTGGGTGTGGCCTCGCTGCTGAGCCCGGGTGGTAACGATCAGATGGGTTCGGGCGTGGGCTGGGTTCTGTACCCGCCGCTGTCCACGACCGAGGGCGGCATGTCCATGGACCTTGCGATCTTTGCCGTGCACGTATCGGGCGCCTCCTCGATCCTCGGCGCGATCAACATGATCACCACCTTCCTGAACATGCGTGCCCCCGGCATGACCCTGTTCAAGGTGCCGCTGTTCAGCTGGTCGATCTTCGTCACCTCGTGGCTGATTCTACTGTCGCTGCCGGTTCTGGCGGGCGCGATCACCATGTTGCTGATGGACCGCAACTTTGGCTTTACCTTCTTTGATCCGGCCGGTGGCGGTGACCCGATCCTGTATCAGCACATCCTGTGGTTCTTTGGCCACCCGGAAGTGTATATCGTGATCCTGCCCGGTTTCGGCATCATCAGCCATGTCATCGCGACCTTCTCGCGCAAGCCGATCTTTGGCTACCTGCCGATGGTCTGGGCGATTATCGCAATCGGTGTGCTGGGCTTTGTCGTGTGGGCGCACCACATGTACACCGTTGGCATGTCGCTGCGTCAGCAGGCCTATTTCATGCTGGCCACGATGGTCATCGCGGTTCCGACGGGCGTTAAGGTCTTCTCTTGGATCGCGACCATGTGGGGCGGTTCCATCGAGTTCAAGACACCGATGCTGTTTGCCTTCGGCTTCCTGTTCCTGTTCACCGTTGGCGGTGTGACCGGTGTGGTGCTGTCGCAGGCTGGCGTGGACCGCGCCTATCACGACACCTACTATGTGGTTGCGCATTTCCACTATGTGATGAGCTTGGGTGCTGTCTTTGCGATCTTTGCGGGGATGTATTTCTACTTCGCAAAAATGACCGGTCGCCAGTATTCCGAGTTCTGGGGCAAGGTTCACTTCTGGATGTTCTTCATCGGCGCCAACCTGACCTTCTTCCCGCAGCACTTCCTGGGTCGTCAGGGCATGCCGCGCCGCTACATCGACTATCCCGAAGCGTTCGCGCAGTGGAACTATGTTTCGTCGATCGGTGCGTTTATCTCGTTCGCCTCGTTCCTGCTGTTCTTCGGCATCGTGATCTACGCCCTGCTGCGTGGCGCACGCGAGACACGGCCCAACTACTGGAACGAGTATGCGGATACGCTGGAATGGACCCTGCCCACCCCACCGCCCGAGCACACGTTCGAGCAGCTGCCCAAGCAGGAAGACTGGGACAAGGGCCACGCGCACTGATCCCGATCTGAACCAAGAAAACCCCGCCCAGGTGGCGGGGTTTTTCTTTGCCCTCACCCCGCGTTCGCCAACTGCCCCGAAATCGGCTATGATGTGCGGACGGAACAGTCGGAGGGTCGGCAATGCCCGAGATCGACTTTTGGTATTCCATTGGCAGCACGTACAGCTTCCTGACCGTGATGCGTCTGGACGAATGGTGTGCCCAGCATGACGCCACGGTGAACTGGCGCCCGTTCAATGTGCGCACGGTGATGTCGGCCCAGCAGAACATCCCTTTTGCCGGAAAGCCTGTGAAATCGGCTTACATGTGGCGCGACATCGAACGCCGCTGTGCCAAGTACCACATCCACGCCAACCTGCCCGCGCCTTATCCGATTTCCAATCTGGCATTGGCCAATCAGGTTGCGGTGCTTGGGATGAAGGATGGCTGGGGCGTGACGTTCACCCAAACGCTCTATCGCATCTGGTTCGAGGAAGGGGTGGAGGCCGGTCGCGAAAGTGCGCTGTCCGAGGCGCTTTTGCGGTGTCAGCAGGACCCCCGACTGACCCTGGCGCGCGCGCAAGGCGACGACATCGTCGCAGCCCTTGAGGCGGAAACCGAAACCGCCGTCAAACTGGGTGTTTTCGGCGCCCCCAGCTTTGTCGTCCGGCAGGAGGTGTTCTGGGGTGACGATCGTCTGGATGACGCCCTGTCCTGGTCTCGGGTCGGCCACGTCGTCTGATCAAAACCCGTCGACACGAGGCCGCGCTGCGCTATGTTCGCCGTATGCCCTACACGTGGAATCAGACCTCGGAAACCGAACAGGAACTGCGGCTTTGGCCGCATAACTCGCTGCCGCCGCGAGGGGCGATGATCACGATATTGTCGGTGTTCCTGTTTGGCCTGATCCCATTGCTGGCCACGCTTGGTTCCGTGATCCTGTGGGGATTGCTGCCGTTCCTGCTGATCACTGTGCTGGGGCTTTGGCTGGCCATCAAGACCAACTACCGCGCCCGCAGTGTTTTCGAGGTTCTGACCCTGTCGGGCACACATGCGCGGCTGGTGCACCACACCCCCGGCAAAGAGCAGCACGAATGGTCTTGCAACCGCTATTGGGCGCGACCGGCGATGCACGAGAAAGGCGGCCCGGTTCCGCATTATGTCACCCTTGTCGGAGACGGGCGCGAGGTCGAAATCGGGGCGTTTCTGTCCGAAGATGAGCGGATCACGCTTTATGACGAGCTGGTCCTAAGACTGCGCGAGCCGATCGCGCAGTAGCAATTCACGGGGCCCAGTGCCTCAGCAATCGCCGTTTGAGGCTGCGCACAGGTGATCCTTGACCATCGGACCGACCTTGCCGAAATCCATCCGGCCGGTATAGCGCGTCTTCAACTCGCCCATCACCTTGCCCATATCGCGGATCGAACCCGCGCCGGTTGCCGTAATGGCGGTTTGAATGGCCTTGCTGACCTCATCGTCGTCCAGCTGTTTGGGCAGAAATTCCTCGATCACCTCAACTTCGCGAATCTCGCGTTCGGCCAGATCCAGGCGACCGCCCTCTTCGTAGGCGCGGGCGCTTTCCTTGCGCTGTTTGGTCATTTTGCCAAGGATTTCAAGAACCTCTGCGTCGCTGCATCCCTTTGCTTCTTCATTGTCGGACGCACGTGCCGCGATATCGCGGTCTTTGATGGCGGCGTTGATCAACCGCAGCGTCGACAGACGCTCGGCTGCTTTGTCTTTCATTGCTTGCTTCAGGGCGGCATTCACCCGTGATCGCATGTCCATTTGGTTTGTCCATCCCCATGACAACGGAACCCCGACCATATAGAAACAAAAAGCCTGATACAACCGGGGGTCGATCCATCTAACCCATTGAAAAACAACAACAGCCTAAAAATTGAACAGACTTGACCCAGACGCCCAACCCCCTTAGGTATGCGCCGATTTACCCTACAGGAGAGTCGCGCCATGGCCCCAAATGCCCCGTCCAAGCCCACCGCATGTCTGGCTTTGGCCGATGGAACCCTGTTTTACGGCGCAGGCTTCGGCGCGACCGGGCAAACCGTGGCCGAGCTGTGCTTTAACACGGCGATGACCGGATATCAGGAGATCATGACCGACCCGTCTTATGCCGGGCAGATCGTGACCTTCACCTTCCCTCATATCGGCAATGTCGGCGTGAACCCCGAGGATGACGAAACCGGTGATCCGGTCGCCGCTGGCATGGTTGTGAAATGGGATCCGACCGAGCCATCGAACTGGCGCTCGGCCGAGGAGCTCAAGGGCTGGCTGGCGCGTCGGGGGCGCATCGCCATCGGTGGCGTTGATACCCGCCGCCTGACCCGGGCCATCCGCCAGCAAGGTGCGCCGCATGTGGCGCTGGCCCATGATCCCGAGGGAAATTTCGACATCGAGGCGCTGGTCGCCGCCGCGCGCGGTTTTGCCGGGCTGGAGGGCATGGACCTGGCCAAGGAAGTCACCTGCGCCCAAAGCTATCGCTGGGATGAGATGAGGTGGGCCTGGCCGGATGGGTACCAGCGTCAGAAGGCTCCTGCCCACAAGGTTGTTGCCGTTGACTATGGCGCCAAGCGCAACATCCTGCGCTGCCTCGCATCCGCCGGATGTGATGTTACCGTTCTGCCCGCGACTGCCACCGCAGCCGACGTGCTGGCACATCAGCCCGACGGTGTGTTCCTGTCGAACGGCCCCGGCGATCCGGCAGCAACAGGCGAATACGCCGTGCCGATGATCAAAGAGATTCTGGAGACGACAGACCTGCCTGTGTTCGGCATCTGCCTTGGACACCAGATGCTGGCGCTGGCGCTGGGTGGTCAGACGGTCAAAATGAACCACGGCCACCATGGCGCAAACCACCCGGTCAAGGATCTGGACACCGGCAAAGTCGAGATCACGTCGATGAACCACGGTTTCGCTGTCGATGCGCAATCCCTGCCCGATGGCGTCGTGGAAACCCACCGGTCGCTGTTTGACGGCTCGAACTGCGGTATCCGCATGGCGGACCGGCCGGTTTATTCGGTGCAACACCACCCCGAGGCATCGCCCGGACCGCAGGACAGTTTCTATCTGTTCGAGCGCTTTGCCGAGGCCATGGAAAAGAAGAAAGAGCAAGCATAACTGCTTGTCTGTGCAGTGTTAACCGGGCGTTAACCCTGATCGAACAACCCTGAGTGCAGGTAACTGCGCCAGGGTTTTGTTATGGCTGAGCTTAATCTTCTGGATTTCACGTCCGCCGCACCGATCCCCGCGCCCGGGTATCGGAAGCCGCTGGGTACCTGCCTGCTGGAAACCGGGGCCATCACCCGATCCCAGCTGGACCATGCGCTGAGCCAGCAAACCAGACAGAACGCTCCGCTGGGAGAGATACTGGTCGGCGAAGGCTATGCCACCCGGCAGGACGTGTTGCGCGCGCTGTCCGCACAATCCGGCTGGCAGATTGCGGATCTTGAACACATCCCGCCGATGCCGGAACTGAGCGGGTTGATGCCGGTCGACTTCTGGCTGAAACACAATGTCATCCCCTGGATGCGGATTGGCCCCCTTGTTTTGGTGGCCACGGCCCGGCCGGACCGGTTCGCAACCGTGACCGCCGAAATGCGCGAATGCGAATATGCCGTGATCCCGGTGCTGGCGGCATCCGATCAGATCGACCGCACAATTGCGCGGCAATTCTCGGGATCTTTGGCCAGATCGGCGGAAACGCGGGTTGATCCCGCGCAAAGCTGCCGCAACTGGACCCTCAGGTCGCGCGTGGGGCCTTCGGTGGCCCTGTTGTGTGTGCTGGGGCTGTTTGCCGTGTTCCCGTCCTTTGGCCTGCTGGCGATGCTGGGCATGGCTGTGGGAACTCTGGTGCTTTTTGCCGTCTTTCGGACGGCTGGCACGCTGGCTTATCTTTGGCATCGCCTGAGAACACAGCCGGATAACACCGAAGCTGCCATCACATTGCGGCGGCCCTGCGTGTCGATAATGGTGCCATTGTACAAGGAGCGCGAGATTGCAAATGCTCTGGTGCACAGGCTGCAGCGGCTGACCTATCCCAAGGCGTTGCTGGATGTCATCCTTGTGCTTGAGGAAAAGGATGACGTGACGCGCAATGCCCTTGCACAGGTGAGCCTGCCCAGATGGATGCGCATCGTCGAGGTGCCTGAGCTGAACGGACTGACCACCAAGCCGCGCGCCATGAATTACGCGCTGGATTTCTGCCGGGGCGACTTCGTTGGCGTCTGGGACGCAGAGGACGCCCCGCAACCGGATCAGATCGAGCGCGTGGTGGCGCATTTCACCCAGGCCGCGCCGGATGTTGTGTGCCTGCAGGGGGTTCTGGATTACTACAACCCGCGCACCAACTGGCGGTCACGCTGCTTTACCATTGAATACAACAGCTGGTTCCGCGTGATCCTGCCGGGGATCGCCCGCATGGGGCTGGTGGTGCCACTTGGGGGAACCACGTTCTTTTTCCGTCGCGACAAGCTGTTGGAACTTGGCGGCTGGGATGCCCATAACGTCACCGAGGATGCTGATCTGGGCGTAAGGCTGTGCCGGGCCGGCTACCGGACCGAAATGGTGGATACCACAACATATGAAGAGGCGAATTTCCGGGCCTGGCCCTGGGTCAAACAGCGCTCGCGCTGGCTCAAGGGGTTCATGGTCACGTATCTGGTGCATATGCGCAGCCCGCAAAAGCTGTGGCGTGACCTTGGAGGTGCCAGATTTCTGGGCCTTCAGGCGTTCTTTCTGGGCACGTTGGGGCAATTTCTGCTGGCACCCGTTCTCTGGGTATTCTGGCTGTCGAGTCTGGGGCTGGCCAATCCGATGGGACCTATTCTGCCGCAATCCATCTCAACCGCGCTGATCGGGCTGTTTCTGGTGGCAGAGGGGCTGAGTATCGGCGTTGGCCTGATCGCCGTATCTGCGCGTGAACGGCGGTTTCTTTTGCCTTGGGTTCCGACGATGTTTCTGTATTTCCCGCTGGGCGTGATTGCCGGTTACAAGGCGCTGTGGGAATTGGCGACCAACCCGTTTTTCTGGGACAAAACCCAGCACGGGCAGGCCAGCGAAGACCAGCCGCTGACCTGATAATCACTTGTCGCGGCGGCTTGCGTCCTGTTTCAGGCGCGTCATGAACGCGATCGAGATATGGTCCTTGAGCGCCCGCCCCGCCGCCTCTTCATCGCGCGCGGCAATGGCTTCGACAATGCCTTTATGTTCACTCTGGGCAATCTCTCCGCGCCCCTGCACGGCCAGCGACGTGGTCGCCATCAAGGCCATTGTCCGGTGCACCAGATCAAGCTGTTGGACAAGGTAGCGGTTGTGAGAGGCCAGATGGATCTGTTCGTGAAAGCGCCGGTTGGCACGTGACAGCGCCATCGGATCGCCCACCAGCTTGTCATCTTCGAGAACCATGTCCTGAAGAACCCTGATCTCTTCTTCGGTGGCGTGTTTGGCAGCCAGCCGCGCGGCGAGCCCTTCCAGTTCGCGCCGCACGATATAAAGCTCGGCCATCTGGTTGTGGTCCAGCGACGCCACGATCAGTGACCGACCGTCCCGTTCCAGCAGAGACTGGGTTTCCAGGCGTTGCAACGCTTCGCGGATCGGGGTGCGCGACACCCCGAACCGTTCTGCCAGCTCGCTTTCCACCAGACGATCGCCGGGCTTGTAGACGCCGACATCAATGGCTTCGAGTATCAGGCTATAGGCATCCTTGGTGGGGGATCGGGTCTGGCTCATGGGGTATTCTGTCTCCTCGTTCGGACATGTCTATCCGTCTCTGGGGGCAGCAATCAAGTACGGCATTGAAAACACCCCGCCCGCGCCCTAAACCCAAGCCATGGTCAAACCGTCCTTCAGTCATGTCACGCAATGGGTGTTCGATCTGGATAACACCCTCTATCCGCCGCATATGCAGCTGTTCGATCAGATCGAAGTTCTGATGACGGATTACGTGGTGCAGGCCATCGGCGTGGACCGGGCCGAGGCCGACAGGCTGCGCGGGCAGTACTGGCGCCAATACGGCACTACGCTGGCCGGGTTGATGGCCGAACATGATCTGGACCCCGAGCCCTATCTGCACGCGGTGCATCAGGTGGACATGAGCCATATGGACCCGGATGCAGAGCTGGCCGATCACATTCGCGCCCTGCCCGGACGGCGCATCGTCTACACCAATGGCAGCGCGCCCTACGCCGAGCGGGTTTTGCAGGCGCGCGGGCTTTCGGGGCTGTTTGACGCAATCTATGGCGTCGAACATGCCGGGTATCGGCCAAAGCCCGAGAAAGCCGCCTTTGAAGCCATCTTTGCACAGGATGGCATTCAGGCTGACAAGGCCGCGATGTTCGAGGATGACCCGCGTAATCTGGCCGCCCCGCATGAGATGGGCATGCGCACGGTTCATGTCGCCCCGGACCCGCATGAGGCCGATCACATCCACCATCACACGGATGATCTGACCGCATTTCTGGCCCGCCTGCGGTAGCCTGTCACACTGCGACGATCCGTACGTTCTGCACCCGCATGCGCAGCCCTATATGCGCTGGAGCGACGAACAGAACGGAGAGCCCCATGAGTGCGATCGAGATGCCCGGACGCCTGCCGGTTTGGCAGCGCCTATTCTTTGCAATTCCGGTTTTCGGGTGGCTGGCCCGCGACGCCGCCAACGCCAAGGCGGAGGACCTGTATTACACCGTCGGCGCGGTTCTCAGCATGTGGGGCTGTTCTGCCATGGTGTTTGGTCTTCCCGGCCTTTACATCCCTGCCCTGATGATGGTGCCGGTGATGTTCCTGGTCCTGATCCTGATCTCACGCGGCTGAGATACGGGACAGGATGTCACTTGGCGCAGGGGGTGGAACCGAACTAGGGTCTGCCCGAACTGATGAGAGGCGCCATGACTGACAGTTGTGACATCCTGGTTTCCGGCGGTGGAATCGCCGGTCTGACCGCAGCGGCGGCGTTTGGAACCGCCGGGTTTGACGTGGTGTGCGTAGATCCCGCGCCACCAATCACCGAACGGGATGTGGACGGGTCCGACCTGCGCACCACCGCCTTTCTGCAACCTGCGCGCGGCCTGCTGGAGCAATGCGGCCTCTGGGCACGGCTGGATACCCATGCGGCCCCCTTGCAGATCATGCGTATTGTCGATGCCGGCGGGGACGTGCCCGAACCCCGCGTCATACGCGATTTCAACGCCGCTGACATTTCCGAGCAACCGTTTGGCTGGAACCTGCCCAACTGGCTGTTGCGCCGGGAGATGGTCGCGCGGCTGGCAGAACTGCCGAATGTCGATTTCCGCCCTGGCACCGGGACCGTCAGCCTGTTCACCCGCACTGCCGAAGCCCGCGTTGGCCTGAGCGACGGCAGCCGCATCCACTGCAAGCTGGTGCTGGCCGCAGATGGGCGGAACTCTCCCATGCGCGAGGCCGCCGGTATCAATGTGCATACAACACGGTATGGGCAGAAAGCGCTGGCGTTTGCGGTGACGCATCCTGTTCCTCACGAGAATGTCTCGACCGAGATACACAGGTCTGGCGGGCCGTTCACGCTGGTTCCGCTGCCCGATTGGCAGGGGCAGCCTTCGTCCGCCATTGTCTGGATGGAACGCGGGCCGAATGCCGTTGACCTGTTGACCCTTGATGCCGAAGCGTTTGAGGCTGCGATGACGGAACGGTCCTGTGGCCTGTTGGGCCCCCTGAAGCTGGCATCGCGCCGGACCATCTGGCCGATCATCAGCCAGTCCGCGGAACGGCTGGCGGGTGAGCGCATTGCCCTGATGGCCGAGGCCGCGCATGTGGTGCCACCGATCGGCGCGCAGGGGCTGAACATGTCATTGGGCGATTTGCGCTGTCTTCTGGATCTGGCGCAGTCCCGGCCCGAAGGTCTGGGCGACGCGCAGATGCTGGACGCCTATCACAAGGCGCGCCACACCGAGATCGAGATGCGGGTCAAGGGGATTGACCTGCTGAACCGCGCCTCGATGATCGAGGCGCGCCCGCTGCGGGATGCGCGCGCAATGGGGCTGAGCGCGCTGTATTCCCTGCCGCCTGTGCGCAAGACGCTGATGCAGATGGGCCTTGGCGTTCGCTAAGGCCCGGCCCGTTTACAGAACCTGATCCAGCACGCGTTTCAGGCGCGCGATGGTGGCGTCCACATCATAAAGCTTGTCCAATCCGAACAGGCCCAGACGGAAGGTGCTGAAGCCTTCGGGTTCGTCACATTGCAGCGGCACCCCGGCCGCGATCTGCATCCCCAGAGCGGCAAATTTCTTGCCGTTCTGGATTTCGGGGTCCGATGTGTAGCTGACCACAACGCCGGGCGCGCCGAAACCGTCAGCCGCCACCGAGACAATGCCATACTCCTTCAACATCGCCCGCACGCCGTCGCCCAATGCCCATTGCGCCTTGCGCAGCTTTTCGAACCCGTATCCCCTGGTTTCTGCCATGGTATCGCGGAAAGCCAGCAGCGCATCGGTGGGCATCGTGGCGTGATAGGCGTGACCGCCATTTTCATAGGCCTGCATGATCTGGCGCCACTTCTTCAGGTCGATGGCGAAACTGTCCGAGCTTGTCTGTTCCAGACGCGCCTCGCCCCGTTCGGACAGCATGACCAGACCGGCACAAGGCGATGCGCTCCAGCCCTTTTGCGGGGCCGAGATCAGCACGTCGACGCCGGTGGCTTTCATATCCACCCAGGCACACCCGGATGCGATGCAATCCAGCACCATCAATGCACCCACCTCATGCGCCGCGCTGGCCAGGGCGGTCACATAATCATCCGGCAGGATGACACCCGCCGCCGTTTCAACATGCGGTGCGAACACAACGCCGGGTTTCTGTTCGCGAATCGTTGCGACGACCTCGTCAATCGGTGCGGGCGCAAAGGGGGACGGGCTGGCATTGCCGGTCTCGCGCGCCTTCATCACGGTGGTCGAACTGGTCAGGGCGCCGCTTTCGATGATCTGGCTCCAGCGGTACGAAAACCACCCGTTCCGGACCACAAGAACATCCGCCCCGCGCGCGAATTGCCGGGCAACCGCCTCCATCGCATAGGTACCGCCGCCCGGAATGACGGCCACCCCGTCTGCCTTGTACACCTCTTTCAGCATGGCCGAGATGTCGCGCATTACCCCCTGAAACTTTTGGGACATGTGGTTCAGCGAGCGATCGGTGAATACGACCGAGAATTCTTCGAGCCCGTTCGGGTCAACGTTCTTCAGCAAGGCAGGCATATGGCGTCCTTTCAATATCGTCAGTGCAGTCTTGGTCTCTTTACCTTGGCCAGTAAAGCCATTTCGCGACAAAAAGTGACGCGACGGAATGCGGGTAAAATCGACCCATTCGGTGCTGTATAACACTGGGAACACAAGAAAATGACGCCAACCAGTGTCACTTCCCCTTTACACTTCTGCTTGCTTCTGAACAGATGCGCACACTTTTTACTTGAAGGGATATTTTTCCTGTGACGATACAAAAGCGTATTAACTTCCAGTCCGTTCGAGATGAAGTAAAACGACGTATTGAAAGCCGCGTGTGGCCTCAGGGATCATTGCTGCCGACCGAAACGCAACTGGCCGAAGAATTCAATTGCGCCCGCGCGACGGTGAACCGTGCTCTCAGGGAGCTGGCCGATCAGGGTTTCATCGAACGCAAGCGCAAAAGCGGGACGCGGGTCAAGAAAGAGCCCAGCAAACACGCCAAGCTGGAATTCTCACTGGCGCGGCAGATGGTCGAAAGCCAGAATGCCGCCTATCGCTATGCGCTGGTGGAACGGACTGTCGAGGCCTGCCCCCGCTGGCTGTCCTCTCAGCTTGATGTCCCCGCCGAGACGCGGGTTCTGCATGTCATCTGTATGCATTACGCGGACAACCGCCCGTTCCAGCTTGAAGAGCGCTGGATCAATATCGGAACCGTCCCTGATGTGGAAACCGCCGACCTGACCCAGCAAGGACCGCATGAGTGGCTGCTGAATGCCGCGCCGTTCAACGATGCCGAGGTTGCGTTCTGCGCGATTTCCGCTGACGCAAGGCTGGCGGAATTCATGGGCACCACGGCGGGCGCGTCGATGATCCAGATGGAGCGTACCACCTGGAAAGAAGACAAACCGATCACGTTTGCCCGCCTGACCCATCATCCCGGATATTACATCCGCACCAGATACTAAGGCAGGTCATCCAATCGGTCCGGGCAGCCGTTCCTCGCTCAGCAGGACGTTCGCTTCGACATCGCCAGCGCCGGGCAGCGTCATGATCCGGCGCCGCAACACGCGTTCGAAATCGGACAGGTCCCGCGCCACAACACGCAAGCGGTAGTCGTACAATCCCAGAACATGCTCGACGGTCTGCACTTCGGGGATGGCACTTACGGCGCGTTCGAAATCCTCAAGGCTGATCTGTCCCTTGCGCGCCAGCTTGACCCCCAGAAACACGGTCACACCGAATCCCAGCGCCTCGGCATTCAGACGCAGCCGTCGGCCCTTGATGATCCCGGCGTCCTCCAACCTGCGGATACGCCGCCAGGTGGCGGGCTGAGACAGGTTGAACCTCCGACCCAGGGCACCTGCGCTTTGGGTGGCGTCCTGTTGCAACGCACGCAGCAGACGGCGGTCAATCTCGTCCAGCTCGATCATACCGGTAACACCTCGTCCCGCTTGACCCGCGCGATATGCATCAGCGCTTCGATATCGGCGATATGCGGCAGGGTCAGGATCCGGTCCCGATAAAGCTGCTGATAGTGCTTCATATCCCGCGCTATAACGGACAGCCGGACATCCACCCGTCCCAGAAATGTCTGGATTTCGATCACCTCGGCCACGTTGCGGGCCTCTTCCATAAACTCGTCAAAGGCGCGGGCCTGTGTCTTGTCCAGGGTGATCCGAAGCGAGACTTCGACAGCATAGCCCATCGCGGTCCAGTCGATCACCGCCTCCTGCCCTTCGATGATCCCGGCTGCCTGCATCTTTTCCAGCCTGCGCCAACAGACACCTGCGCTGATCCGGCACAGATCGGCAAGTTCCGCGGTGGTCAGGCTGGGGTTCGCCTGAAAGTGACGCAAAATGCGCCGGTCGATATCGTCAAGCATGATTTTTTCAGTATTTTCCATTTTCAAGAATTATTCTTCATCTTTTTTACAAATACTCAAGCCCAACCCTATCGCCAATCCGACGCACGGCAGGTAGAACCGCCCCAACCAAACCAGAAAGGACCGGCAAAATGCGCGTCTATTACGATCGCGATTGCGACATCAACCTGATCAAAGACAAGAAAGTGGCTATCCTGGGCTATGGCAGCCAGGGTCACGCCCACGCGCTGAACCTGCGCGACTCGGGTGCCAAGAACCTGGTCATCGCCCTGCGCGAAGGCTCGCCCTCGGCCAAGAAAGCCGAAGCGGAAGGTCTGGCAGTGATGGGCATCGCCGAGGCGGCTGCCTGGTGCGACGTCATCATGTTCACCATGCCCGACGAATTGCAGGCCGAGACCTACAAGAAATACGTCCATGACAACATCAAGCCCGGTGCCGCCATCGCGTTTGCCCACGGCCTGAACGTCCATTTCGGCCTGATCGAGCCAAAAGACGGCGTTGACGTCATCATGATGGCCCCCAAAGGCCCTGGCCACACCGTGCGCGGCGAATACACCAAAGGCGGCGGCGTGCCCTGCCTGGTCGCGGTTCACAACGATGCAACCGGCAAGGCGCTGGAAATCGGCCTGTCCTACTGCTCGGCCATCGGTGGCGGCCGCTCGGGCATCATCGAGACCAACTTCCGCGAAGAATGCGAAACCGACCTGTTCGGCGAACAGGCCGTTCTGTGCGGTGGTCTGGTCGAACTGATCCGCTGCGGCTTTGAAACTCTGGTCGAGGCCGGTTACGCACCCGAGATGGCCTATTTCGAGTGTCTGCACGAAGTGAAGCTGATCGTTGACCTGATCTATGAAGGCGGCATCGCCAACATGGATTACTCGATCTCGAACACGGCTGAGTATGGCCAGTATGTCACCGGTCCGCGCATCCTTAAATACGACGAGACCAAGGCCCGCATGAAAGCGGTTCTGGACGACATCCAGCAGGGCAAATTCGTCCGTGACTTCATGCTGGAAAACGCCGTTGGCCAGCCGACCATCAAAGCGTCGCGCCGCGCCAATGACGAGCATATGATCGAAGAGACCGGCGCCAAGCTGCGCGGCATGATGCCGTGGATCTCGGCCGGCAAGATGGTCGACAAAGAAAAGAACTAAACCTGACCGATGTCAAGCAAAGGGCGGCCCAGGCGGTCGCCCTTTTTCATTTTAAGACCGCTTTGGCAAAGCATTCACCCAGAACGATATCCCATCCCATATCGTAGCCGCCGCGCTTTTGGGGCGCTTCATCTGCCCAGACGTCCCAGCCGGAATGCGTCAAGGTGACTTTGGCCTGCCCCGAACCGCAATCCTCAAAACGCACATCGACGCGCGTAGGAGACCCGCTGTTGGTGCCCGGATGCCAGGTGAATGCCACGGATCGGCCGGGATCGATCGCCAGCACTTCGCCCCAGTCAGCACGGGTTCCGTCGAACATGACCTCATAGACCGCGCCACCGATCCGGGGTTCAATAACCACGTCCCTTGCCGGTTGTCCTTGCGATGCGGACACCGCGTGGCTGTCCAGCGGCCACCATGTACCGATGCGGTTGACGAAGATGTCGAAAGCACGCGCAGCTGAGGCACTTACGACAATCGTTTTGACAATCGGGTCTGTCATGGCCTCTCTCCCGCTCTGTTCACCTCATCTGCAAAGCTGTTCATCACGTCGGTCCAGTACCGGTCGAGCCATGCGCGCAGCTCTGCCAGACCTTCGGGGCGCACCGCGTAGATCCGGCGCGTCCCTTTCGCGTGGCATGTCACCAGTCTGGCATCCGACAGCACCTTGAGATGTTGAGAGACGGCCGGTCGGCTTACCGGCAGCTTTGACGCAAGTTCGCCCACTGCCTGAGGCTGGCTGGCGACGGCTTCGAACACCTGCCTGCGGGTTGCATCGCCCAAAGCTGAAAATGTCGAATCGTAAGTCATTGCTTACGGTAAGTACAAACTAACGTTAAGTCAAGATCAGCCCGTGACACCGGCGCGCACGCAGGATAAGGGGATGGAATGGTTGAACAACCCACGAAACAGGACTGGAGCGGCGTTTTCACGCTGGGGCTTATTTGGGGCGGCACATTCATGGTCGTCGCGATGGCTTTGGAAGGCTATGGCCCGATTACCGTGGCGACATCGCGCACCACATTAGGGGTGGTGACGTTGCTTGTCCTGATGCGGATCACCGGTCGCCGCATGCCGGTTCTGACACCCGCGCTGACTACATCAATCCTGCTGATTGGCGTGCTGTCGACTGCGGTGCCTTTCATGCTGCTCAGCTGGGGGCAGCAATATGTGCCCTCGGCCTTTGCAGGGCTGTCCATGGCTGCAATTCCGCTGATGGTGCTGCCGCTGGCGCATTTCTTTTCCGATGAGCCGCTGAACCTGCGTCGGTTTCTGGGCGTGTGCCTTGGGTTTTCCGGCGCATTGGTCCTGATCGGACCCGGTCTGGCAAAGCTGGGTCAAGGGACCGAGCCGCTGGCGCAGCTGGCCTGTGTCTCGGCCGCCCTCTGCTATGCCTCGACATCGATCCTGACGCGGCGCTGTCCGCCGGTTGAGCCACTGGCGCTGGCCGCGCTGACCCTGCTGGTCGGCGCTGTTCTGCTGGTGCCCATCATGCTGCTGGTCGAAGGTGTTCCCACATGGCAGGGCAACCGCCCGTCGTTGGCCCTGATCGTGCTTGGGCTGATCCCCACAGCATTCGCCAATTTGCTGCGGGTTTCGATCACCCGCAGCGCCGGGTCGGTGTTCCTGACACTGGTGAATTATCAGGTGCCGATCTGGTCGATGGTGTTCGGGGCCTGGATCCTGTCGGAGGCCCTGCCCCTGCGATTCTACATCGCCCTGGCCCTGATCCTGACGGGCATGGCCATCAGCCAGTGGTTCAGCCTGCGCAGGGTTCTGTTCGGACGCTAGCCTGCGGCGGCTTCGACCTCGGCCACGATGCTGTCGACGACCTGTACCAGCAGCGCGTCATCCTCGCATTCGGCCATAACGCGGATCAGCGGCTCGGTGCCGGATTTACGGATCAGCAACCGTCCCTGCCCGTTCAGCCGCGCCTCGGCATCGGCAATGGCAGCTTTAACGCTTTGAACTTCAAGCGGAGTTTGACCGTTGGCATAGCGGACGTTCTTCAACAGCTGCGGCACGGTTTCGAACTGCTTGGACAGATCCGAGGCTTTGCGACCGGACAGAACCATCTCGGCCAGGAAATGCAGACCGGCCATCAGGCCATCGCCGGTGGTGGCATAATCGCTCATCACGATATGACCGGATTGTTCACCGCCCAGGTTGAAGCCACCTTCGCGCATACGCTCGACCACATAGCGGTCGCCGACCGCCGTGCGTTCCAGTCGCATTCCGTGTGACGACAGGTGCCGTTCAAGCCCCAGATTGGACATCACGGTGGCCACAAGCGCATCGCCTTTCAACTGCCCGGATTTTTTCCAGGCCGTCGCCAGCAATGCCATAAGCTGATCGCCATCGGCGACCTGACCGGTTTCGTCGACGATAACGACCCGATCCGCGTCGCCGTCCAGACAGACACCGACGTCAGCGCCATGTGCCACGACGGTTTCGGCAGCCAGTTGCGGCTTGGTCGATCCGCAGTTGAGGTTGATGTTCTTTCCGTTGGGCGCAATGCCAACCGGGATCACGTCTGCGCCCAGTTCCCAAAGAACCTCGGGCGCGGTGCGGTGGGCGGCGCCATTGGCACAGTCAATCACCACCTTCAGGCCATCCAGACGCACATCGCGCGGCAGCGAGGATTTCACACGCTCGCCGTATCTGAAACGGGCGTCATCAACACGACGCGCCCGTCCGATATTCTGGGCCTGAGCAGGCCGGACACCTTCGTCGATCAGCTTTTCGATGTCTATCTCGGCCTGATCGGACAGTTTATAGCCGTCGGGGCCAAAGAACTTGATACCGTTGTCCTCTGCCGGGTTGTGGCTGGCCGAGATCATGACACCCAGATCGGCCCGCATCGAGCGCGTCATCAGACCCACCGCAGGCGTGGGGACCGGCCCCAGCAACAGCACATTCATTCCCGTTGAGGTCAAACCGGCGGTCAGCGCGTTTTCCAGCATATAGCCGGACAGGCGCGTGTCCTTGCCGATGACGACCCGGTGCACACCGGTCGCATCGCGCCGGAAATAGCGCCCCACCGCAGCCCCGATGCGCAACGCCATTTCCGCCGTCATCGGATGCGTGTTGGCCGTGCCCCGCACCCCGTCGGTTCCGAACAGCTTGCGCATTGGTGTCACTCCGTGATTTTCCGTGAGACCGGATTACCGGACAGCGGCCCATAGGCGCAAGGCCTGAGCAGTCTCGGCGACGTCGTGAACGCGAATGATCTGCACGCCCTGGGACAATCCGGCCAAAGCCACGGCAATTGAACCCGGAGCGCGGGCAGTCTTGTCCGGTTCCCGTCCAATCGTTCCGATAAAGCCCTTGCGGGACACGCCCAGCAGGATCGGGCAGCCAAGCCCGTGAAACAGGCTGAGATTGCGCAGCAAGGTCAGGTTATGGTCTTTGGTCTTGCCGAAACCGATGCCCGGATCGACGATGATCAGGTCGCGCCGAAGTCCCAGGTTCTCCAGCAGAGCGATCTGGGTTTCGAGGAAGTCGTAAACATCCAGCAACACGTTGTCGTAGCTGGGGTTTTCCTGCATCGTGGCCGGATCGCCTTGCATATGCATGACGCAGACCGGTGTGCCCTTGGCGGCGCAAAACGGTGCCAGTTCGGGATCGAACGTGAACCCCGAGACGTCGTTGACCAGCCCTGCGCCCGCCGCACACGCCGCTTTGGCGACGCTGGCCTTGCGGGTGTCGATTGAAATCAAGGCATCCGTTTGCGCGCGAATCGCCTCGATCACCGGGCGGGTGCGGGCAATTTCCTGATCTGCCGGAATGAAATCCGCACCCGGGCGCGTTGATTCCCCGCCGACATCCAGAATGGTGGCCCCATGCGCCACCATCCGGGCGGCGGCATCGCGGGCGGCCTCGACCGAGCTGTGAACGCCCCCGTCCGAGAAACTGTCAGGCGTGGTGTTGAGAATGCCCATGATATGCGGCACCTGCATATCCTGCCCGGCGATAGGTGCGCGCGGGCCGGTCAAACGCGCCAGCGCCCAACCGGGAATATCCGATGCCGCCATGATCTGCGGTGCGGTATCGCGCCCAAGCGCTTCGACATGGGTAAACCACAGGGATTGACCGGCCAGAGAATACGCACCAGCGGGCCGGGTCTGGCCGTGCTGAACCAGCGGTCTGAAATAGATGCTCACAATTGGGCCTGATCCACGGCCACAGCCCGCAGCGGGGTTTTGGGCGCTTTCGGCAATTCGCCGCCGATGACCATCATCTCACTGGCTTCAAAGGTCGCGGCAAACCACGCGGCCAAAGCCACGGCGTCGGATGGCGCGGCAGAAGGACCATCCACCGCGTCCAGAACGATCTTGGACGGGGCCCAGACACAGATCTGGCCGTTCTTCATGGCCCAGTCCAGTTCCGTCCGGGTTGAAACCACCTTGCAGCGGTGATCGCGTGCGGCCAGAACCCACGCGTTTTGCTCGATCGCAAGCAGGTCAATCCGGCGCTGTGTCATTGCGTGGCCGGTTTGCGGCGCAGCCAGGTATGACGCCCCCACACACAGGATCAGCGGGCGTTGGCGGTTCTGCAACTGATCGATCCACCCGGTCAGATTGTCCGAGGCAATAGCGTCATTCGACAGGTAGACCAGACGGGGATGCGGGCGGTCTTCCTCGGTCACATCGTGATGAACCGAGTCTTTCCCGCGTACGATCTCGACCCCCAGAGCGCCCGGACCGCGATCCAGTTTTTCGATGCGAACAAAGACCCTTACAGCCTGAGGTTCATGCAAGATACGTTCAGCCACACGCTCGGCCAGGGTTTCAAGCAGGTTCAGACGCTCGGCCGCGAGCTCATAGGCAATGGATTCCGTTACCCGGTCATAAGACAGGATGCGATCCACATCGTCGTCAATCGGGTCGGTCAGAGGCCGGACTTCAACCACGATATTGAAACAGATCCGCTGGGTTGTTCCCCGCTCGGCCTGAAACGCACCGATTTCAACCTCGACAATATGGTCGCGCAGGGAAATGCGGTCCAGCGGCCCGCGGGGCGAGGTCGCCTCGGACCGTTCGGACGGGTGCGCAAATGCCAGTCGGATTTCAGAACTCATGGGTCCGGCCTTTTCGGCTTGTTGCAGGGCTTGCCCACTATAGGCGTTGCAAGGGCCTATAACATTCAAACAAACGCCATTCCAACCGCCGAATGCGGCGTCAGGTGACGCGAAACCAGCTCATCATACCCGAAGCGGCATGTCCCAGCATATGGCAATGCAACAGCCAGTCCCCCGGATTATCCGTGACCAGCGCGATCTGGCGGGTTTGTCCGCGATCAACCAAAACAGTGTCGCGCCACGGGCCAAGCGATCCGTCCGGCTGGATCAGTCGGAAGTGGTGGCCGTGCAAATGCATGGCATGTGGAAAGACTGTTTCATTGACAAACTCAATCCTGTGAAGGCCTCCGGTCCGGGCGTCCAGAAACGGGTCGGACGGGCGTTCCGCATAACCGTTCAGGGCCCAGAACCGGCCCAACTGCGCCAGTTCCTGGCCTGACAATTCAGTGTCCCCGATCCGGGCGTTGTCCAGCCAACGCATCGCCCCGCCTTGCAGGGACATCCGGTGCAATGGTGCGGATGAGACATCCTCGATGACTGGCAAAGGGTTGGGCGGCAACGCTGCCACGCCTTGTCGTGGCGCGGGTGAGAGAGGTTCGTCGACATCGAACCGAACGATACCAAAGGCACCGTCGCGTTCAACACTTACCAGACTTGCCGTATCGCCCGCAGCCACGACATCCACAACCAGATCGATGCGTTGTGCAGGGGCGATTGGGAAAGCCCCCGACATTGGGATCGGCGTTTCCAGTGGCATTCCGTCAAGGGCGACGATCCAACCAGACAACCCGTCGAGATCCAGGTCAAAAATCCGCGCGTTGGAGGCGTTGATCAGGCGCAGCCGGAGACGGTCGTTCCGTCGCGCCTGAACACGCGGGTCAAGGGATCCGTTGACAGTGATGATATTCCCCAGCCGACCAGCGTGGCTGAGGTCATGGCCATTGTCGAAATCATCCGTGATCTGGGCGGTTTCCGGATCAAGCCGCCAGTCGTCCAGCATCAGCACCAGATCCTGATCGACATCGGGGGCCGCGGTTTCTTCGACGATCAGCGGCCCGTAAAGCCCGCGCGCAACCTGTTCCATCGACTGGTTATGCGCATGGTACCAATAGGTCCCTGCATCGGGAACGGAGAAAGAGTAATCAAAGCTTGCGCCCGGCTCGACCGCGTCCTGTGTCAGGCCGGGTACGCCATCCATGGCGTTTTCGATGCGAATGCCGTGCCAATGGACCGACGTGGCCTGCGGAAGCTGGTTCATCAGGGTGCGCTGGATGCGGTCGCCCTGCCTGACGCGCAGTTCAACGCCGGGGACAGACCCGTCATATGTCCAGACTGCCGTTTCAGGATAACTTGCCGGCGCGATCGGGTGTTTGGCTACACGCGCATTAAGCGGTGCAAAACCCGCGCTGGCCACACGCGGCATCAGCAATGCTGCTGCAGCCGTTTGCAAAAGGTGTCTGCGGTTCAAAATCATCACGGGCCTCCTGGCCCGCAATATAGGATGCAACCTGCCCCACGCCAGCAAGCTTCCAGCGCGGGTGCGTCAATCAGTTGCTCGCTGTCCGGTAGTTGTGGCGGTAAAAAACATGCACGCCGATTTTCGCCGTCTGTTTGTAGACCCGCGACCAGGATGGGCGAACCGACGTCGTGTGATAATGTGTTGCCCCTTCGGTCAACTCATCCGCCACGCCATCAATGGCAGCCCGCGCGACTTTCGCCACACGCTCATACGCCTTTTTCTCGTGGATGACTTCCTTGCGGCCATCGCAGGTGTATGTGAACTGGCACTGGTATTTCTTGCCGGTCCCCTGATGGATCACCCCGCACAGGGAATCCGGGAAACGGCTGCTTTTGACCCGGTTCAGGATCACCTCGGCAACCGCGAACTGGCCGCGCACGCTTTCGCCGCGCGCCTCGAAGTACAGGGCTTCGGACAGGCATTCCCAGTTTTCACCGCCCGTGGCCTTTGGTTGCTGGTCAAGCCAGTCTTTGGAGAAGGACACTTCGACAGGTTCAGCCGCCTTGCGGGGCTGGAACAGCTTGAAATAGTCCCGAAAACTTTGCGCTGGCAGCTCGCTGCGGGCGACAAGTTCTTGTTTTGCAGTATCAGTCGCTTCCTTCTCGGCGAAGGACGCACTCGGCAGCACGGTTGCCGCCACTGCGGCAACAGCCAATATGTAACGTAGCATCAGATAACCTCGCACAGGCACATCACGCGCCATACCCTCCCCCGGCGGGCGCGACGAGGCTGATACCCCAGACTGAGGCAAAGGTCCAGTATCTTGAAAAAAGCAAGTGGAAAATCGCCCGTAGCGAAAATATTTTTCGCCTACGAGTGACCGGATAACCCACTATTCCTAGGGGTTCCGCGCAGTGTCAACCCCCAAGTCTGGAGGAAATCGCCAGTTGAGCGGCAGCCAGCCGAGCGACCGGAACCCGGAACGGTGAGCATGACACATAGTCGAATCCAAGATCGCGACAGATTGCGATTGATTCGGGGTTTCCACCGTGTTCGCCACAGACCGAAAGGGTCACATCCGGCTTCGCGGCGCGACCGCGTTCCGCCCCGAGTTTCAGCAGCTCGCCCACCCCGTCCGGATCAAGGACGTGGAACGGATCTTCGGTAAAGACCCCCTGCCGCACGTAAGCGGACATGAAACGACCAGCATCGTCGCGGGACAGGCCGTAGGTCATCTGTGTCAGGTCGTTTGTACCAAAACTCATGAAGGCGGTCTGCGGCGCGATCTCTTCCGCGCGCAGACAGGCGCGTGGTGTTTCGACCATGACGCCCAGGCGATATTCGAACTTCTGCCCCCGTTCCGATTCAACGGCGGCGGCGACCGAGTCGATGCGGGATTTGACCAGTTCAACCTCGCGCTTGGCGGATACCAGCGGGATCATCACTTCGGGCACCACCGGGGCACCGTTTTTTCGGGCCTCAAGTGTGGCTTCGAAGATCGCGCGCGCCTGCATGTCGTAGATCTCGGGCACGGTGACACCCAGACGAACGCCGCGCAGACCCAGCATGGGGTTGTATTCGGTCATCGCCTCGACCCGGCGTTCGACGTCGGACACGGGCAGGTCCAGCGCCTCAGCTAGTTCCCGTTGCCCGGTGCGCGTTGTCGGCAGGAATTCATGCAAGGGTGGATCGAACAGGCGGATGCAGACAGGCTGGCCTTCCATGATCCTGAACAGCTGAACAAAATCCTCGCGCTGCATCGGAAGTAGGCGTTCCAGCACTGCCGCCCTGCCCGCCGAGGTTTGCGCAAAGATCATTTCGCGCATCACGATCAGACGGCCGGGATCAAAGAACATATGTTCGGTCCGGCACAGACCGATCCCCTGAGCCTGAAAGTTCCGGGCCGTCTGCGCATCAGCCGGCGTGTCGGCATTGGCGCGGATGTCGATGTCACGCTCGGCATCGGCCCAACCCATCAGCGTCTGGAAGCAGTCATCCAACGCGGCCTCGAGCATGGCGGGCTGACCGGCCAGCACCTGACCCGAGCTGCCGTCAATGGTGACAATATCGCCGGTTTTAAATACCCGCCCATCCGGTGCGGTCAGCATCTTGTCTTTCGTCTGAAACCGCATTTCCGAGGCCCCGACGATACAGGGCAGACCCAATCCGCGCCCGATCACGGCCGCGTGGCTGGTCATGCCGCCCTTTTCCGTCAGAACCGCAACGGCGGCGTGCATCCCGCGCACATCCTCGGGCGAGGTTTCCCGGCGCACCAGAACACACGCCTCGCCACGGGCGGCACTGGCCTGTGCTTCGGCCGAGGTGAACACGATCTTGCCGGTCGAGGCACCGGGGCTGGCACCAATGGCGGTGGTCAGCACGTCACGGCGCGCATCAGGGTGGACCTGACGGTGCAGAAGTTCGTTCAGCGCGTGCGGATCGACACGCATCACCGCCTCTTGCGGCGGTATGATACCGTCTTCGGCAAGACGTACGGCAATGCGCATGGCCGCGCGGGCCGATCGCTGCACCCGGACGCCATCAAGAATATGCACAGTGCCGTCCTGAATGACGAATTCGACCTGCATCTCTTCGCGCAGTTTCTCGCGCATCAGGGCGGCATGCGTTTTGACATCGGCGAAAGCATTGGGCGCGACCTCTTCCAGCGAGGGGCCGCGCGGGTCTTTTTCCAGAAACAGGGCGGCCACATCTTTGCCCAGTGCATCGCGCCCCTGGCTCTGGCTGAGGTAGCGACCGGTGATCTGTGGCATTCCGGTTGTGGAATCAACCAGTTGCAGAACGCCCGATCCGCACTCCCCTTTCCCTACTCCGGGGATCATCTCTTGAATGACCAACCCAAGCCCGGCATCAGCGGGTGCCCCCTTGGCTTGCCGCAGCAAGCGCGCGGACGTCCCGTCCCATGCACGTGCCATTGAGCGCAAAACGCCGATCAGCTGTTCGCCCCTGTCCTGCGGAAAGACCTCGTCGGTTTCATCCTCGTAGGCGCGCAGCGAATGGCGCAGCCCCTCGCGGCCATCAGCGTCGATGTCATCAAACACATCCGCATCCAGCCGCGCCACGTGGATCGCATAGCTTTGAACGAACCTCAGATACAGGGCTGCGGCGGCCTCGGCCCCCATGGTGTCGGACAGGTCGACATAACGGGCATCGTTCATTCCGATATTGAGAACCGCGCCGGGACCACCCCAATCGGGGTCTTCGGAACTGGGCCGGACGCATAGCAACGAGGTCGGATCGAACTGTTCGAGGATCGCCGCAATATCCGGGGTTGTCCCTTCTGCGATCTGGTGAACGGCATCAAATGACAACGCAACGGTTCGGGGCACCGGCAGGTCCAGCCGGACCAGACGTTGCAGACATTTGGCCCGCCCGCCATGCCTATGGGCGGTGACAGGCGCGTCGGATGTAATGAGCGTTGTATTCGGATTATTCTGCACTGCAGCACCTTTTGGTTTGCGTGCAGCATAAGCGCTTGCGCCCTTCACGCAAGTGCGTTGTGGGCGCGCCTGCCAGCGCGCCCGGTCGTTTACCCTTCGATCCGGGTCAGATCGGCCACGCTGGAGCAGATCTGCCGGATCTGGCTGAGCAGGTTAAGCCGGTTGCGGCGAACAATATCATTGTCGGTGTTGACCTGCACATCCTCAAAGAACGCATCCACCGGCCCGCGCAGCCCCGCCATGGCGGCCATGGCCGTGGGGAAATCTTCGGATGTCAGCGCGGGTTCGATTTGCGCCTGTGCTGCATCCAAGGCCGCAAACAATGCCTTTTCGCTGTCTGTTTCGGCGAATTTCACATCCGCACCGTAGGAATACTCCACCCCGTCCTTTTCCTCGGCCTGGGTCAGGATGTTGTTGGCGCGCTTGAAGCCCTGCACGAGGTTTTCGCCATCTTCAGTCGCGATCACCGCGTTCAGCGCGCGGGCGCGTTTGACAAGCAGATTGAGGTCATCATTGCCGTCCATCGCGATACAGGCGTCAATGACGTCGTGACGGATGCCTTCGTCGCGGAGGAAGACCTTGAGGCGGTCGTGGAAGAAGGAAAGGAGATCGTCGGATGCGTCGGGGATCTTCTTTTCAAGGCTCAGGAAATCGGCGCCCGACACTTCGCCCAGCCTTTCCTTGACAGTCTGGAAGGCTGCGCCAAACACGCCGTGATCTGCGATTTCATCCAAAAGTTCGTCAACGTTTTCCGCCGCCAGCGCCTCGTTTGCAGCGCTTTCAGCACGCAGCAGCTGTCCGTCGAAAAACCGATCCAGATGCAGGCGCAGGTCATTGTCGAGCACCAACCGGATAACCCCAAGTGCCGCACGGCGCAGGGCAAACGGGTCTTTCGAGCCGGTAGGCTTTTCATCAATCGCCCAGAACCCCGCCAGCGTGTCCAGCTTGTCGGCCAATGCAACGGTCACCGACAGCGGAGCCGTGGGCACATCATCCGACGGCCCCAAAGGCGAGTAGTGCTCTTGCGCGACAGCAGCCACGGCGGCATCTTCGCCTGCCGCTTCGATGTAATACCGCCCCATAAGGCCCTGAAGCTCGGGGAATTCGTAGACCATTTCCGAGCTGAGGTCGGCCTTGGCCAGGCGCGCGGATTTTTCAGCCTGATCGGCATCAGCTCCGGTCACTGGGGCCAGTTCGCGGGCCAGCGCGGCGATGCGCCCGATCCGGTCGGCCTGCGTTCCCAGTTTGTTGTGGAAGGTGACGTTTTCCAGCGCGCGGGTCCATTGTGCAATGTCCGATTTGGCAATGCGCAGGTCATTTTCCCAAAAGAACTTGGCATCGGCCAGACGGGCCGACAGCACTTTCTGATTGCCCGCCAGAATGGTCGCGCCATTGTCAGCGGTTTCGCGGTTCGCAACAGTGACGAACCGTTCAATCCGGCCCGTTTTGGGATTGCGGACCGAGAAGAACTTCTGGTGTTCTTTCATCGAGGTTTGCAGCACCTCGGGCGGCAGGTCGAGGAATTCGTCGTCGATCCGCCCCATCAGGACAACCGGCCATTCGACCAGACCGGCGACCTCGGCCAGCAGGCCCTGATCTTCGACCAGTTCAAGACCGGCGGCAAAGGCCATGTTCTGGGCGTCGTTCCAGATGTGCCGGGCGCGTTCCTCGGGGGACAGGACGACAAAAGCCCGCTTCAGCTTGGCCGCGTAATCGTCGAAGGACGTGACCGAAAACCGGTTGGGCGCCATGAAGCGGTGGCCTGCTGTGGTGTCGCCGGACGAAATGCCATCGACATCCATTGGCACGACCTGCGTCCCGGCCTCATCCGTCAGAATGCACAGGATCGAATGCAGCGGGCGCACCCAGCGCAAGCTGCCACTGCCCCAGCGCATGGATTTTGGCCAAGGGAAATTGCGGATGGTGGTTTCGAGCACTTCGGCAATGATCTCAGCCGCGGGGCGACCGGCCTTTTCGATGGTGGCGAAATAGATGGCCCCCTTGGGCGTTTCGCGTTCTTCCAGCTGATCACGGGTCAGGCCCGCGCCGCGCAGGAACCCTTCGATTGCCTTGTCGGGCGCGCCGACCTTTGGGCCCTTGCGTTCTTCCCGGATGGTGGGGCTTTTCGCCAGCAGCCCCTCGACCGCCAGCGTCAGGCGGCGGGGCGTGGTCAGGGCGGCGGCGTTTGCATAGGTCAGACCGGCCTCGACCAGACCATCGGTAATCCGCTTTTTCAGATCCTCGCCGGCACGGGCTTGCATACGTGCGGGGATCTCTTCGGAGAACAGTTCGATCAGCAGGTCGGGCATTGTCGGTCCTTAGAAATTGACGATCGTCTGAATGACGATGGCATTGGCGATATCCACAAAGAAGGCGGATACAAGGGGCAGCACGATAAAGGCAATAGGCGATGGGCCATATCGCTTGGTCACGGCTGTCATATTTGCGATAGCGGTGGGTGTGGCCCCCAACGCAAAGCCGCCAAACCCGGCGGCCAGTACAGCCGCGCGATAGTTGGACCCCATGACCGGGAACAGCACCCAGAGGACGAACAGCACCGCAAAGAGCGTCTGCGCCGTCATGATCACGGCAATGGCCATGCCCAGCTGCGCGATGGTCCAGAGTTGCAGGCTCATCAGCGACATTGCCAGAAACGCGCCCAGCGCAAATTCCGAAATCAGCGCCAGCGACGGTGTGCGCGACACTTTCGGAGCATCGGGAAACAGCGCGTCCCGCAGATTGGCGATCACGATGCCCATGATCAGGCAGGGCACGAACAGCGGCAGTTTCAGCCCGGCGGCGGCAATTGATTCATTCAGCGCATATCCCGAGATGATCGCCAGGTTCAGGTGCAGCAAGACGCGCATGACGGTCAGATGATCGATGTTTGCGGTGTGCCCGTCATGCTCATCCGGCAATCCGATGCTGTGTTCTTCGTCGGGGCGGTCAGGCTTCAGGCCGCGCCGCTCGACCAGCAGGCGCGCAATCGGGCCGCCAACCAGCGCGGCAAGGACCAATCCAAGGGTGGCGACGGCCACACCCAGTTCGGTCGCGCCGTCAAGCCCCGTTGCCTGCGCCACGTCCGGCGCCCATGCGATTGCCGTACCGTGCCCACCGATCAGAGCGGCCGATCCGAACAACACACCGGCCTGTGCGGGATAGCCGAAGATCACCGCCCCAGCCGCGCCAATCACATTCTGAAAGATAATCGTCGCCAGAGTGAGAATCAAAAGCAAGATTAACGGCTTACCGCCCGCAATGAGGTCAGACAGACGGGCGTTCAGGCCGATCCCGGCAAAAAACAGGACCAGCAGGAAATCGCGGGCTGTCAAGCCAAAGGACAGTTCGATCCCGAAGACCAGATAGAGCGTCAGAACCACCAGCGAGGCCAGCAGGCCCCCTGTTACGGGTTCGGGGATGTTGAAATTGCGCAGGGTTGTCACACGTGCGTTGATCTCGGCCCCGATCAGATAGACCGCAAACCCCAGAGTGGCCGTCAGGAAATCGGGGATTTCTATGACATGGCCCACGGTCTGCTCCTTCAGTTTTCCGGGCGCGGCGGACATTCCTCGCCCACGACGGTACCGTCATAGGCTTTTTCACCGCAATTGTTCAACGCATGCCAGACATAGCCCTTGCCATCCGCGGTGATCGCCACAATCCGGTCGACACCGAAATGGATGTTCTTCACCCCCATGAACGCCCGCGCCTGCCCGGATTCAAGCGCTTCCGCCAAAGACACCGCATCGTAGCATTCAAACCATCCCGGTGCGGTCAGGGGTTCGGAGTTTTCGACAGGCACGTATCCAGCCATCTGGTCCGGCGACAATTCGGTCTCGAAACAGGCGCGATACCGGATAGGCGAACTGTCGGCGTCGATTGCCTGAAACCCGGAATAGGCGATGGGTTCCGGCACACCGCCTGTTTCCGTCATCAGGGCAACGTCCTGCCCCGGTTGCGGTTCGACCTCATAATAATAGCCGTAAACCTGTAGATAATACATGCCGAGGCCTGCCACGATGGCCGACAGCAGCAGAAGAATTGCCAGCAGTTTTCCCGTCATCTTTCAGGCCGCCTCTTTCAAGTTCTTGTAAAATAGGACAGGTTTCATCCGGGGACACGCAGAAACGAGGTCTACACGATGGAATCCACCCTTGCCGTCGGATTTTTCGGCGCATTGTTTGCGATCATGAACCCGGTCACCAACCTGCCGGTGTTTCTGAGCGTCACTCAGGACCTGTCCGCCGCCGAACAGCGCAAGATAGCGGTCAAAACCGTGATCTACTGCCTGATCCTTGGCGGTGCCTTTGCCCTGGTCGGCAGTCAGGCGCTTGGCCTTTTTGGCATCAGCGTCAATCATCTGCGCGTCGCCGGTGGTCTGGTTGTCATGATGATCGGTCTGAACATGCTGAACGGCCACGAAAGCACCTCTCACCACGGGACGAAGGGGGAGAAGGACGCTTACCCCGAACCCGACACCGTCGCCTTTTATCCGCTGGCCTTTCCCATTCTGGTAGGCCCCGGCACCATCACCACGCTGATCCTGTATGCACACCAGATCAAGAAGCCCACAGAAGCCCTTGTTTATGCAAGTGTATTCCTTGTCGTTGTTGGCCTGCTTCTGATCACGTTCTGGAATGCGGCCTGGCTGGCCCAACGCCTGTCCGACACCGCGCGTGTGATCATGAGCCGCTTTATGGGGATGATTCTGGCGGCTATCGCCGTCAGCATGATCGCGGACGGTCTGAAAGCCCTGTTGCCGGGGCTGGCCTGATCGCCTCATCCGGCGCTGAACCCGGCGGCCTCGGTCTGCACAAAGGCATCCGCGCATTGCTTGGCCAGCGCCCGCACGCGTCCGATATAGGCCTGTCGTTCGGTGACCGAGATCACGCCCCGCGCATCCAGCAGGTTGAAGATGTGTGACGCCTTGATGCATTGGTCATAAGCCGGGTGCGCCATGATGATGCGCTTGCCGGTTTTCGGATCGTCATGCGCCTGCGCCAGGATAGTGGCGCATTCAGCCTCGGCCTCTTCGAAATGGCGCAACAGAACCTCGGTATTGGCCACGTCAAAGTTCCAGCGGGCGTATTCCTCTTCCGTCTGCTTGAAGATATCGCCGTATTTCAGCGGGCTGGGCGATTGCGGATCGTTGAACGGCATGTCCATCACGTGGTCGATGCCCAGCACATACATGGCCAGACGCTCGAGACCATAGGTCAGCTCGCCCGAGACAGGCGTGCAGTCATGGCCGCCGACCTGCTGGAAATAGGTGAACTGACTGACTTCCATTCCGTCACACCAAACCTCCCAGCCAAGCCCCCATGCGCCCAGTGTGGGGCTTTCCCAGTCGTCTTCGACAAAGCGGATGTCGTGCAGATCCATGTCGATGCCAATGGCCTGAAGGCTGCCCAGATACAGTTCCTGCAAATCCGGAGGGCTGGGTTTGATCAGCACCTGATACTGGTAGTAATGCTGAAGCCGGTTCGGGTTTTCGCCATAACGCCCATCCGTGGGACGGCGCGACGGCTGAACATAGGCTGCGGCCCATGCCTTGGACCCCAGCGCCCGCAAGGTGGTTGCGGGATGGAACGTCCCTGCCCCGACCTCCATGTCATAGGGTTGCAGAATCGCACAGCCTTTCGAGGCCCAGTAGGACTGAAGCCTGAGGATGATTTCCTGAAATGAACGCGGTGCGCTGGTCGGTTCGGTCATGACATTCCCTCTGGGCGCCCCGTGCGCCCGGTTCCGGTCGGTTTGGCCCTTCCTATGCAAGGGGCCGAGGGGCGTCAACGGGGCTTTGGGCTGTGGCTGTATCTGCGCGGCCACACCACAAATTCCCCGCATTCTCAGCATGGTATTTGGCAAATGAAATCGCGTATTCTGCACCTCAGTACAAACACCGCATAACACGGGCAGACAATGACACGCGTATTTTCAGCAATTCTTTTGTTTCTTCTGGTCGGCCTGCGCGCCGCGACCGCACAACAAGACCCCGGCGTCTGGGTTCAGGTCGAGGCGCAGCCGTCGCTGCGCGAAGCGCAGGACCGGGCGCAAGCCTATGCCAGCACCCTGCCCGATGTGAACGGGTTTCGGCTGAACAGTGGCTGGTATGCCATCGTCATTGGCCCCTATTCGCGCGGCGATGCCGAGCAGGTTTTGCGCGTATACCGGGCCGAGGGGCAGATCCCGCGTGACAGCTTTGTCGCGTTTTCAAGCGCGTTGGGGCAACAGTTCTGGCCTGTCGGCGAAAACGCGGTAAACCGCGACGTCGTAAGCGCGCCGACGGAACCGGCAGCACAGGCGGAAGAACCCGTGGCGGTTACGACCCCACAGGTTTCGGATGAAACCCGCGCACAGGCGCTGCAATCCGAGCGTCTTTTGACCGCGCAGGAACGGAAAGACCTGCAAACGGCCCTTCAGGCGGCGGGTTTCTATAATTCGACCATTGATGGTGCTTTCGGTCAGGGAACCCGCCGGTCGATGGGCGATTGGCAGCGGTTCAACGGGTATGAAGCGACGGGCGTTCTAACCACGGTGCAGCGCAAGGCCCTGATGGATGAATACAACGCGCCGCTGATCTCGGCCGGGATGGACCGGTATTCCGACGACGCGGCCGGAATTGCGCTGGATATGCCGTTGGGTACAGTCAGCTTTGACCGCTATGAAGCTCCGTTCGTACATTTCAAAAGCGCCTCGGATATGAACACCCAGGCCCTTTTGATCAGTCAGGAGGGTGACAAGAACACGCTGCGCGCCCTTTACGAGGTGATGCAGTCGCTTGAGATTGTACCGCTGAACGGCCCGCGCGAGCTGGGCCGCGACCAGTTCACCCTTGAAGGGCGCGGCAATGGGATCGTGTCATTCACGCAGGCGCGGCTGGCCGATGGGAAAATCAAGGGCTTTACGCTGGTCTGGCCCGAAGGGGACGAGGCGCGCCGCCTGCGTGTTCTGGCTGCGATGGCGACCAGCCTGAGCACAACGGACGCGGTTCTGGATGCCGCCGCCGGTGCGGATGCGGAACAGCGCATCGATCTGGTCTCGGGTCTTCAGATCCGCAAGCCCCGGTTGTCGCGGTCGGGCTTTTTCGCTGGCGCGGACGGTACGGTTCTGACGGTATCTGAAGCCGCCGAAAGCTGCACCCGGATCACCCTGGAGGGGGATCAGGAGGTTCAGCTGGCGCTGACCGACCCGGAGCTTGGTGTTTCGGTCCTGCGCCCTGCAAAAGCCCTTGCACCGATGAGTGTTGCTGCTTTCAGCACCACCCAGCCGCGCATCCAGTCCGAAGTGGCCGTATCCGGCTTTTCCTATCAGGGGGCTTTGGGCGCACCGACGCTGACCTACGGCCAAATCGCGGATATCCGCGGCCTGAACGGCGAGACAGGTGTCAAACGGCTGGCGCTGAACGCTCAGCCCGGCGATGCGGGCGGGCCGGTCTTCAACGACAGCGGCAACGTGGTTGGTATGCTGCTGCCCACACCGTCCGAGGGGCGCACCCTGCCCGCATCGGTCAGCCTTGCGGCAACGGTCGAGCGGTTGACAGAAATCCTGACGAAAGCCGGCGTTTCCGGTCAATCAAGTGAGGAAACCACCCGGATTTCCCCTAACGAGCTGAACCGGCGCGCGACCGGAATGACGGTTCTGGTGCACTGCTGGGACTAAGCCCGCGCAGACATTGAAACCAGACGTTGAAACACCAAAGCGCCGCATGAAGATGCGGCGCTTTTTGTTACAGAATGTCCGGGGTCACGTGGATCAAGGTCGGGACAGGTGCATCAAACGCCGCGCGAACCGCGCTCTGCATCTCAGCCAGAGATGAAGGCGCTGAGGCGCGCGCGCCAAAAGCCTCGGCCAGTTTGCAGAAATCCGGGTTATGCGCCACCACCGCATTGGGCGCGATCTGGCTGCGGACCATGCTGTCTTCGATTTCTTTCAGCTTGCCATTGTCCCACAGGATGATCGGCAGCGACAAACCCAGTTCGACCGCAACACCCAGTTCCTGCATCGTATAGTGGAACCCGTAATCCCCGGCGATAACCGCCGTTGGTTTGCCGCGCCGCGCCACCGCGCCGCCAATTCCGGCCGGCAGACCATAGCCCAGCGTTCCGAACCCGGTCGGATGATGCCAGTGATGCGGATAGGCCATGTCCCACACCTCTTTCGCGACATAGGCGAATTGGGTCATGTCGGAATAGATCATGGTATCTGCGGGCATCGCCGCGCGCAGCGCATCGGCCACTGCTGCAATTCCGGGCCGTTCGGCATCCACCTCGGCCCGCCACCGGGCACGGGTTTCGGATATTTCGTCGGGCGACCAGCCGGTTGCCGGTTTCAGGTTTTCGGTCGCCTGCCACAAGGCGCGGGCAAAGCTTTCGCTGTCGGTTTGCAGTTTGATCGCGGCGCGATGGTGGTCGGACAGGACTTCGGGATCAAGGTCAACCCGGATCAATGTTGCCGAATGCCCAAGGTCGCTGCGCCACAGATCGACCTCGCCCAGTTCTGCGCCGACCGCGATGACCAGATCCGCTGAGGCGATAACCTCGGCGCTGCCGGGGCGCGGCAGCGACGCGCCGAAATTCAGCGGATAGTTTGCGCCCGGCAGTCCGCGCCCTGCGTATGTGGTAAAGCATGCAGCCCCAAGCTGTGTCAGAATCTGCCGCCAGTCGCTGGATTTGCAACCGCCCCCCAGAATGAACAGCGGCCTGCGCGAAAGGTTCAGCATCGAGACAACAGGCGATACGTCAGGCGGCAACGCCTTGGTGCGCAACGCGGGCTGGTTGGGGAAAGGTGCCGGATCAGCCTCGGCCTGCAACTGCGCGATTGGCACCTGAATGTGCTTGGGGCGCGGGCGCGACAGCTCGAATTCTTCAAAGGCGCGTTCGACCAGCGCATAGGCGGCCTCGGCCGTGTTGGCCTGTGCCGACCAGTCGGCAACGGTTCCGGCCGCAAGGTGCTGGTCCTTCATCTGGTGCAACTGGCCGCGCAGGGCCTGTGTTTCATCAAGGCAGGACGATACCACCAGCATCGGCACCGAGTCGCTGTAGGCTTGCCCGATCGGCGTCATGATGTTGCACAGGCCGGGCCCGGTGATCACATAGGCAACCCCCGGCTTGCCGGTTGCGCGGGCATACCCATCGGCCATGAACCCCGCCCCCTGTTCGTGACGGGCCAGAACATGTTGGATGCCAGCCTCTTCGATGCCGCGGTACATTTCCTGATTGTGAACGCCGGGTATGCCGAAAATCACGTCTACGCCACGATCCTTGAGCATAAGCGAAATCTGCGCGCCAAGGGGTCTTTTCATCAGCCTCTCCAGAATTGAACGGTGAAGATCGCGTAAACGGCCAACAGCTCGAGCCGCCCGACCAGCATCCCGATTGTCAGCAACCATTTGGCCGTGTCGTTGAGATTTGCGAAATTGCCCGCTGGTCCGATCTGATCGCCCAGACCGGGACCGACATTGGCCAGCGCGGTCGCCGCCCCGGAAACGGCTGTGATGAAGTCCAGACCGGTCAGCGCCAGCGCCCAGGACAGCACGCCCATCGACAGGACGAAGAACATGAAAAAGCTCATTACCGAGGTCAGAACGCCCTGCCCCACGGGCCGCCCATCATAGAGCGGCACGAACACGCCATGCGGAGACCTGATCCGTTTGATCTGACTTTTGATCGAGGCAAACAGCAGCTGGTAGCGGAATATCTTGATCGAGCATGCGGTCGAACCCGCGCAGCCGCCAATCAGGCCGATCAGGAAGAACATCATGATCGGAAAGCTGCCCCAGCCCATGTAATCGACACTGGCATAGCCGGTGCCCGAGATGATCGAGGTGATGTTGAACAGAGATTCCCGAAACGCCTGTTCCCAGTGATGCGGAAAGACCGATGTCAGGAAAATCGACATGATGATGACCAGAACCAGAATGGTCGCCAGAAACGCGCGAATTTGACTGTCTTTCCACAGGGACGCTGTATGGCCGTTTGCCAGCTGGACATAGCGCACAAAAGGAAGCGCCGCCAAAATCATGAACACCGACGCCGCATATTCAGCGGGGCCTGAGAAGGTTCCGAACGAGGCGTCATAGTTCGAGAACCCACCGGTCGAAAGCGTTGTCAACGCATGTACCAGCGCATCGAAAAAGTTCATTCCCAGACCGGCGTAAACCAGCGCGCAAACCAGTGTCAGGAAAACATAGATGAGCGAAATCTGACCCGCGATCTCTTGCGCGCGAGGCAGGATTTTACCCATTGTTTCAAAGCCTTCCGAGCGGAAGATCTGCATGCCGCCGACACGCAGTTCGGGCAGGAACACCATGGCGACAACGATGATCCCGATACCCCCCAGCCATTGCAGGATACCACGCCACAGCAATAGCCCCTGCGGCAGGGTGTCCAACCCGGAAATCACCGTTGAACCTGTTGTTGTCAGGCCGGACATCGCCTCGAAATACGCATCGACAAAGCGCAGCTCGGTTTCACCGAACAGAAACGGAATTGCCCCAAACAGAGGCAGCGCCGCCCAAACACCGGTTGTCAATAGGAAGGTCTGGCGGATGGTCAGCCCTTCGCCCACACCGTTCGAGCAGCTCATCGCCAGAACGGTCCCGGTCAGCGTCGTGATAATGGCGCTTTCCAGAAATACCGGCCATTCGCCGCGCCCCTCGATCAGGTCCGCGAGCATAGGCAGCAGCATGGTCGCCCCAAGAATGGCGACCAGCAAGCCAATCACATATCCGACCGGGCGAAGATCCATCATGACGCGCAGGGTTGGCGTGCCAACCCGACCGTGTCAAGCAGGTGATCCCGGTTTACCCGTCAGTTTTTGACATCTGTTCCGGGCATCACAGGCGGTTTGGACGGGGCGCGTGATTTTCGCGCCTGCGGTTTGCGCGGTTCCGTCGCCGGGGCTGGTTTCGCCTGCACCTTGGCCGGGGCAGGATCGGCCTGTGTCGGCTTGACCTGCGCTGCCTGATCAGGCGCCGGCGCCGCAGGGGCGGGCTTGGGCGTTACGGGCGACACGGTTTCGGTCGCAGGTGTCGCCGAGGCTTCAACAGGCTTCACTGCTTTTTCATCATTAACCGCTGGTGTCGGTTTGGCTGCCGCCGGGGGTGCCGCCGCGGGCCGCGGGCTGGCTGAAAACTCAACCGGTTTGGCCGCCGGCTTGGCCGGCGCAGGTTTGCGGGCCAGCTTTTTCTTGGGCGTTGATGATTTCACCGGTACGCGTTTCGTGCGCGCCACGGCAGGTTTGGGTTTGGCCGCCGGTTTTTCCGCCGGAGCTTCCACCACTGGACCCGGTGCTGATGCTGCCAGATGCAGGGCGTGGACCGGCACCATCGGCAGTTCAAGCGCCGAACGGGTCATGATCTGTGCAATCTTGATCTGGTTGACGATCGCATAGCCAGCCATGCGTATAGCCGCGGCCTGAAGCTCCAGCGGTTGGGTAATCGGATTCATTCCATAGATCTCCTGTGAAAACGATGCAGCCAGAAAAGTAAGGGTAAAGCGCCCTGCCCGCTCGGGGGGTCCGGGCGGAGGTTGGGGTCTTGCAGTCCAAGGCGTCTCACGTCTCGGCTTCCTTTCGGGTGACACACCATTGAGCGCGCCGGTGTGCCGAAGCTGCATTCCCCGTCAGGATACAGGAGTTTTTCACGCAATTGCAGCATTTTTGCTGCGCTGCGGCGAATGAGCGCCGATCAGGTAAATCTCTGATTAAATTCTAGCCACTTACCCGAGACGTTCAGCCAACGTGAAACAGGGTCGTGAACAGTTTCGGGTCAAGGCTGGACGCGGCGAAGGTTGGGCCTTCGGTCAGAATCGACACGGCGTCATGGCTGTGCAGGCTTTCCTGATGGCTTGCGACAACGCGAAAATCACCGACGTGATGATCTGCCAGCAACTCGGCACAAAACAGGCGCGCGGCATCTTCGACGAAGATCGGATTGGCTGCGTTCAATTCGGCGAAAGCCTGTTCATCTTCGCGTTTCACCATGACCTGCGTTTCCGTCGGAACCGCACGGCGGCACAGCGCAATCAGGTCTTCAAACCACAGGCAATCCGCATCGCAATCCACGACAACCGAGATCCGCGCGACGGAGCGCTGCGAATGCGGCGTCGCCAGCTGACCACGCATCGACCGGGCATGTTCGCTGAGTTCCAGCGAACAGGGGCAGGTCGAGGAATAGACATAGTCAAGGTGCATGATCTTCTGACGCACACCGTTCTGTTCGACCAGTTCCAGGGCGATGTCGTAATACTGGTACCCCTCAAGGCCCGAGCGCAGGCTTTTGATCCTGTCCGGGTAGGAAAAGCGCATCTGGATACGGGCGTCGAAGCTGTCCAGATCGGACATGTAATCGTCCAGAGCGGATTCCATGACCTCAAAGCTGAACGTCCGTTCCGCATGTTTGTAGAAAGACCGCATGATCCGGGACATGTTGATGCCCTTTTTCTCGGCCTCGAGGCTGACCGTGCCGGTGATCGAGGTTTCCAGCGTCAGGTCTTCGCCCTCTTTCCGGTGGAACCGTATCGGCAGGCGGAAGTTCGAAATACCCACATGTTGGATCTGCTGTTTGGCCCCACGGATCAGGCTGGACGGGCCGTTCTGCAAATCCGGCAAGGATGCGCGGTACGCCGCATCGACGGTAAAGTCATCGGGGTAAGCGCGCGAAAAAGGCGGATAGTTGCCCGCTGCCAAACCGGGCAGCAGCCGGGCCACAGCCGGGTCAAGCTGGTTTATCTCGGCTTCCGAGGCAGATTTGGCCCATTGCCGCAGAACGTTCAAAGCCTCGGCAGCCTTGTCCCGATCCGGTTTTTCATCAATGTCGCGCGGGTGAACATTCATCAGCGGCGGTTCCTTGGTTGGTCGTCGGACTATATATGACTGATGGTCTAATACCAGTCTAACCCGATACGTCGGCAATAGCAGCCCGGATTGAAAAATCCGGCGCAAAACCGTCATCTCGCAACAGTTAGCGCCTTTTGATGGTGGGAACAGCGGGCGGCGCGCCTGGCTGCCGCCCGAAACAAAGTGGCCGCTTAGGCACGCAGCCTGCCCCCCAGTACAAAAAGGACGCGGGGGCTTTGGTTTATTTCTGCGAGGCTTCCAGCGCTTGCCGAAGGTCGGCCAGCAAGTCACCGGCATCCTCAAGCCCGACGGAAAAGCGGATCAGACCCGGTGTAATGCCCAGCTGGTCCTTCTGCACGTCGCTGAGACGCTGGTGCGTTGTTGTCGCCGGGTGCGTCGCGATGGATTTGGCATCGCCCAGATTGTTCGAAATCACCGGGATGGTCATCGCATTCAGAAAGGCAAACGCTGCATCCTTGCCGCCCTTGATGTCCAGTGATAGCACAGTCCCGCCCTTGCCGCCCAACTGGGTCTGAACCAGCGCGTTCTGGGCATGGGTTTTCAAACCGGGATAAAGCGTCCGTTCCAATGCCGGGTGCCCTTCCAGCGCCTCGGCGATCTTTTGCGCGCTTTCGGCCTGTGCATTGACCCGCAGCGCCATCGTCTCAAGGCCCTTGAGCATGATCCACGCATTGAACGGGCTCAGCGCGCCACCGGTATGCTTGAGATAGGGTTCAACGGTTCCGCGAATGAAGTCCTTGGTTCCGATGATGACACCGCCCAGCGCACGGCCCTGCCCGTCGATATGCTTGGTCGCTGAATAGACGACCACATCCGCACCCTGCTGGATCGCGCGTGAGAACACCGGGGTCGAAAACACGTTGTCCACCACCACAACAGCACCGACCGCATGGGCCAGATCGGCCACAGAAGCGATATCGATCACCTCAAGCGTGGGGTTCGACATGGATTCAAAGAAAACGGCCTTGGTGTCCGGGCGGATTGCAGCCTTCCACTGCTCCAGATCGGTGCCGTCCACAAAGGTCACCTCCACGCCATAGCGGCTCAGGATGTTTTCAAGGATATAGAGGCACGAGCCGAACAGCGCCTTGGCCGAAACGACATGGTCCCCGGCTTTCAGCATCGAGGTCAGAGCGCCGTTAACGGCGGCCATGCCCGAGGCCGTCGCAAAGGCATCTTCGCCACCTTCCAGCGCCGCGATGCGTTGTTCGAACATGGACACGGTCGGGTTGCCGTAACGGGCATAGATGAACTCGTCGGGGCCACATTCCAGAAACCGGGCCTCGGCCTGTTCCGCGCTTTCGTAGACGAAACCCTGCGTCAGGAAAATCGCCTCGCTCACCTCGTTATACTGGCTGCGACGGATGCCGCCATGGACGGCTTGGGTGCGTTTGTTCCAGTTCTCGCTCATCTCATTCCTTTCAGCCTCGGGGGGAGGCAAACAAAAAACCCCAGACGCGGCCAAGCGAAAGGGGTCTTTCATCCTGACCTTTTAGCGGTGTTGTTTAGCGTGGCCCGCAATCCGGTAACAAATCGCCACGTAGCTTCAGGATCGCAATACGCCTCGGGCGGTTCGCGGTCAAGCCCGGCCAGCGCGTCGGTCACGCTTTCGTAAGCGGTACTTGCCGAACCGGCAGAAACCCGCATGATCCCCGTCAACATCAGGAGAACACATGGCTGACCCGATTGATCTGTATTTCTGGCCCACACCGAATGGCTGGAAAGTTTCCATCGCCCTGGAGGAAATGGAGCTGCCCTACACCACCCATCTGATCAATATCGGCAAGGGTGACCAGTTCGACCCCGCGTTCCTGAAAATCGCGCCCAACAACCGGATGCCCGCCATCGTCGATCCCGACGGGCCGGACGGCGCACCTGTTTCGGTTTTTGAAAGCGGCGCGATCCTGATGTATCTGGCCCGCAAGACCGGGCGGTTCTATGGCACGACCGAACGCGACCGGATCGCGGTCGAGGAATGGCTGATGTGGCAGATGGGCGGCGTTGGCCCGATGGCCGGTCAGGCGCATCACTTCCTGAAATACGCCCCGCAACTGGACCCGCCGCAGGACCTGCCCTATGCCAAGGACCGCTACCGCGCCGAGGTCGCGCGGCTTTACGGCGTACTGGACCGGCGGCTGGCCGAAAACGAGTATGTCGCGGGCGATTTCTATTCCATCGCCGACATGTTGATCTGGGGCTGGGCCAGCCTGTGGGAAGGCCAGCAGCAGGTGCTGGAGGACAAACCGCACTTTGCCCGCTGGCTGGAGACCGTCAGCGCCCGCCCAGCCGTTCAGGCCGGACGCGCGCTGTATGCCGAGTTGCGAGGGGATCATCGGGACAAACAGGCACAGAGCGTTTTGTTCAAGCGGTAGGTTTGTTCCATGGCCGGTTTGCGGCCAATCTTACGTGTGCTGCGTGATGCGCGAATATCCGCCTTTGCTATTGTATAGGTTTGGCAAATCATTACATGAGCGACGGAAATCCTTCAGAAAGACCCACTCAAAATGTACGCGGCGTTATTTGTCGTATTTGGCCTTATTGGCTTAGTGGTTGGTGGCGAATTGGTGGTGCGCGGATCGGTTTCTGCTGCCAAGTCGTTCGGTATATCACCGATGGTCATCGGATTGACACTGGTTGGTTTCGGAACGTCAACACCGGAACTGGTTACAAGCTTGCAAGCCGCGCTTTCCGGTTCTTCAGGCATTTCAATTGGGAATGTTGTCGGCAGCAACATTGGAAACGTTCTTCTGATACTCGGCATCGCAGCACTCATCGCGCCTATCGCTGTGAATCCGAGAGCACTCCGCCGGGATGGTACGGCGGTCGTGATAGTAACTCTCGTTTGTTTAAGCGTAGTTCTATACGGCGAAATCAGCCGGCTGATCGGCGCAGGGCTTGTCGTCACCTTGGCGGCCTATTTGGGCTTCACGCTGTGGTCTGAGTATAGGTCCGAAGGAACACCAGCCGCAGCTGTCTACGAGAACGAAGCAGAAGCCATAGTCGGCCCAGAAACATCGCTTGCCGTGTCGTTGCTGATCACCGTTGCAGGGCTGGTGATCACGATATTTGGGGCAAAGCTCTTGGTGACAGGTGCCGTGTCTCTTGCTGAGGCCGCGGGGCTTTCGGAGACGGTAATTGGGCTGACGATTGTTGCAATCGGAACCTCAATGCCGGAGCTCGTCACTTCAATCATCGCAGTTCGGAAAGGTGAGGGAGATGTCGCACTCGGGAACGTCTTGGGCAGTAACATCTTCAACATCTTGGGTATCCTTGGCGTGACTGTGCTGGTGCAACCGATGGTCATCCCTGGCGAGATTATTCGTCTCGATATCTGGGTTCTGTGTGCCTCAACGCTTGTCCTTATCGGGTTTGCCCGAAGCGGCTGGTCAATCAGTCGGCGCGAGGGCGGGCTCTTTGTGCTTGCTTACATTGTCTATCTTGGTGTGCTTCTGGTTCGGTAACCGTTCACTCGGATAGCCTGGCCGTTTAGTGAAACCGACCGTTACAGCGGTGCAGTTATGGCCCGCTTTGTCCCCGTACCAGGTTACTCCGCCCCGCACCAACACGACCAGCACCCCCGGCGGCGGCTCCTTGGCGGCGGCGCGACCTGTCAGCGAAACTGGAATTCAGGTTCCGCGGGGAAAGACATGGAAATTTCTGTCCAGTGCCCATTGCGCAGCCTTGCAACGTTCCGCCCGTCAACACGCATCCGGGTCGTCAGGACAAATGCGGCCTGCCCTTTGCGCGCCCCGGCTTTCTGGGCTGCGTCGTCAGAACGCTCGGCCCTGTCGAACAGCATCCCATCGGGTTTTGCCGACCGCCGGGATCGAAAGTTCGGAACCAAATGCGGCTTTCGATCCGTTTCGTCAGACGAGCGCGACGCTTCAATCCGCTTGAGTTGCTGCAACTCTGACCGAAGCCTTTTTGCAGTCTCAGCCTGTCTGCGCTCAAAGGAATAAGCGCTTAACGCCTCATCGATCATTCGGGCAGTATGAACATATCCCGCTGAACGTGTGAGTTCCGAGAGCTCGGCCAGACGGTCGGAAATCCGGCTTTCGTCCCGAGAGACGGTATTTTCGAGCGATCCTTGGTGCGTTGCGTTGGGCATCCGAACTGACTCTGAAAAGACGTTGAGAGATGCGCAATCCGGCCCGAGCTTTGACACAAGCCGATGCGCAAAGATGCGTGTCACTACGCGCCCGGCGCCGGAGAGTCGACCATCCCGCGTTCAAGTGGCGGAAAAGCGCCTTAATCGCGCATTTGAGGCAAAGAAAACATATCGCCCGTTCTTCAGGCGCGGGTTTACGGCACTGCGACGGACAATGTTGGCTTGATCCGCACAGCTGACCTAACCCTGCCCCTGCACCAGCAGGTCCAGCATGTCCGAGATATCCTCGATCTCTTCCGCGATTACATGGGTCACCGAATGCGCCCGCTGCATCCGGCCTGTCACCTTCAGCAACCGCCCCGAGATCACCGCACGGCGGAAGCGTTCGTAGATTTTGCGCCAGACCACCACATTGACGACCCCGGTCTCATCCTCAAGCGTCAGAAAGATCACGCCTTTGGCCGTCCCCGGCCGCTGCCGCAGGATCACCAGCCCGGCCACGGCCACACGCGCCCCTTCGGGCGGGGCCTCCAGCTGGGCGGAGGGCAGACAGGACGGCGGTCGCGGCCAGTCCCGGTTTGAAACCGCGCGGTGAAAAGGGGCAATAAGCATGAGAACAAAGATAGAACAAAATACAGGAAAGTCCAGACACGGCGTAAGGAGTCGCAAATGAGGCTGGAAACACCTAACTCCCTTCACTAAGGAAGGTTTCGAACATCGCAAAAGGAAGACGCACGCAATGGCAAAGATCACCTATGTCGAGCATGGCGGTACCGAGCACACTGTCGAGGTCGCCAACGGACTGACCGTCATGGAAGGGGCCCGTGACAACAATATTCCCGGCATCGAGGCCGATTGCGGCGGTGCCTGCGCCTGCTCGACCTGCCATGTCTATGTCCACCCCGACTGGGTCGAGAAGATCCCGGCCAAGGACGACATGGAAGAAGACATGCTGGATTTCGCCTATGAGCCCGACCCGGCCCGCTCGCGCCTGACCTGCCAGATCAAGGTGACCGACGCGCTGGACGGCCTGATTGTCCAGATGCCCGAAAAGCAGATCTGATGCCCAACAAAGCGCCGCGTCAGCCCGCCCGCCTGTGGCAATGTCGGGTGCGCAGCGCTTTGCTCCCTTTTGGCCTGTGGTGCGCGCTGCCAATCGCTGTCGCGGCGGATACCATCACCGACGCCCGCTTCACGGAACCAACCACGCGATACGCGCATGGTGTTTTGGGCGACAATATCGAATACGGCGCTTTGGAGCTTGTGGTCGATGACACAGTCGTAACGGTTCGTCTGCCACAAGACCGTGTATTCGAAGACCTTGCGCCGCGTCTGGCAGACATCGACAGGGACGGCGCGGTTGAAGCAGTTGTCGTTGAAACGCAGGACACTACAGGCGCTCAGCTTGCGATCTACAACGCCGCTGGCGAAAAGATAGCGGCCACTCCTCATATCGGCGCACGTTTCCGCTGGCTCGCCCCGGTCGGTGCTGCTGATCTGGATGGTGATGGCAATATCGAAATCGCCTATATCGACCGCCCCCACCTGGCCAAAACCCTGCGCATCTGGCGCTTCAAAGATGGTGGACTGACCGAAATCGCCGCTCTGCCCGGCCTGACCAACCACAAGATCGGTGAGGATTTCATTTCCGGCGGCCTGCGGAGCTGCGGCGACCATCCCGAAATGATCCTCGCCAGCGCCGACTGGTCGCGGATCATCCGTGTTTCCTATCAGGATGGCTGGCATCTGACGGACTTGGGCCCGCTCAAACAGCGCGACAATCTCACATCAGCCCTGAATTGCTGATCCGCCTCTTCAACTGGCCAAAAAGATCCTGGAGGGTGAGTGGTTGAAAAGAAATCGTCCAGCGGACGATTTCGACCGCAAACGCGCGCAGCGCCGGGAGGCCGCAAGGCCGAGGGGGCAAAGCCCCCTGCCCGATCATCCTTCCAAAGCGCGCCAGCCGATATCGCTGCGATAGAACCCTTCGGGCCAATCCACGGCATCAACCATCTGGTACGCCCGGTCGCGCGCCTCTTGCAGCGTTTTCCCGCGCGCGGTCACGTTCAGAACGCGCCCGCCGGCGGCCTGCACCTGCCCCGCAGCCTCGCTTGTGCCCGCATGAAACACCATGTTGCTGCTGTCCTCGGGCAAGCTGTCCAACCCTTTGATGACCGTGCCCTTCTCGTAGGTTCCCGGATAACCTTTGGCCGCCATCACGACCGTCATCGCGTGATCATCGGCCCAGTTGACCCGCATTTCGCCCAGCCGCCCTTCGGCGGTGGCATGCAACAGGTCCATCGCCTGCGCGCCCAGACGCATCATCAGGACCTGACATTCCGGGTCCCCGAAACGGACGTTATATTCCACAAGGCGCGGCTGGCCGTCCTTGATCATCAGCCCCGCATAGAGGATTCCCTGAAACGGCGTGCCCCGGCGCTTCATCTCGGCAATGGTGGGGCGCACGATCTCTTCCATCGCGCGCGCTTCAACTTCCGCGCTCAGAACCGGCGCCGGAGAATAGGCACCCATCCCCCCGGTATTCAGGCCGGTATCCCCTTCGCCCACCCGCTTGTGGTCTTGGGCCGTGCCGATGGACAGGATGTCTTGGCCGTCGCACAGAACAAACAAAGACGCCTCTTCGCCGTCCATAAACTCTTCGATCACGACCTCGGCCCCGGCCCCGCCAAAGGCACCGCCGAACATGTCGTCAATGGCGTCAAGCGCCGTGTCTTCGTCCATGGCCACGATCACGCCCTTGCCGGCGGCCAGACCATCGGCCTTGACCACGATGGGCGCGCCCTGTTCGCGGATATAGGCCTTGGCGGGCTCGGGCGCGGTGAACCGCGCATAAGCGGCGGTGGGCGCATGTGCCGCGTCGCAGATTTCCTTGGTAAAGCTTTTCGAGGCTTCCAGCCGGGCCGCTTCGGCAGACGGTCCGAAAACCAGCACCCCGGCCTCGCGCAAGCGATCCGCCACTCCGGCGGCCAAGGGGGCCTCGGGACCGACAATCACGAAATCAATCGCGTTTTCCTCGGCAAAGCTGACAACGGCCCCGCCGTTTTCGATATCCAGAGCGGCACACTCCGCGATCTGAGCGATCCCGGCATTGCCCGGCGCCACGATCAGACGGTCGCATTTTGGGTTTTGCATCACCGCCCAGGCCAGGCTGTGTTCCCGCCCGCCGCTGCCGAGAATAAGGATGTTCATGGGGTCGTCTCCGATCTGCTTGGCCTCGCCTGCGCGGCGTTCTAAGCTGGGTGAGCAATTGAAACAAGGCGCTGAAATGTCCGACCTGCTTGATGACCCGATTCCGGGCCAAAACACCCCTGAATACACGGTTTCCGAGGTATCGGGCGAGGTGAAGCGCACGCTGGAAGGCGCGTTCGGGCGAATCCGCGTGCGCGGCGAAGTCGGGCGCGTGTTCAAGGCCCGATCCGGGCACATGTACTACGACATCAAGGACGACCGGAACGTTTTGGCCTGCACGACATGGAAAGGTCAGGTTTCCAGCCTCTCGGTCGTGCCAGAGGAAGGACTGGAGGTTGTCGTCACCGGTCGCCTGACCGCTTTTGGCGCACAGTCCAAATACAACCTGAATGTCGATGAAGTTGCCGTTGCCGGTCAGGGCGCGCTCATGGCCTTGCTGGAAAAGCGCAAGAAACAGCTTGAGGCCGAAGGTCTGTTTGCGCCCGAACGCAAGAAGCCCCTGCCGTATCTGCCGCAGATCATCGGCGTCGTGACATCGCCTTCGGGCGCGGTGATCCGTGACATTCTGCACCGGCTTCGGGACAGGTTCCCGCGCAAGGTGCTGATCTGGCCCGTGGCCGTGCAGGGCGCAAACTGCGCCCCCGAGGTTTCCCGCGCCATCGAAGGGTTCAACCAGTTGACGCCCGGCGGCGCACTGCCCCGTCCTGACCTGATCATCGTGGCCCGTGGCGGTGGGTCGATCGAAGATCTTTGGGGCTTCAACGAAGAGAGTGTCGCGCGCGCCGCCGCCGCATCGGACATACCGCTGATTTCGGCCGTTGGGCATGAAACCGACACGACCCTGATCGATTTCGTTTCGGACCGCCGCGCGCCTACACCCACAGCTGCGGCAGAGCTGGCCGTGCCGGTCCGCATCGAACTGCTGGCCTGGACCGGCGAGCAAGGCGCCCGCTTGTCGCGCGCGGTAACGGACGCGGTGCAGCGCCGTTCGCAAAGGCTGCGCGATTTGTCCCGCGCCCTGCCGCGCCCGGACAGCCTGTTGAACTCCCCCCGGCAACGCCTTGATTTGATTGCAGATCGCCTGACCCCGGCTTTGACGCGAGGAGTGCAAAACCGTCGCCTGCAAGTGGTGGAACTGTCAGCCCATCTGCGCCCGTCAACTCTGCGCGGTCTGGTCTCGGCCCGGCAGGAATCACTGCGCAACCTGTCGTCGCGCCTGTCCCTGCGCCCGATTCAACGCGAGATCGGCCAGCACGCGCAAAACCTTGCCCGGCTTGGTGACCGGATGAACGCGGCGCAGACCACGCGGCTGGATCGTCTGAAACATCAGCTTGAGGCCACAGACCGCCTGCGCGAAACGCTCAGCTACAAGGCGACGCTGGAACGCGGATATGCCGTGGTTCGCGCAGATGGGAATGTCATCACGACCAAGGCCGAGGCCGCAAAACACACGGTGCTGGACATCGAATTCGCCGATGGCATTCTTGGCACCGGGACAGCCGCAAAGCAGACCAACCGGAAATCCAAACCGGATGCACCAGATCAGGGATCGTTGTTCTAAGCCATGCTGACAATCTGGGGTCGCAAAACGTCATCGAATGTTCAGGCCCTGATGTGGTGCGTCGGAGAGCTGGAACTGCGCTTTCACCGCCACGATGCAGGGCACAGGTTCGGCGGGCTGGACACCGATGCTTTTCGCAAGCTGAACCCGAACGGCACCATCCCAGTGCTACAGGATGGCGATCACCCACTGCTGTGGGAAACCGGCGCAATCCTGCGCTACCTGGCGAATGCCTATGGCGGGAATGCGTTCTGGCCACGCGACCCGGTTCAACGGGCCGAAGTCGACAAATGGGCGGAATGGGCCAAGATCAACGTTGCGATGGATTTCACGGTGCCCGTGTTCTGGCAGGTTGTCCGGACCGCCCCGGCAGAGCAGGACCAAAACGCGATTGAGCAGACCGTTGCCGCGCTGGATAGCAAACTGGTACTTGCCGATACCCGGCTGTCAGAAAACACCTACCTGTGCGGGCCCGATCTGACGCTGGCCGATATTCAGCTGGGACATATCCTTTATCGCTATTACGACATCGCGATATCCCGCGCGGTCCTGCCCAACCTGCGGCGCTATTACGATAGGCTGACAGAAAGACCTGCATATCAGGAGCATGTCATGCTCAGCTATGATGAGCTTCGGGTAACCTAGTCAGACACCGACGTCGGGGCCATAACACACCATTTCTTCCCCGATATCTTCCGCCTCGTACAGCTCGGTCGCCTGCGGGTCGCCTTCAAACTGCGCGACAAGGCCACCGCCGGATCGCGTAAAGACCCAGCATTGCGGATCAAACCGGTCTTCATAGATGAAACAAATCTGCTCTTCCTGCTGATACCAGACACCTTCCTTGCAATCGCCATCCAGAAAAGACCAGATCACGCGGCGGTTGGGCAAATAGCGTTCGACCCCGTAAACCTGCCCTTCGAACCCGTAAAACAGGGTCTTGCCTTGCGTATAGGTGTCGAATTCGGGGCCGGACAAAGGGGTCTGGGCCGCAACGGGCGGTGCGGCAAAGCAGGCGAGAATCATCAGCGCTCGGAACATATGCCCATTGTGTCAGATGCGATCCCGCTATGCCATTCACCCTTTGGCCAGGGCTTGGGGAAACACGCTTAACTCAACGTAAGCGCTTGATTATATGCCGCGCTCGGGATGAAGGTATTCGAAAACCGCGGTGAGGTGACATGACAACCCTTCTCTTCTGGATCGCCCTTGGCTGCGCATTGGGATACCTGCCCCTGACGGCCCGACCAGCCAGTTCCTTGCGCACTGTGCTGAAAACCACCTCGGTCGCCGCGCTGGCAGTCATTGCGGTTCTGCAGGGCAGCCCATGGATGCTTGCCGCTGCGCTTGCCCTGTGCGCAACCGGGGACGCGCTGTTGTCGCGTGAAACGGATGCCACGTTCATGGCCGGCATTGCCGCTTTTGCCGCCGGGCATCTGGCCTATATCGCCCTGTTCCTGTCGCATCCTGCCAGTTCCGCCAGCCTGATCTGGGATGCCCCCGCGATCGTGTGGTCTCTGGTCATTCTGGGCATTGTCATGGCCACACTGCTTGCCCCCCGCGCCGGAGACCTGAAAGGCCCTGTTCTGGCCTATATCCCGATCATCCTTGGCATGGGGATCACCGTGCTGGCGCTGCCCCAGACAGGTGCCCTGCGATGGGCGTTCCCGGCTGCAATCACCTTCATCGCGTCTGATCTGATCCTTGCTACGGAAAAGTTCCTGCTGCCTGCGAACCACCCCGCCCACAGGCTGACGCCCTATCTGATCTGGCCGCTCTACTGGGGCGCGCAATTTGGTTTCGTCTTCGCTTTTGCGTGACCCTTTGCAACTGCCGCAAATCCGCATTAGGTGAAAGGAACACCTGCGGAGACCAAATATGGCGTTTTTCTCAAAGCTAAAGGACAAGCTGTTCAAATCCTCATCCCGCCTCGAACAGGGGCTGGACGCCATCGTCGAGGATGGTGGCGAGGAAACCGCCGCACCCGACCCTGTCCTCCCCGAACCTGAGCCCGAGCCGCAACCGGTTCCCGAAATCCCGACCCCTGAACCGGCGCAGGAACCGGCTGAACAACCTGCCCCCGCCCCGGCGGATCCCACACCAGCTGCCCCGCCACCAGAAATCCCTGAATCCAAGGGCATCCTGAACCGCTTGTTCAGCCGTGGCAGCGCTGCCACAGAAATGCGACGCACGCTGGATGACGACATGCTCGAGCAACTCGAAGAGCTGCTGATCGCTTCTGACATGGGCGTCGACACCGCCCTGCGTGTCACCTCGAACATGGCCGAGGGGCGCTTTGGGCGCAAACTCTCGACCCGGGAAATCAAACAGTTGCTGGCGCAGGAAGTGGCCCGCGTGATGGAGCCCGTGGCCAGGCCCCTGCCGATCTATCCCAAACGCCCGCAAGTGGTGCTGGTCGTCGGTGTCAACGGCTCGGGCAAGACCACGACCATCGGCAAACTGGCCAGCCAGTTCAAGCAGGCTGGCAAAAAAGTCGTCATCGCCGCCGGTGACACCTTTCGCGCTGCGGCCGTCGAACAGCTGCAAGTCTGGGGCGACCGCGCCGGGGTTCCGGTTCTGACCGCGCCCGAGGGCTCGGACCCCGCCAGCCTCGCCTTTGACGCGCTGACCCGGGCTCAGGCCGAAGGCGCGGATCTGCTGATGATCGATACCGCCGGGCGCCTGCAAAACCGCACCGACCTGATGGAGGAACTGGCCAAGATCGTCCGCGTCATCCGCAAGGTCGACGAGACCGCACCGCACAACACCTTGCTGGTCCTTGACGCCACTACAGGTCAGAACGCGCTGAGCCAGGTGGAAACCTTTCGCAAGCTGGCCGATGTCTCGGGCCTGATCATGACCAAGCTGGACGGAACCGCCAAGGGCGGTGTGCTGGTCGCGCTGGCCGACAAGTTCGGCCTGCCGATCCACGCTATCGGGGTGGGAGAACAGATCGATGACCTTGCCCCCTTCGATCCCGAAGAATTCGCCGCCGCCCTGACCGGGCTCGACAAGGGCTGATCCGCCACTTCATCTGGCCCCAAATATCCTCGGGGGTGTGGGGGCAGACAGCCCCCACCCCTCTCCGCCCTACAAAAGGTCTGCGTATTTGAGCGACTGGCTGATCTCACTTGAAGGCACCGAAGCCGGTCACCAACTGGCGCTGGCACTGGCGTTGATGGCCGCTTTCCTGCACGCCGCGTTCGGAGCGCTGCAGAAAGGCCGTCATGATCCATGGCTGTCCCGCGGCGCTATTGACGCCAGCTATGGTCTGATGGCCGCCCCGTTTGCCTTTTTCGTGGTGCCCTGGCCTGAACCTCATATGTGGCCGATCTTCGCCCTCGCCTGGCTGATCCACATTGCCTACAAGACGCTGCAGGCCGCGGCGTACACCAAAGGGTCCTACACGGTCGTCTATCCCGTCGTGCGCGGGACAGGCCCGCTGTTTACGGTCATTGGTGCCTATCTTCTGTTCGGCGAAACATTCTCGACCGTGCAGTGGCTGGGCGTCGCAACCCTGCTGGCCGGGATATTCGGCCTGGCCGCCTATAATTTCCGGTTTCTCGAAACCAACCGGGACACGCTGGGAATTGCGCTGGTCCTAGCGATCATCACGGGGCTGTTTGTCGCCCTTTACACCACCTATGACGCCTATGGCATACGTGCCACTGCCGACCCGTTCACATTTCTGGCCTGGTTCTTCATGATCGACGGCGCGGCGATGCCGGTCTACGCCTTCCTCAGATGGCGCGCGATGACACATCGCCCTGCGCCCGGCCCGCTGATGCTGCGGGGTCTGGCTGGCGGCATCATCGCGCCTTTGTCCTTCGGGTCGATCATGCTTGCCACACGACTGGACAAAGTCGGCGAAGCCGCCGTGCTGCGCGAAACCTCAACCGTCTTTGCGGCGCTGATCGGCTGGCTTGTCCTGAAGGAGACCGTTGGCCCAAGACGCATTGCATTGATGGCATTGATTGCACTCGGCGCAGTAATAGTTGAAATGGGCGGGTAAGCAGCAGGACATACCGATGACAGGCAAAAAAGACATCAACCCATTTCTGAAACAGGTGCTGGAGCTTGGCCCGCCGCTGGCCTTCTTCTTCATCTACCTGCGCTTGCGTGACGACAGCTTTCTGATCGGTGGTACTGAATATTCCGGCTTCATCATCGCCACGATTATCTTCGTCCCCCTGATGCTGGGGGCAATGGGTATCCTGTGGTACCTCACCGGCCAACTCAGCCGGATGCAGATTTTCACGGCCTTCATGGTCATTTTCTTTGGCGGCCTGACCGCATGGTTCAATGACGAGCGGTTTTTCAAGATGAAAACCACGCTTGTCTATGGCCTGTTCGCCCTGATCCTTGGCATCGGGTTGCTGCAAAAGAAATCTTATCTGGCCTACGTATTGGATGAAATGCTGCCGATGAAGCACGAGGGCTGGATGATTCTGACGCGCCGCCTATGCGCCTGTTTCGCTGTTCTGGCCGCCGCAAACGAGTTTGTCTGGCGCACCATGTCGACCGACCTTTGGGTCAAGATCGAAACCTTCGGATTTCCCATCGCGCTGATGGCCTTCCTGATGCTGCAATTCAGCATCCTGCAACGCTACATGGACGACCCGGAACAGAAATAACTGCCCTGACGTCGCCATTCCTGCAAAAACAAACAAAATTCTTGGCTTAGCCGCCGAGCTATGGGAAGTTGTATCACCACCCACACTCACACCTTGCCCAAGATCGGTGTATACATGACGGCCTTTCCCACCAGCGGCTTCCTTTCCGAAGCCTCCGACGGGCTTAGAGAGATGCTTTCGGCGCAAGCGACCGACATCTCGCTGGCTCAAGGAGAAACCCTTTTCGAACAAGGCGATGAAGGGGATTCGCTCTATGCCATTCTGGAAGGCACGCTTGAAGTGTCCTTTCTGGCGATGAGCGGCCGGAAACTGACATTGACGCTGATGCGCCCAGGTGAAGTTTTTGGCGAGATCGCTCTGTTTGACAACGGCCCGCGTACGGCGACTATTGCCGCGGCCGAGCCATCGCGCGTCCTGCGTGTGCGTCGCAATGACGTCATGAACCAGATCAGAAAACAGCCTGACCTTGCCGTGGATCTGATCCGGTTGGCCGGGCTGCGGATGCGATGGATGGGGTTGCAGCTGAACGAGCAGGTCTTTTTGCCCATGCCCATTCGACTGGCCCGAAAGCTGCTGCATCTGTCGGAATTGCAGGACGACCCGACGCAGCGCATCACCCTGTCGCAGAGCGAACTTGCCGAATTTGTCGGGGCCACGCGCGAGGCCGTTTCCAAGACAATCTCGATCTGGAAACGCGACAATATTGTCGAATCCTCGCGCGGCGGATTGCTGATTCAGGATTTCGACGCATTGCGGGAACTGGCCGATTCCGAACTTATCTGAACCAGTGTGATCTGGTTCACATACGAGAGGGTTCGTGTTGACCTAAGGTGAAGTTGTTACCGTAGGAGGTCAGAGAATCATCCCCGATATCTGTCCACTGATCTCTCCCTGTATCTGAGCCATACGCAATTACTGCGTATGGCTCATTTTCTTTTTGCATGCCTCTTCAGGTGTTCAGGCAATGAAAAAGGCCGGGCGCTTGTCCCGGCCTTTTCAAATCACTCTTCCAGGCTTAGCGCCACAAATCGCGGCTCGCCCCCCCTGCGGACCAAAAGCAACAGGGATTTCCGCCCAGCCTCTCGCGATTGGTCCATTCTGGCTTCCAGGTCCGCGATGGTTTCCACCTTTTGCTGACCCGCTTCCGTAATCAGGTCACCCGCGCGCAACCCTTTCGCGTAAGCCTCAGACGCTTCGTCAACATTCGAAATCACCAGACCTTCGGCATCTGCATCCAATCCCATATCCGCGCGCAGCGTATCTGTGAGCGGGGAAATGGTCAGCCCGAGAATATCGGCGTTTTCTTCGACCGGAGCATCCTGCGTTTCTTCTTCGTCATCTTCTTTGCTTTCTGCGTCTTCGCGGCGTCCCAGCGTGACCAGAATTGTCTGTGTGCCGCCATCGCGGTGCACAATGACCCGGACGGCTTTGCCGACTTCTGTTTCGCCGACCTGACGGACCAGACCACGGGTGTCTTCGACCTCGACACCGTCAAAGCTGATGATCACGTCGCCTGCTTTCAGACCGGCCTCTTGGGCGGGGCCTTCCGGGACATCGCTGATCAGCGCGCCGCCGGGTTTTTCCAGCCCCATCGCCTCGGCCATATCCTCGGTCACGTCCTGAATGCGGACGCCCAGCCAGCCGCGCCGGGTTTCGCCAAATTCGCGCAGCTGATCGACGACCTTTACCACCACGTTCGACGCCATCGAAAAGCCGATACCGATCGAGCCACCGTTTGGCGACAGGATCGCGGTGTTCACGCCGATCACTTCGCCGTCCATGTTGAACAATGGACCGCCCGAGTTGCCCCGGTTGATCGCCGCATCTGTCTGGATGTAATCGTCATAAGATCCGCTGAGCGCCCGGTTGCGGGCCGATACGATACCAGCGGATACAGAAAAGCCCTGGCCCAGCGGGTTGCCCATGGCAATAACCCAGTCACCCACACGCGCCACGTCGCTGTCGCCAAATTGCACGTATTTCAAGGGGCCGGATGCCTCGACCTTGAGCAGTGCAATGTCGGTTTTCTCATCGGTTCCGATGACCTTGGCCACCAGTTCTTTTTTGGGTTGCCCGTCACCGGGGAAGAATTCCACAAGGATTTCATCAGCTTCCGCAATGACGTGATTGTTGGTGACAATGTAGCCATCTTCAGAGATCACAAAACCCGACCCAAGGGCGTTGCTGCGTCGAGGCGGGCTGTTGTCATTGCCGCCGTTGCGATCCTGAAACTCGCGAAAGAAATCCTCGAACGGAGACCCCTCGGGCACGATACCCTGCGGGCCTGCCTGACCTTCGATCAGGGTGCTTGTGGTGATGTTCACCACGGCCGGGCTGATCTTTTCGGCCAAGGGCGCCAGGCTTTCGCCTCTGGCCTGAGCGGAAACCGACTGCGCCAGCACAAGCAGCGTACCGGCAAAGGCCAGCCACAACAGCCGCATCCAAACACTCACGTCGTCCCACCGGACGGATAAACTGCGCGCTTTCGCCTGCACTTGAGCTCTCCTTGTCGACAATCTTGCCAAGGCCTGTTTCGGCCTTTCTTAGTTTCCAATGTAGTCAGTTTAACCCGGTGAGCAACTCGGGATCGCAGGGAAATCACCCGCACGTGAAACCGCCCCGTCAAAAGCCCAGTTGATATGCCCCCCAGAGCAGGATCAAACCGCTGACAACACAAAGCAACCCGGCCAGACGCCGGGCCTGTTCGGGCATGGCGCGCAACGCCTCCAGCATCCGCTCGATAAGCGAAGGGGCCAGCGCATAGGCCAGCCCCTCGACAATCAGTACCAGCCCGAAGGCCAGAAGGATCATGCCCATCATTCGGACGGCGCCGCCACCGGTGCCCGCCGACCTGATGGCGAACTGAGGTAGTTGAAGAAGTCCGAATCCGGGCTTAGCACCAACGAGCTGTTTCCGCCCTGAAGCGCATTTTCATAGGCTGACAGAGAGCGGTAGAACTCAAAGAACTCGGGGTCTGCTCCGTAGGCATCCGCAAAGATCGCGTTGCGTTCGGCGTCGGCCTCACCGCGAACAATTTCAGATTCGCGGCGGGCATCCGACACCAGTTCCACCACTGTACGATCGGCTTGCGCGCGGATACGCTGTGCAGCTTCCTCACCACGGGCCACTTCATCTGCCGCTTCACGCTCGCGTTCGGCACGCATACGCGCAAAGGTGGCTTCGAGGTTGGCTTGCGGCAGGTCAGTGCGTTTGAGCCGGACGTCGATCACTTCAAGACCCAGGTCGCGCGCTTCGGTAATGGCCCCATTGCGGATGCGCAGCATCAGCGCCGCCCGGTCCGAGCTGAGGATATCGTTCGAGCTGACAGAACCCAGAACTTCGCGCGTTTTCGCCCGCAAAATGGAATCCAGCCGCTGTTCTGCGGTATCGATACCGCCCGCACCCACCGCTTCGCGGAACTGGCGCACATCGGTAATCCGATAGCGTGCAAATGCGTCAACCACCAGACGGCGGTCATCCAGAGGTGTCACCTCCAGTGGTCCGACCTCGCGGCTCAGAATACGGTCGTCATAGCGGACGACTTCCTGAATGACCGGAATCTTGAACGCAAGACCCGGATCTTCCTTGACATCAATGACGCGACCGAATTGCAGAACCAGTGCTTTTTCACGTTCATCGACGATGAAGATCGAGGACAGCGCAGCCACCACAAGAACAAAAATGATGGGCAGAACAAAAGTTGATTTACGCATCTTTTAGTTCCCCTCGCCCGAGTTGCGGCGCAATTCGTTCAGCGGCAGATACGGGACCACGCCCTGCCCCTGCCCACCGGCATTCTCATCCAGAATGATCTTGTTTACGTCGCCAAGGACCTGCTCCATCCGCTCAAGATACAGACGCTTGCGCGTCACGTCCGGCGCTTTGGCGTATTCGGCCAAAACCGCGCTGAAGCGGCTGGCCTCACCCTGCGCCTCGTTCACGACCTGGGCGCGATAGGCTTCGGCTTCTTCCAGAACCTGCGCCGCTTCACCACGGGCACCGGCGAGAACCCGGTTGGCATAGGCATCAGCCTGCTTTTCAAGCCGGTCACGTTCCTGACCCGCTGACTGTACCTCACGGAATGCGTCCTTGACCGGTTCTGGCGGGTCGGCACCATCAAAGTTCACACGAACAATATTGATGCCTGAACTATAGCTGTCGAGCGTGGATTGGATCAGTTCCTCAAGCCGTTCAGCGATAACCGCACGGTCGCGGTTCAGGATCGGCGCAAGCGAAGATTGCGCGATAATTTCGCGCATCGCGGATTCCGAAACCGCCTGAATCGTTTGTCTGGGATCACGCAGGTTGAAGAGGAAATCTGCCGGATTCGAGATGTTCCAGACCACCTGAAAATCGATATCGACGATGTTTTCATCGCCCGTCAGCATCAGACCCGCATCGCTCCCACGACCACCCGAGCCGATGGTTTCCGTCTGTTCGACCTTCACCGGAATAACTTCGGCCGTCACAACCGGCCATGGGGCAAAGTTGAGACCTTCTGTACCGATCCCCGAGAAGCGACCAAACAGCAGTTCAACTGATTGCTCTTCGGGTTTGACCGTATAGGCGCTGGCCACGCCCCACATCACCAGAGCGGCGACGCCACCCAGCAGCAGGGTGCCTTTGGTAAAGGCCGGGCCACCACCGCCACCCGAGCCATTGGTACCACGGCCACCGCCACCACGACCGCCCATGAGGACGCGCAGCTGTTCCTGGCCTTTTTTCATCAGTTCGTCGATCTCGGGGATATGCGGGCCATCGCTTTCGGGGGGCTTGCGCCCATCCCCGTTGTTACCCCGATTTCCTCCGCCACCGGATGAGCCTCCGCCCCCCCAGGGGCCGCCGCTGTTGCCCGCCATAAGTATCTTTTCCTTCGTTTTGGACCGTGTGATCACGGGTTCCCTTGTAACGTGTGTGCGCGCGCTTGCAAATCAAGCCGTGCGCACAGGTTGCCGCATTGTCACCAGTTCTTCGGCCATGACCGGGTGAACTGCAACCGTGCGGTCAAAATCTTCCTTGGTCGCGCCCATCTTTACGGCGATTCCCGCCAGCTGGATCATCTCGCCGGCACCGGGGGCGACAATATGGCAACCCAACACCTTGCGCGTCGCCTGAGAGACGATGAGTTTCATCAGCACACGCTGCGTGCCGCCAGCAAAGGATTTCTGCATCGGCTTGAAAGATGTGGCATAGACCTCGATTGGTTCCTGCGCTGCCGCCTCTTCTTCGCTGAGACCTACGGTACCCATCTCAGGCTGAGTGAAGATCGCAGTCGGGATCAAGTCGTGATCCACCGGTGTCGGATTGCCTTTGAATACGGTTTCCACAAAAGCCATCCCCTCGCGGATCGCAACCGGTGTCAGGTTCACCCGGTCTGTCACATCGCCAATGGCAAAGATCGAGGGCACGGCGGTCTGGCTGTATTCATCCACGATGATCTCGCCCTTACGGCCGCGTTCAACGCCCAAAGCTTCCAGCCCAAGGTTATCGGCATTCGGCGCACGGCCCGTGGCATACATTACCACATCAAAACTCTGCTCGGAGCCGTTGGTGGCCTTGACCCAGATCTTGTCGCCCTGCTTTTTCATCTCGATCACATTGGTGCCCAGATGCAGGTCGATGCCGTTCTGGCACATTTCTTCGCTGATCAGTCCACGCGCCTCGTCATCAAACCCCCGAAGGATCTGTGCGCCGCGATAGAACTGAGTCGTCCTGACCCCCAGCCCGTTCATAATCCCGGCAAATTCACAGGCGATATAACCGCCCCCTACGATCAGGATGCTTTCAGGCAGCTTGTCCAGATGGAATATCTCGTTCGACGTAATCGCCAGTTCCGAGCCCGGAAAATCCGGAACAACCGGGCGACCGCCGGTGGCGACCAGAATGTGTTTGGCCGTTTTGCGGGTTCCGTCGGCCAGCTCGACCGTGTGGGCATCCACAAGGCGCGCACGCTTGTCAAAGCTTTCGACGCCGTTGTTCTTCAGGATATTGCGATATATCCCTTCCAACCGATCAAGCTCGGTCACCAGCTTGCCGTGGAAAGTGTTCCAGTTGAACGCGCCGGGCTGAATGTCCCAGCCATAGGCCTGCGCATCCCCGACCATGCCCGAGTATTCGCTGGCAAAGACCATCAGCTTCTTTGGTACGCAGCCCCGGATCACACAGGTGCCGCCATACCGGTCTTCTTCGGCCAGCGCGACCTTGGCACCGGTTTCGCCCGCCGCAACACGCGCCGCGCGGACCCCGCCCGAACCTCCGCCGATGACAAAAAGATCATAGTCAAAGCTCATGCCGGGTTCCTTCATTCAACTTTCAAAATTCTCTGGATATCTGGGCGTAAAAAACCCTGTGCCAACCCCCGGCGCGGAAAATTCGAACTTTCATAGCCACTTGCCGAAGGGACCTGCACGATACTCAGTCCGAAAAATCGGAAAACAGGTTATCGCGCGACCCGCTGAGCAGCTGATCCAGTTCGACCGTGCCCGCGTTGATATCACGCAGCTCGACCCGGCCATCGCCATGGCCGATCACGACCTTATCGCAGATGTCGATGAACAGGCCATTTTCGACAACACCGGGCACCTGGTTCAGGATCAGCGCCATCTGGCGCGGGTTGCCGATGCGCTTGAGGTGCAGGTCAAGGATGTGGTTGCCCTCATCCGTCACAAACGGCGCCTCGCCATTCATGCGCAGCGCCGAGGATGTCCCAAGCACATCCATCGTATCCAGGGCTTCCTCGATCAATGTGCGCGTTGTCTGCCAGCCAAAGGGAATGACCTCGACAGGCAGCGGAAAGGCCCCCAGAGTTTCAACTTCTTTGCCTGCATCGGCGATGACGATCATCTGGTCGCTGGCCGTGGCCACAATCTTTTCCTGCAGATGCGCACCGCCACCGCCCTTGATCAGGTTCAGGTCCTGATCGAACTCATCCGCGCCGTCGATGGTCATGTCCAGCCAACCGGCCTGATCCAGTGAGATGACGTCGATACCAACCTCGCGGGCAAGCTGCGCCGTGCGGGTCGAGGTTGGAACACCCTTGATCCGCAGTCCGTCTTCGCGCACCCGTTCACCCAGACGGCGCACCAGCCAGGCGGCTGTCGATCCTGTGCCAAGGCCCACGCGCATCCCGTCTTCGACCATGTCGGCGGCACGGTACGCGGCAACATATTTCGCGGTGTCGATTGGCGACAGATCTCTGGTCATGGCAGCTTTCCCAGTTTATTCTGACGGAGTTATAGGGAATGCGTCAGACGACTGCGACCCCATTTTGCGATCCGACAGGTGTTAAGATGTCTCAGGACTACGCGTTTCCTGTCGGAAAAGTCGCAATCATGTCTTACACCCACATCTTTGCGCTGTAAGTTGCGCGCATGTTGACCCCGTACCGCCTGCACTATGCCCCTGACAACGCCTCGCTGGTGATCCGGCTGGCGCTGGACGAGATGGGCATGGCTTATGAAACCGTGCTGGTGGACCGCCGCCAGAACGAGCAGGACAGCGACGCGTATCGGTCGCTTAATCCCAACGGGCTGATCCCGGTTCTGGAAACGCCAGAGGGCCCGATCTTTGAAACTGCGGCGATCCTGCTTTGGCTGACGGAGCGCCATGGTCAACTGGCCCCGACGGCGGATGATCCTGAACGCGCCGGATTTCTGAAATGGCTGTTCTTCGCGTCCAACACGTTGCATGCGGATCTGCGCATCCTGTTCTACGCTGAAAAATACATAGACGCCTCACAGGCCGACACGCTGCGCGCGGGCATCCGACCCCGGTTGCTGCAGCACCTGCGGTTGCTGGATGCGCTGGCGCAACGCGGGCCTGAGTGGTTTCGCGCAGGTGTCCCATCGGTTCTGACCTATTATGTCGCCTGCATGATGCGCTGGATGGCCCTGTACCCTGTAAGTGCTGACCGCAGCTGGTATCAACTGGCCGACACGCCGCATCTGCTGAAAATGCTTCTGCACCTTGAGACATGCCCCGCCACCCGTTCGGCAATCGCTGCGGAAGGTTTGGGCGTTACACCCTTCACATCCCCTACTTACGCTAATCCCCCGGAAGGCTCGGCTATCTGATATGTTCCTATCTGTCTTCGATATGTTCAAAGTGGGCATTGGCCCGTCTTCATCGCACACAATGGGCCCGATGGTGGCCGCGGCGCGCTTTCTGGACATGATGCGCGCGTCCCCCTTTGAATTTACGGGTCTGAAAGGTTCACTGCACGGCTCGCTGGCCTTCACCGGCGTCGGCCACGCGACCGATCGGGCGACCATTCTGGGTCTGGCGGGCTTTGTTCCCGACACCTATGACAACGAAAAGGCCGAGGCAGCGCTGGCCGATATCGCACGCACGCACACCGTCACGCCCGAAGGCCTGCCGACGCTTCATTTCGATCCCAAGGCGGATCTGATCTTTGACTACGACAACAATTTGCCCGGGCACGCTAACGGGATGATCCTGATGGCCACCGACGCACAGGGCGATGTGATCCTGCGGCAGGTGTTCTATTCGATCGGCGGCGGCTTTGTCCTGACCGAGGAAGAACTGGCCGAGGGGAAAGACACCGATGAAGGCGACCCGGTTCCTTTCCCATTCAAATCCGCCGCAGAAATGCTTGAGATGGCCAAGTCCAGTGGCAAGACCATAGCCGGGATGAAGCGCGCAAACGAGATCGCGCGGGGCTGCGCCGACAGTTTCGCGAAAGGATCGGCCCGTTTGTGGGACGTCATGAATGCCTGTATCGAACGCGGCTTGACCACTGACGGCATCCTTCCGGGCGGTTTGAAAGTGCGCCGCCGCGCGAAAGGCATCTATGATGCGCTGATGGCCGAGCGCGGCATGAACCTGACCGCGCCGCACACGATCAACGACTGGATGAGCGTCTATGCCATGGCGGTCAACGAGGAAAACGCGGCGGGCGGGCAAGTTGTCACTGCGCCAACCAACGGGGCCGCAGGTGTTCTGCCCGCTGTTCTGCGCTATTATCTGGATCACGTACCGGGCGCGTCCGAAAGCCATATCGAGGATTTCCTGCTGACCGCAGCGGCCATTGGCGGGTTGGTGAAGTACAACGCCTCAATCTCGGGTGCCGAAGCGGGATGCCAGGCCGAAGTTGGCAGCGCCGCCGCCATGGCGGCAGCCGGGCTTTGCGCGGTGATGGGCGGAACCCCCGAACAGGTGGAAAATGCCGCCGAGATTGCGCTGGAGCATCATCTGGGCATGACCTGCGACCCCGTTGCCGGGCTGGTTCAGGTTCCTTGTATCGAACGAAACGGGTTAGGCGCTATCAAAGCAGTTTCAGCCGCCTCACTGGCCTTGCGCGGGGACGGTCAGCATTTCGTGCCGCTGGACGCGGTGATCGAGACGATGCGCCAAACCGGCCATGACATGCATGAGAAATACAAGGAAACCTCGCTGGGTGGTCTGGCTGTGAACGTACCGAACTGCTGAAACAGAAAGCGAGGGGCGACATGCGTGGGCATTGTCTGTGCGGCAAGATCCGGTTCGAGGTCGACCCTCCGGTACTTTCATGCGTAACCTGCCATTGCGACAGTTGCCGCCGCCAATGCGCAGCGCCGATGACAACGTATTTCGGAGTTCGCGATGGTCATTGGCGGTGGATCGGTGAAGAGCCCAAGCGCTTTAACTCCTCTCCCGGTGTCGAGCGCAGCTTCTGCCCGCACTGCGGCACGCCGATGTCCTTCCGGTCAACCGCCATGTCGGATGTGGTGCACCTTAATGTCGCGACGCTGGACTCTCCTGAAGCGCTGGAACCAACGTTGCATGTCGCGCATGAAGAAAAGCTGAAATGGCTGAAATTGGAGGATGGTCTGCCCACCTGCAACGGGCCGGATTACACCAAGGTTCAGCCCCTGCCCGACCGCTGACAACAGCGCTTCCCTCTGCGTCGCGAAACAGTTAGCGTCGCGCTCATGACTCAGGACAGACCCGTCTTTGGCATCTTTTTGATGCTTGGTTTTTGCGTGCTCGCGCCCTTGGGGGATGCGATGGCGAAGCTGTTGGGCGAGACCACACCGCTGGGTCTGCTGGTCATGGTCCGTTTCGCGGTGCAAGCGGTGATCCTGATCCCGCTGGTTGCGGTGACCGGGCGACCCTGGCGGATGCGCGGACGCATCCTACGGCTGACCCTGCTACGGACGCTGCTGCATATCATCGGCATTTCGGCCATGTTCAGCGCGCTGCAATTCCTGCCATTGGCGGATGCCGTTGCAATTGCCTTTGTCATGCCATTCATCATGCTGCTGCTGGGCAAATATGTTCTGGAGGAAGAGGTCGGTTCCCGCCGTCTTGCTGCCTGCATCGTCGGGTTCATTGGCACGTTGCTGGTCATTCAACCCAGCTTTGCCGAGGTGGGCGCACCTGCGTTGCTGCCACTGATCGTTGCCGTAGTCTTTGCCTTGTTCATGCTGGTCACCCGGCAAGTCGCGAAAGAGACCGACCCGGTGTCGTTGCAGGCTGTGTCCGGCGTATTTGCGACAGTCCTTCTGGCTCCGGTCCTTCTGATTGGAACGCAAATGAACATTCAGGAGCTCTCGATGACCCTGCCGTCCAGCGATTTGAACTGGCTGCTGATTGCGATCGGGGTGTTGGGTACGGTCGCGCATCTGCTGATGACGTGGTCGCTGCGCTATGCACCCTCTGCCACACTGGCCCCGATGCAGTATCTGGAAATCCCGGTTGCAACCCTGATCGGATGGGTGATTTTCAGCGATCTGCCCGATGGATTGGCTGCGGTTGGCATTGTCATAACCATTGCCGCAGGCCTGTATGTCATTCTGCGCGAGCGGGCCAGCGCCCGGTCCGCCCCGACAGAAACACCTGCATAAGCGGATCGAGTGCCGCGCGCGGGATCATCACCAACAGGCCCGGCCCGTCCATCTTCAGCTCGACAGGCGCCAATGCGCGGTTGGATGTCCCCACCTGCCCGTCCGGTCGAAAGGCCAGATCGTCAATCGGCCATTCCAGCCCGGTACTGCGCCCCGTCACGGGCTGCATCGGAAACAGCGAGACCACATCGCCGGGTGCAACCGGCAGCTTGATCTCTGGCGGCGCGTGAAAAACCAGTTCACGTTCGCCCAGCAATATGCAGGCCTGATCCTGCCGCCGGACCAGAACGTTCAGAACGGCCAGTTGATGATCAAGTCGCCCGCCAAGAAACCCGGCCCCCAGAACCAGCGGAGCGTGCAGATTGCGCAGGGCCTTGTCGAAATCGGTGCTGTCCTGTTCGCGGATGGCAAACAGGCGATCCGCGGGAATTTTCGCTTGCGTCGCTTTGCTCAGCGAATCGAAGTCACCAATCACCGCATCGGGAATCCGGCCTGATTCTGTCAAAACGTCCGCTCCGCCATCGGCGGCAACGACCGAATTGACGCGATTCAGCACCAGACTCAGGTCTCCAGATCCGATAAATCCCCCTCCGAACAGCCCAATTGGATCGGCAGAGCGTACAATTGGCTCGATTTCCCTAAGATTGGCCATTTTTCCCGGATTTGGACACATTAAGACCACAAAATGATAGGTTCATGCATAAAGTTCAGAGCCTTCGTGTGCTCCCGATTCCGGGTAAGTGGGCTCTCGTAGTTTGTAAAGGACGTGCGTCTGATGGTACAGAATAACAAGGTATTAACCGTTTCATATGGAACCTTCTCCTGCACTTTGGAAGGATTTGATGATTCCTTTGAAACGATGAAAGCCATCGCCGAATATTTCCGCGATCTCGCAGCGGATGATCGTTACTTCGGCTCGGAACCCCCGCAACCTGATGCCGAAATGCTGACCCGCATCGCCCGGCGCGATGCGTCGCAGCGCGTCGAAGCCCGTCAGAACGAATCCGGCCTGTTGCTGCGCGCCACTCAGACAACCGAAACCCCTGTCGCTGCTGAAGAGCCGGCCCCGCACACGGCCGCGATTAATGTTGCCGAAACTCCCGCTCACGTTCAGCCACAACCAGCCCCTGCGCAGACCGGGTTCGCCAAAGCGGAACCTGTCGCGGACACCCCACCCCCGGCCGCTGACAGCATCGCGGCGAAACTGCAACGCATTCGCGCAGTCGTCTCTCATTCCGATGTGCCCGCGGCCGAGTATTCCGAAGACGAAGACTCACCGCTGTTGGCCAATACCGCCCCCCCGGTAGATGCAGTGGCCGCCGCGTTTGAGGCCGGTGCGCTCAGCGCGGAAGACTTTGCCGAGCCCACAGAGCCTGAAGCCCAGGAAACTGAAGAGCCTGCGGCACCTGTAATTGACGAGATGCAGGATCAGGAAGCTGAAGAACCGCAAGCGGCTGAGACAGCTGATGCGCTGATCCCCGAAGTTGCTGAAACTCAGATCGAAGAAACCGTTGACCTGCAGGCGCCTCTGACCCCCCAGCCCCTGCAAATCGACGAAATCGAAGACGCGCCGGTGGCGGTTCAGTCCGCCGCCGAGCCTCTGTTCGTTGATCTTGAAGACGATGCCGAAGACGATTTCGACGAAGAAGATGCCCCTAACATCCTCAACGTAGAAGACGTAGCAATTGAATCCGACGATGGACCGGTCGAAGACGATCTGGCGCAGGGTGTTTTGACGGCAGAAGACGAAATGCACCTGTTGACCGAGATTTCCGAGATCGAACAGCACCTGTCCGGTCGTTCGAGCCAAAAACTGGCGGACGATGCTGATCCCGATCAGGATATATCGCGCCTGATGGCAAAGACCGGTGAGCATATGGATGACCCCAGCAGCAGCGATGCGCGCGAAACCTATTCGCACTTGCGCACCGCCGTCGCAGCCACCGAAGCCGACCGCGACGGTCAGACACGCTCGGAAGAGACGGCCGACCGGGATTACCGCGGCGATCTGGCATCCGTGGTCAGCCCACGGCGACCCGAGATCAAGGTAACCAGCATGCGTCCGGCACCGGAAGCTCCGGCGCCGCTCAAGCTGGTGGCCGAGCAGCGGGTGGATGAACACGGAACATCCGCAAGCCCGGTCTCGCCACGTCGTGTCACCGCAGACCAGGACGCAACCGGATCGGAGGAAGGCGGTTTCGCACAGTTTGCACAGGAACAGGGTGCGCAATCGCTGCCTGATCTTCTGGAAGCGGCTGCCGCATATCTGTCCTTCATCGAAGGTCAGGAGCAGTTTTCGCGCCCGCAGCTGATGAACAAGGTGCGTTCACTGAAACAGGACGAGTTCAATCGCGAAGAAAGCCTGCGTTCTTTTGGACAGTTGCTGCGCGATGGCAAGATCGAGAAAGCCGGAGGCGGGCGTTTCGCGGCGTCCAACCTGATCGGTTTTCGCCCCGATGATGAGCGTGCCGTAGGCTGATCACACTGGAAGGTTTCCAAGCAAGGCCGGGTTTACCCCCGGCCTTTTTGCTTTTTGCCATTGGACCATACGCCTGCCCTGAATGACAAAGCCCGAGCGTTTCGACTGAAACCAGACAGCCAGCACCTTACTGCCGAGGACCACGCGTTTCCTGCGCGGTGCTCAGCAGGCCCGGTCATTTACACGTACCTGACGAGCGCTAGGACTGATCGGGGTCTTCTTTACCGACGCCGCGAAACACAAACTTGAACGGCAGGGCCCAAAGGATGCCCAGCACGATATAAACCAGCAACTCAATCCAGATCGGAGGACGCCCCAGCAAGTTCACGATCGTCACAACAGCGATGATGTACAGCGGAAGGCCAAGCACAAGGATCACCAGCGACCAGCGCCGGCGTGCCTTGTAACTCAACCCTGTCTTCTGTTTCTCGCGCATCAGTCGGCAAAGGGGTCTGTCACCAGAATGGTGTCATCCCGCTCCGGGCTGGTGGACAAAAGTGCCACCGGGCATTCGATCAGTTCTTCGACCCGACGTACATATTTGATCGCATTTGCAGGTAAATCCGCCCAGCTGCGCGCGCCTTCGGTCGATTCGCTCCACCCCGGCATTTCTTCGTAAATCGGGGTACAGCGGGCTTGCTGATCAGCTGCGGTCGGAAGGTAATCCAAACGCTCGCCATCCAGCTCATACCCGGTGCAGATCTTAAGGGTCTCAAACCCGTCCAGAACATCCAGCTTGGTCAGCGAAATACCGTTCACGCCGCTGGTGGCGCAGGTCTGGCGCACCAGACAGGCGTCGAACCAGCCGCAGCGGCGCTTGCGGCCGGTTGTCGTGCCGAATTCGTGCCCGCGTTCACCCAGACGCTGACCGTCTGCGTCTTCCAACTCGGTCGGGAACGGCCCTTCTCCAACGCGGGTGGTATAGGCCTTAACAATGCCAAGCACGAAATTGATCGAGCCCGGTCCGATTCCAACACCGGTTGCCGCCTGCCCCGCAATCACGTTCGACGACGTCACAAAGGGATAGGTGCCAAAATCGATATCCAGCAGCGCGCCCTGCGCCCCTTCAAACAGGATGCGTTTCCCGGCCTTGCGCTTTTCGTTCAGCACTTTCCAGACAGGTGCCGCAAACGGCAGAATTTGTTGCGCGATCTCTTTGAGCTGAGCAATCAGCGCGTCGCGGTCAACCGGTTCGATACCCAGCCCCTTGCGCAACGGATCGTGATGTTGCAATGCGCGGTCCACGCGGGCCTCCAGCGTGGCTTCGTCCGCCAGATCGGCAACGCGAACGGAACGCCGCCCAACCTTGTCTTCATAGGCCGGGCCAATTCCACGACCGGTTGTTCCGATCTTGGTGCCTTTGCTCGCAGCTTCCTCGCGCGCACGATCCAACTCGCCGTGAATCGGCAGAATCAACGGTGTGTTTTCGGCAATCATCAGCGTGTCGGGCGTAATCTCAACACCCTGCGCCCGGATGGTTGCGATCTCATTGACCAGATGCCAGGGGTCCAGAACCACCCCATTGCCAATAACGCTCAACTTGCCGCCGCGTACCACACCCGAAGGAAGCGCGTGCAGCTTATAGACCTCGCCGTCGATCACCAGCGTATGACCGGCATTGTGACCGCCCTGAAAACGCGCGATTACGTCCGCCCTTTCGCTGAGCCAGTCGACAATCTTGCCTTTTCCTTCGTCGCCCCATTGGGCGCCGACAACAACCACGTTGGCCATATCCGGTCCTTTTCGTGCTGAGTGATCAAACCCGGCTCATATAGCGGGGCAAAAACGGCAGGGAAACCGATATTTCGCCGCAGAGGAAAATCGCGCAGGCGCGCGATGCCTCCGGCGGGGATATTTGTAGCCAGATGAAGAGCGGATCCCCTGCCTCACCTGGCTTTAAATATCCCGGGGGAGGCGCCCGGAACGGGCGGCGGGGCAGAGCCCCCTACCCTGTCATCGCAAGTGGACAGGTTGTCCGTGCGGAGTGGTCAGGTAAGCCTCTTCCCAGGCCTTATGCAGATCAAGCACATCCTTCGGCATGGCAGCGCCCTGTTCGACCAGCAATGCCTCAAGCGTTTCCAGCCATGCGTGGAAGTAATCGTCACCGCCATCCAGTTCCCGGGCAAGCCCGTTGCGTTTCAATGTCGCTGAAAAACGCGCCGCCCAATCCGCCCATTCGAACCGCCCGGCCTCGTTCAGCGCGACTGTGACGGCAAAGACCTGAGCGTGCCAGGGCTCAGCAAAAACCGGCTCGGGGGCTCCGTATGTGATACAGTCGTTCATGCCGGTTGCAGGTAGCTTTGCCAGAGGTCCAGAACCACCTGGTCGGCGGGATGTTCGGGGGCGGCCCAGAGTTCTGATGCCGCAAAGGCCACTGCATAAATCGGCTCTGGCGCCTCACCCAACCCATGCGCATTGGAATCGGGCAGAACATGGGTTCCGTGCAGGCGCAGGATTCGGCCCCTGGCACCGGATGCATAGACAGGCAGGCGCGTGTGACCTCCATCCACGAGGCGATTTGCTGCCGGTCGGACCGTGACAACCTCTTGCCCCACAGAATACAGCGCCGCGACATTGGAAGGCCTGTCCGCAGGCCCGCCTTTGGCCAGCGCAGCGGACACCGCTTCCGCCTTGAGTGCTCTGTCCGCCAAGGGGTGCGGTTCGTCGCCGCTCACGCCACGCAGATCATCCAATGTCAGAACACCCTTTTCGACCAGCAGATCGGCCAGACCGGATATCCATTTCTCATAATAGGAAAACCGGGTGTAATCCTTCGGGGACAGGCGTTCGCGCGCGTGGCGCGAAACGTCGATGTTCCACTGCCCCAGAAAACCAGATGCAAGTGTCACCGCAAGAGCGCGGGCGTGCCAGTCTTCGGCAAAGACCGGCGCATCCTCTGTCTCGGGGTTTATCGGACCGTCACCGAAACGTCCTCCCATATCGTGAACGCGGGTCATGCGGGCACCCTTGGAAGGCCCGTGCCAATCATGCTGTCGCGCGTCACAAGCGCGGCAAGCCCCTCTTCGCTCATCCCGTCTGTGCCTACAGGGCGCATGGGCAAGACGAGATAGCGAACCTCGGCTGTCGAATCCCAAACCCGTACAGATGTGTCTTGGGGCAAGGTGACGCCGAATTCGGCCAGCACCTTGCGCGGTTCTCGCACTGCGCGGGCGCGGTAGGCGTCGGATTTGTACCATCCGGGCGGTATGCCCAGCAGCGGCCAAGGGTAACAGCTGCACAGCGTGCAGACGACCATATTGTGCCGGTCCGGTGTGTTCTCAACCACTACCATATGTTCACCCTGGCGGCCATAATAGCCAAGGTCGGCCACGACCGGAGTGGCGTCTTCAAGCAGGGCAGCTTTGAAGGCAGGGTCGCTCCAGGCTTTGGCAACAACGCGCGCGCCGTTTTGCGGCCCGATCCTGTTCTGATAAGTGTCAATAATCTCATCCAGAGCCGCCGGATCGATCAGCCCTTTGCGGGTCAAAATCGTCTCGAGCGCTTTGACGCGCAATGCGGGTTCAGGTGGTAACAGGGCATGCGGGTGGTCGTGATCGTCATGTGGCATGGCCGCAGCCTGCGTCACAAATCGACACACTGTCCAGTCCCTTTGACGTGATGGGATACATCAAAGAAGTTGATGCCAACTCCTGACTTGCCCCCGCTGGCAAACTTGCATAAGTACCACGCGATACACGCCACGCTGTACAGGACCACCATGGAAAACGTCGTTCTCATCATCCATCTTCTTCTGGCTCTGGGCCTGATCGCCGTTGTCCTGATGCAGCGGTCCGAAGGCGGCGGCCTGGGTATGGGTGGTGGCGGTGCCATGGCTGGTCGCGCAGCAGCGACGGCATTGGGCAAGGTGACCTGGATTCTGGCGGCCTGTTTTATCGTCACCTCGATCACGCTGACCATTCTTGCGGCTCAGAAATCTTCGGGCAGCTCGGTAATCGATCGTCTGGGCGTTCCGGCACCGGCTTCGACAGAAGAAAGCACACCGGCGATTCCGTCGGTTGATGATCTTCTGCCGCCGGCGCAGGACGACAACGCGCCACTGATCCCGCAGGCGGATTGATCCACAAAACCTAGAAACCTGAAAGAGGACTGCAACAGCATCTTGCGGTTCTCTTGCGCTTTTGGCGCGAATCCTTTATATGTGAAGTCCCGTGATGCAGCGGTTTTTCAGAACCGTCGGGCAGCTGATTTTGACGTCTCACGGGAGCAGCCGAAAAACTATGGCACGTTTTATTTTCATCACCGGTGGTGTGGTTTCGTCCTTGGGCAAAGGGCTGGCTTCGGCAGCATTGGGCGCATTGTTGCAAGCCCGCGGTTATTCGGTGCGTCTGCGCAAGCTGGACCCCTATCTGAACGTCGATCCCGGTACGATGTCGCCCTTTGAGCATGGCGAAGTGTTTGTCACCGATGATGGCGCCGAGACCGATCTGGACCTTGGCCATTACGAACGGTTCACCGGAGTCGCCGCGCGCAAGACCGACTCGGTCAGTTCCGGGCGGATCTATTCGAACGTGCTCGAGAAAGAACGCCGCGGCGATTACCTTGGCAAGACCATTCAGGTGATCCCGCACGTCACAAACGAGATCAAGGATTTCATCGCCATCGGCGAGGATGAGGTTGATTTCATGCTGTGTGAGATTGGCGGCACTGTGGGCGATATCGAAGGCCTGCCCTTCTTTGAAGCCATCCGTCAGTTCAGTCAGGACAAACCGCGCGGCCAGTGTATCTTTATGCATCTGACGTTGCTGCCCTACATCAAAGCGTCGGGTGAGTTGAAAACCAAGCCGACCCAGCACTCGGTGAAAGAACTGCGTTCGATCGGTCTGGCCCCCGATATTCTGGTCTGCCGGTCCGAAGGGCCGATCCCGACCAAGGAACGGGAAAAACTGGCCCTGTTCTGTAACGTGCGTCCGGACAGCGTGATCGCAGCGCAGGACCTGTCCACCATCTACGACGCCCCGCTGGCCTATCACCGCGAAGGTCTGGATCAGGCGGTTCTGGACGCGTTCCAAATCAGCCCCGCCCCCAAGCCCGATCTGGCCAAATGGGAAGATGTGAGCGACCGCATCCACAACGCCGAAGGCGAAGTGAAAGTGGCCATTGTCGGCAAATATACGCAGCTTGAAGACGCCTATAAGTCGATTGCCGAGGCGCTGACCCATGGCGGTATGGCCAACCGCGTGAAGGTCAAGATCGAGTGGGTGGATGCCGAGGTTTTCGATACCGAAGACGCGGCCCCGTATCTGGAAGGCTTCCACGCCATCCTCGTCCCCGGTGGGTTTGGCGAGCGTGGCACCGAAGGCAAGATCAAGGCGGCGCAATATGCGCGCGAGCACAAGGTTCCCTATCTGGGCATTTGTCTCGGCATGCAGATGGCGGTGATCGAGGCTGCGCGGAACGCTGCGGGAATCGCCGAAGCCGGGTCCGAGGAATTCGACCATGAGGCCGGGAAGAAACGGTTTGAACCGGTGGTCTATCACCTCAAGGAGTGGGTACAGGGCAACCACAAGGTCGAGCGCAAGGTCGGCGACGACAAAGGCGGCACAATGCGCCTTGGGGCTTACAACGCAGTATTGGCGGATGGATCCAAAGTGGCCGAGGTTTATGGCGGCACGCAGATCGAGGAACGACACCGCCACCGCTATGAGGTGGACATCAAGTATCGCGACAAGCTTGAAAAAGCGGGCCTGAAGTTTTCGGGCATGTCGCCGGACGGACGTCTGCCCGAAATCGTGGAATGGGCGGATCATCCGTGGTTCATCGGCGTTCAGTACCACCCGGAACTGAAGTCCAAGCCGTTTGACCCGCATCCGCTGTTTCGCGAATTTGTGCGGGCCGCGAAAGACACTTCGCGCCTGGTCTAATCCCTGACTGTGTCGGACTGTCACCCCACGTTGTTTCGTGGGGGCTGACCTCTTAACTGTGTGGAGAGGCAGGTTTTCTGCTTTTGCATTTCACGGTTTCAGGAGATTTCCGATGAGCAACGCAACAACGATCACCAACCTTCAGCAAGCGCTTCATATGGAGCTTACTGCCGCGCACCAATACCAGTTGCACGCGCATGTTCTGGACGACTGGGGCCTTGATATTCTGGCCGAGAAAATGCGGGGCGAGATGCAGGAAGAGCTGGTGCATTCTGACGCCTTTATCGAACGTATCCTGTTTCTGGGTGGAACCCCCGAGCTTGCGTTTCAGAAAAGCCCGGCCGCAGCAGGCACACTGGAAGAGATGTTCGCCTCTGACCTCAAAGACGAGAGTGAGGCCGTCGACTTCTACACCAATGCAGCGCAACAGGCGGCCGAAGTTGGTGATGTTGGTTCGCGTACACTGTTCGAACGCATCCTGATGGAAGAAGAAGGTCATAAAGCCTGGCTGGAGACACAGCTGAGCCTTCTGCAACGTCTGGGCGAATCTGCGTTTAGCGCGAAATTCGTCTCTGGCGCTGCGGGCGACGCCTGAGACCTTGGTTTCAAACCGGTGGATGTCACAGGTGCTTTGCGAAGCTGACGCAATCTGTGCCTGTGCCGTCACCTTAAATTGACCTGGCTGGGTGCAAAAACTCTGGCCGGGTCATTTTCGCAGCGTTAGCTGTAGGATACGCGACAACAGGAGAGTTCCGATGACCAGCCAGTCCCAGAAAGCCGTGACCTTTACCAGCCTTCACAAGAAGGGCGATCCTGTCATTCTGTTCAATATCTGGGACGCAGGCAGCGCTGGCGCCGTTCGGGACGCCGGTGCCCAGGCCATCGCGACCGGCAGTGCCCCTGTTGCGATGGCGCAGGGCTATGGCGACGGGCAGAACATTCCACTTGAGGCCGCGTTGGACAATGCACGCCGCATCGTTGCGGCGGTTGATCTGCCGGTAACACTGGATTTCGAGGGGGCTTATGCCGAAGACCCGCAAGGGATCGCGCAAAACGTTCGGCGCGCACTTGACTGCGGTGTTGTCGGGTTCAACTTTGAAGACCAGATCATCGGTGGCGACGGTCTCTACGATATCGCCACTCAGGCCAAACGCGTTGAAGCGATGTGCGACGCTTGCGCGCGCGCAAGCATTCCCGCCTATGTCAATGCGCGCACAGATATCTTCCTGAAGGCCGCAGCGGACACCCATGACGACACGATGCTGGATGAGGCCATTGCCCGTGCCAATGCCTATGCTGACGCAGGCGCCAGCGGATTCTTTGCACCCGGGCTAAAGAACGAAGCCCTGATCGCCCGGCTTTGCGAATCCACCACGTTGCCGGTCAATATCATCGCTCTGCCCGGCACGCCGGATACGGCCACTCTGGCAAAGCTCGGGGTCGCGCGGATCAGCTACGGCCCGGTCCCCTATCGCCAAATGCTGGCCTGGTTGCAGAACGCAGCCAAAGAGGCCCTGACCTGGTAATCTCAGGCCTTTGTTTCTTAAGGACAAATTGAAACTCATGGATATTGGGCAATGATTGATTGTTGGCCGGTGTGTACCCGGTGCCGCGCAGCTCTGGTTCAGCGCGGGACACACGCAATACTATAGCAAGACCGGCATTTCGTGCTTGGCCGATCACGACCTGTCGTCTAGGTGTTTGTTATGTTGAAAAGGTTCTTTAAGGCGCTCAGACCGCCTCATCATGAACAATTGCCGGACCCGGATGCAGAACTTGCTCTGGGTGCTCTGATGGTGCGCGTCGCGCAGGCAGATCGCGATTATAAGCTGGAAGAGATCAGTCTGATCGACAAGATACTGGCCCGTCTTTACCAGCATAACGCGATTGAGGCGGCCAAGGTTCGGGCCACCTGCGAAAAGCTCCACGCTGCGGCACCGGAAACTGATACGTTCGGCAAACTGATCCGGGAAACCACGGACCTGAAAGAGCGGCTGGCAGCCCTTGACGCGTTGTGGGAAATCGTTCTGGCAGATGGCAGTTCGGACGAGGGCGAGATAAAGATCGTCGAAGAAGCCCGCATTGCCATGGGCCTGAGCTATAATGACAGTCAGGCAGCGCGCGAGCGCGTCCAAAGCCGCTTGGATGTGAGTTAAGCGCCCGCTATATCTTACCCATGTTCAGCGACTTTCTTTCCAGGCTCACACAGCCCAAGCCCGACCCGCTTGTCGAAGATGATGCCCGCCTGGCCCTGACGGCCCTGCTGGTGCGTCTGGCACGATCTGACAACGATTATTCTGATTCCGAGATGGCGCGCATCGACCGCATCTCGGCTGAACGATACGGTTTGTCCCCGTTCGAAAGCGCGGCTTTGCGCGCCCGTGCCGAAGATCTTGAGGCCGAGGCCCCCGACACGGTCCGTTTTACCCGTGCCATCAAGGAAGCTGTCGCTTATGAAAACCGGCTGGCGGTGGTTCAGGCGCTGTGGTCGGTGGCCCTGGCTGATGGCCACCGTACAGGTGAGGAGGACTCGCTGCTGCGTCTGGTTGTCAGCCTGCTAGGGGTCAGCGACGTGGATTCGGCTTTGGCCCGGCAAAAGGCCGCTAAATCTTGATAGCCATGCTTGGCATGTATGACATGCCCGAGGTTCAGGCCGCCAATGATCGGTTCTGGGGGTTGATTCGTGCGCATTTGGGATACGGGCCGGAACAGCTGACCCGAGACGCCGATGTTTGGCAGGTCTGGCTTGATCCCGAACTGGTGCTGGCGCAGACCTGCGGAATGCCCTATCGCACACGCTTGCATGGTCGGGTTCAACTGGTGGGCACCCCGGATTACGGCCTGCCCGGTTGTCCTGCCGGGCACTATTGCTCGGTCTTTGTGGCGCGGCGCGACGACAACCGCACGCTGGCGGGCATGACTGACGGTATCTTCGCGTATAACGAAGCGCTGTCTCAATCCGGCTGGGCAGCACCGATCACGCATCTATCCCGGGAGAACCTGAATCCTGCGTCGTTGTTGGAAACAGGCGGTCACGCGCTGTCGGCACAGGCGGTCTCGGACGGGAAGGCAGATTTCGCCGCGCTGGATGCATTGACCTGGACGATGTTGCAGGAACATACCGATCTGGGCAAAAGCCTGCGCGAATTGGCAAAAACCTCTCCTACACCAACCCTGCCCTATATTACCGGACCCGACCAAAACGCGGATCTGGTCGCAGACGCAGTTCGAACCGCAATAGACAACCTTGCCGAACACGACCGCAAAACGCTGCATATTCAGGGGCTGATCGACATCCCGGCGGAGGAGTACCTGTCCGTACCGACCCCGCCACCGCCATGCGCACAGCGGATAATCTGATGACCAAATTGTCCGGTGCATTTGGTCAATTTGGCTGTTTCCGACCCTGAATTTGCGAATTGCGCATTGCATTGAGCAAATTTTTCGGCCCTATTACCGCACCAACACCACAAACTACTGGACTGCCCGTGACAGAAATCGCTCCCGTCATCGAAATCAAAAACCTTCACAAAAGCTTCGGCAATCTGGAAGTGTTGAAGGGGGTGGATATCACAGCGCATGGCGGCGACGTGGTCTCGCTGATCGGGTCGTCGGGGTCAGGAAAATCAACTTTGCTGCGCTGCTGCAATCTGTTGGAAGACAGCCAGCAGGGTGAAATCCTGTTCAAAGGCGAACCTGTCAAATGGTCGGGCGATAGCCATGGGCGCCGCCCCGCGGACCCCAAGCAGGTTCTGCGCATCCGCACCAACCTGTCGATGGTGTTTCAGCAGTTCAATCTGTGGGCGCATATGACCATCCTGCAAAATGTGATGGAAGCCCCCGTGACCGTTCTGGGCCACGACAAGGCCGAAGTGGAAGACAGCGCGCGCAAATACCTTGAGAAAGTTGGGATTGGCGACAAATGCGACGCCTATCCGGCGCAATTGTCCGGCGGTCAGCAACAGCGTGCCGCGATCGCGCGGGGTCTGTGCATGGAACCGCAGGCGCTGTTGTTCGACGAACCGACCTCGGCGCTGGATCCCGAACTTGAACAGGAAGTGATCAAGGTGATCAAGGATCTGGCCGCAGAAGGGCGCACCATGATCATCGTGACCCATGACATGAAAATGGCGGCAGATATCTCGAGCCACGTGGTATTTCTTCATCAGGGCCTGATCGAGGAAGAAGGTTTGCCCGAAGATATCTTTACGTCACCCGAATCCGAACGGCTTCGGGGCTTTCTCTCCGCTACTCAAGCGGCTTAACTTCAAGAACAGAACCAAAACTGGGGAGTAACCAATGAAAAACCTGATTCTGTCCACTGCAGCCCTGGCGCTGACTGCTGGTATCGCGATGGCCGACACGGTCCGCATGGGCACCGAGGGCGCCTACCCTCCGTACAACTTCATCAACGATGCAGGTGAAATCGACGGGTTCGAGCGTGAAGTCGGCGACGAGCTGTGCAAACGCGCTAACCTGGAGTGTGAATGGGTCAAGAACGACTGGGATTCGATCATTCCGAATCTGGTCTCGGGCAACTACGACACCATCATCGCCGGTATGTCGATCACAGCCGAACGTGATGAGGTCATCGACTTTACCCAAGACTATTACCCGCCGACCGCGTCGGCCTATGTCGCGACCTCTGACTCGGCAGACGTAACCGGCGGTGTCGTTGCGGCGCAAACCGCCACGATCCAGGCAGGCCACGTCGCTGAATCCGGTGCAACCCTGGTCGAATTCGCGACCCCGGAAGAAACCATTGCAGCCGTCCGTAACGGCGAAGCCGATGCCGTTCTGGCCGACCGCGACTATCTGGTGCCGTTGGTCGAGGAATCGGGCGGTGAGCTGGTCTTTATCGGCGATCCGGTTCCGCTGGGCGGCGGCGTCGGCATGGGCCTGCGTGAAAGCGACGGTGAACTGCGCGGCAAGTTCGACGAAGCCATCACTTCGATGAAAGCTGACGGCACGCTGAACGAGATGCTGATCAAGTGGTTCGGTGAAGGCACCGCCACATACGGTACTGACGGTTCGGTCGTCACCAACTAAGACCTGACCAATCCCGGTCCGGTGCTTCGGCGCCGGGCCGCTTCCGGCCTAGCCGGAACAGACGTTGGAAAGACGCCATATGTTCTCGTACTGCGCTGATCCTGACACGCTGGGCACGTTCCGCTGGTTTTCATGCTACCTGACCAATGGCGTCCACTGGTCGTTCTACCTGTCTTTCATCAAGGTTTTGGCCTTGCTGGCTGTGACCGCGCCCGTCGCTCTTGGCTTCGGGTTTGCTGGAGCCATGGCGGCGCGCTCGCATTTCCCGCCCCTCAGCTGGTTGGGCAAAGGATATATCGCGATTGTGCGCGGCGTGCCCGACATTGCGTTTTTCCTGTTCTTCGTCATCGCGTTGGATCAGGCGTTTGAGTGGACGCGGCATAAGATATTGTGCCCGGACTGGACCGACCCAATCCGCCAGGGCAATGACTTCCTCGTTTGTCAGGCCGCCAAGCTGCCACTTGGAACCGCGCCTGAATGGGTGCATGAAACCTATGGGTTTTTCCTTGCGGTCATCACCTTCTCTATCGTTTTTGGTGCTTTCGCGGCCAATGTCCTGTTCGGCGGAATGCGCGCCGTACCACATGCGCAACTGGAAACGGCCGAAGCTTATGGCATGAATCGCCGCCAGACCTTCTGGAAAATCCTCGTACCTCAGATGTGGGTTTACGCGCTGCCCGGCCTGTCCAATCTGTGGATGGTGCTGATCAAGGCGACACCCCTGCTCTTCCTGCTGGGCGTCGAAGATATCGTGTATTGGGCGCGCGAACTGGGCGGCACCAAAACCTCGAAATTCACGCAATACCCGCATGGCGACTGGCGCATGTGGTATTTCCTGTTCCTGCTGATCTTCTACCTTGGCATGACCCGTTTCTCGGAACTTGGGCTTGAAAAACTGATGCGGCGATTGTCCCACGGACAGGCCACTTCCGGCGGAGAGCTTCTGCGCAAGGAGACCACGGCATGATGATCCGCGTTCAAGACCGCAACCGGGTGCCGCACGCGATTGCACAGCAATCTCTTTCGCGCCCGCAATCTCCTTTCCAAGGAGCCCGATCATGAGCTGCATCCAGACCATTCAGGATTATGGCCTGCGGTCGCTTGGCTTTGGCGAACGTCTGCTGCCCAAGACCGATTTCACCCTGTGCGAACAGTTCACCCTGATCGGCTCGGGCATGATCTGGAACATCTATTTCGGCGTCATGGCGCTGGCGACCGGGTTCTTTCTGGCCACCGCGCTGGCCGTCGGCAAAGCCTCGACCAACAAATGGCTGCGCAAACCTGCCGAATGGTTCATCTTTCTGTTCCGGGGCTCGCCTCTCTTTATCCAGTTCTTCTTTGCTTATTTCTTCTTCCTGTCGCTGAAGAAAACATATCCGATGTTCGACGCCTTCACCTCGGCCTGGCTGGGGGCGCTGATCGTGCTGTTCCTGAACACCGCAGCCTATTCGGGTGAGATTTTTTACGGTGCCCTGCGCTCGATCCCCAAGGGAGATATCGAAGCGGCAGATGCCTATGGCATGTCCGGCTGGTCGCGGTTTCGGCGGATCGTCTGGCCCACCATGCTGCGTCTGGCCTGGCCGGCCTATACGAACGAAGCCATCTTTCTGTTCCATGCCACCACGCTGGTCTTCTTCTCGGCCTTTCCGGCCTGGCAACAACGTGGCGACGCGCTCTATTACGCAAGTTATTTCGCGGACAAAACGTTCAACCCCTTCATCCCCTATCCAATTCTGGCGTTCTATTTCATCCTGCTGACATTGGTGATTGTCGGGGGATTTGGCCTGATCAACAAACGCCTGAACCGCCACCTGCCCACCGCCAAACGGGCAAAAATGCGGTTCAAACTGAACCTGGCGCGCTAAAGGACAGCGCGCCGTAAATTCCGGCGTTCAAGCCTACACTACGCTTGTAATACGCTTGGTGATGCGAACACGGACAGAGTCGATTTGGGGGGAATGGTACCGCCTCCCTGGCTTGAACAGGGGACCTCTGGATCCACAATCCAGCGCTCTAACCAACTGAGCTAAGGCGGCACTTTGTGAGGGGCGATGTACCGAACGCGCCGGGGGAATGCAAGAGGATTAAAGCCGAATTCTCCAGCTTTGTTCGACAAGATCGACGCCAAAGGAATGCACCGGTTTGCTGTCGATCAGTTCCCAGCCAAACGCCCTGTAAAGCGCGCAGGCAGCCGTATGACTTTCATGGGTCCACAAAACCATTTCCCGATATCCAGCCTCGCGTGCGAAGTCTGTACAGGTCTGTAACAGCCGTTTCCCCAACCCAAGTCCGCGCGCTTCGGGGACAAGCAGGAAGAGGCGCAGTTTGGCGGTTGTCTGGTCAACACGCACGCAGAAAATGCTACCCAGTCTTTGTCCAGCCCGTTCAGCAATCCAGCCTTTTTCAAAGGACGGGTCATTGTCGGCAATGAACTCCTCAAGGATGCGCGCAACCAATGGGGCAAAGCTGTCATCAAATCCTTCGTCGTGCGCATAGAGCAACCCGTGCTGTTCAACCAGCCACGCGGCATCATCGGGGCGAAACGTTCTGAGAATCACTTCTTCCATGTCTTATCTGACCGCAAAGGTGACTTGATTCTCAACCCCGTGCACGCTAGCACAAACGCTCAGTCTCGGAGGCACAGATGGGCATCAATACCGAACGCGATATTCAGGCCAACCTGCAAATCGGCCCGACCGATCAGGGGATGGTACGCTTGTTCATCGAAGCCGACGGCATCGAAATTCCGATGGATTTCGACCCCGAGGAAGCCGAAGAAATCGCCGACGAGATCCGCGCCGCGATACAGGCCGCCCTCGCCGTCAAGGGCTGAGCTTTTACAAGCGCGGATCGCGCAGCGCATGCAGTCGGCGTGCTGCATCTGTCGCAAATTTCTGGATCATCTTCTTGCGCCGCGCCGGGGCAAGCTTGTCCTCGGGCGCCATGCGCACGATCTCGGCATCATAGGCGTCGGCAATAATCAATCCTGTTTCATCAGGTAACAGATCGGTCGGAAACTCGGTATCCACGGCCCAGAAGAATCGGTCACACCATTCCAGATAGCCCTGCCATTTGGCATCCGATTGATAATCGGCACGGCTGGATTTGCATTCGATCACCCAAATCTCACCTTTGGGACCCAGCCCCATCACATCGACACGCAGACCACGTGCCGGGACGAATTCTTCAACAGAAACAAAACCATGCGCGGCAAGGTGGCGTGCGACGCCACGCGCGAGCTTCTGTCCGGGCTGCAAATCTAACAACATACCCCAAATGTGAACAATTGGTGAACAAAAGTAAAGTACTGCATCGCGCTTGACATGATACCATTGGGTATCGTATTAATGCGATACCAAATGGTATCCCATCTGGAGTTGCTTATGGATAACCGAACTCAAAACGCGTTCCGTGCGCTGGCCGATCCCACACGTAGGGACATTGTACAATTGCTCTCGTCTCAGGACATGACCATCGGGCAGTTGACTGACCGGTTCGACATGACCCGGGCAGCAGTCAAAAAGCATCTGACCGTGCTATCCGACGGCGGCTTGATCACCGTTGAAACCCGTGGCCGCGAACGCATTAACCGTCTTGAACCACAAGGCATGGCCCCCGTTCTGGACTGGCTCAGGTATTTTGACCAGTTCTGGGACGATCGCCTCAACTCTCTCAAGGAAGCTGTTGAAAGGAAATCGAAATGACCGATGCAGTTCTGAAGAAATCGATCTTTCTGAGGGCCGAGCCGGAAACGGTTTGGGCTTATCTTACAGACCCGGACCGCCTGGCGGAATGGTTCCACAAACCGAAACATCCTCTGTCCGCGGGTCAAAAGCTGGAGATGTTTGGCACAACAAGCGGCGACCTGTTGATCTGGGGTGAGGTTCGCGTTGCCAAACCTCCCAAGTATCTGGAATACACGTTCACCGTAAAGCCGATGGGCGACGCGGTGAGCGTCGTCAAGTGGACCCTGGAACCCGTCGCAGGCGGGACGCGCCTTGACCTGCGGCATGAAGGCCTGCCGCAGGGGGCCGATGCCTTTGGCCTGATCCTGGCGCTGGACAAGGGTTGGGACGAGCACTTTGGCAAGATGCGCACGGCATTGCACGAAACTGTTGATGCCTGACCCCTTGTGCGAACCCGTCAGACGCCCTACTTAAGCGCGTGGCGGGTTCTGCCCTTCTTGTGACAGGTAGCATTCTGGTGGCCTTAAGCAATTCCGAGGGGGCTGGCTCTGTTCAGGTCCTGGCCTGATTACCTGGCGCCCACCTGTATATACAGGTCCTCGGGAATCAAACCACACGGTTGTTTGGTGGTCCCGCCACATTTTCCCCGAAGATTCAGCGCCCTGCAGGGGCTTCCTGCTTTGCAACCGCCGGTTCAAAGCTGTGTACAACAGGGGTACCCCGGCGCGGGCCTTGCGGCTTTTCTGCCATGCTCATGATCTTGTAGGCGAACTGGACACCGGCAAAGACAATGCCGTTCATGAACCAGATCATCACCAAAGCGATAAGACCGATTTCCGAACTGGTTATCAGATGGCGCAGGTTTGCGACATTCAGCGCCAACAGGACGCCGACAAACACAGCCGAAATGACAAAGCCCCAGGCAACTTGCGTGATATAAAGGCGGATCAGTTTGGGCATGGTGAACCTCTTTGCGCTATGACATTCAAGTTAGCGCATATCTGGTTCTCGTAAAGGCGTCAGAATGCCTCGGGCTGTGCCTCGCGGGCCATGTGATCCAGCACAGCATTGACAAATTTCGGCTCTTTGCCTTCCGGGAAAAACGCACGCGCAACGTCAACAAATTCAGTGATGACAACCTTTGGCGGCGTGTCGCTTTGGGTCAGCTCTGCCCCAGCCGCACGGAACAGCGCCCGCAAGGTCGGGTCAATCCGAGCGATCGGCCATTTGGCGACCAGCGCACGGTCCGTCATCTGGTCGATGGCCGCCTGATAGTTCACCGCATTATCGACCAACGAGCGGAAGACGCTGATATCACCGTCCAACATTTCCTCACCCTCATAGACAGCGCCAAAACGGTGATCCAGAAACTCATTCACGACAGCTTCGGTCGTTTGCCCGGACTGTTCCATCTGGAACAGCGCCTGCACGGCATAAAGCCGGGCGGCGGATTTCATCAGGCGTTTCTGGTTGGCCGGTTTCGGCGCGTCTGTCTTGGTCATGCTGTCGAGGGTCCGTTGCTGTCGCCCGCCACGAGGATGGACTCGGACGGCGGTTTGAAACCAACGCCCTTTTTGGAAGAGCCCCACTTACGGCTGAGCGCGATCAGATGCAAGGCCGCAGCAGCAGCCCCACCCCCTTTATTCATCTTTTTCGGGTTCGCGCGGACTTCGGCCTGCGCGTCGTTTTCCACAGTCAGAATGCCATTGCCGATGCACAGGCCCTGTAGACCCATCAACTGGATCGCCCGGCTGGAGTCGTTGCAAACGGTTTCGTAATGCGTAGTCTCGCCGCGAATGACGCAGCCCAGCGCGACGTAACCGTCAAAGTTGCATTGACGGTCGGCCATTGCGATGGCGGTCGGGATTTCCAGCGCGCCGGGCACCTCGACCACTTCGCAGGTTCCACCCGCGGCTTCGATTTCGGCCTTCGCGCCCGTGATCAGGTTATCGGCAATCGCACGATAAAACGGCGCCGCCACGATCAGCAGCTTGACCGGCTTGTCAAATTTCGGCGTCGGCAGAACGCCATGTTCGTCTTGAGCAGCCATGATCAGTCTTCCTTCAAAATCGAACGGGTACCGACGATGGACAGGCCAAACGCGTCAAGCCCCAGATATACGGTTTCTGGCGAGTCGGTCAGCAGAACCAGTTCCTGAATTCCCATCTTGGACAAGATCTGGGCCCCCAGACCGGTTTGTTTAATGGTGCGCGGCCCCTCGTCACCCGTCGCATATAGCGAGTTGCGCGGTTGACGGAACAGGCAGACCACGCCCCGTCCTTCTTCAGCAATCTTTTCCATGGCGCGCGGAAGTTCGCGCGATGATTTCGGACCAAGACCCAGAATATCGGGGGCCTCGTGCAGAGCATGAGTGCGGGTCAACACCGGTTCGGGTGTGGTGATGTCACCCTTGATCATGACCACATGTTCGATGCCATGGGTCTGATCGGTGAACAGCCGCATTTCCCACTCGCCGCCATATTCTGACGTCACCATCTGACGCGAGGTTTCAACCACCAGATTGTCGTTGCGCGACCGGTAGGCGATCAGGTCACTGATCGTGCCGATCTTCATGTTGTGCTCTTGCGCAAACTCAACCAGATCGGGCAGACGCGCCATGGTGCCGTCGGGTTTCATGATCTCACAGATCACGCCCGAGGGGTTCAGACCGGCCAGACGCGAGATATCAACGGCAGCCTCGGTATGACCGGCACGCACCAGCACCCCACCCCGCTTGGCACGCAAGGGGAAGACGTGGCCGGGCGTCGCGATATGGGCCATTGTGTTCTGCTCGTTGATCGCAGTCGCCACGGTCAGCGCACGGTCGGCGGCAGAGATCCCGGTGCTGACCCCTTCGCGTGCCTCGATAGACACGGTGAATGCGGTTTCGTGCCGGGACGAGTTGTTCACCGCCATCATCGGCAGCCCAAGCGCTTCGACCCGTTCTGCTGTTATCGGCAGACAGATCAGGCCACGGCCATGAGTGGCCATAAAGTTAATGGCCTCGGCATCTGCGAACTCGGCAGCAATCACCAGATCGCCCTCGTTTTCGCGATCCTCGTGATCGACCAGAATATACATCCGGCCGGCACGCGCCTCTTCAATAATGTCTTCGATCGGGCTGATCGCGTCGCGCAGCCGGGCCTCGACCGGGCCGGGTGTCTCAAAGCTCATTGGGCAGCCTTTCGCATGGCATGTTTGAACGGCGGAATAGACCACTGAGGGCACAAAGACCAGTCCACAAACGGCGCAGGTCTGCTCCGACGCGACGTATGGTATCAGGACATCTCGGCCAGACGCGCCACATAACGGGCCAGTGTATCGATCTCAAGATTGACCCGGTCCCCGACCTGGACGTTGCCCCAGGTGGTGACCTCTTTGGTGTGTGGAATGAAGTTGATGCCAAAATCGCAATCTGTCACGTCATTGACCGTCAGGGATGTGCCATTCAATGCCACCGATCCTTTGGGCGCGATGAACCGTGCAAGATCCTTTGGCGCGCGCAGGGTGACGCGGGTGCTGTCGCCGTCTTCCCTGATCGCGATCACCTCGGCTACGCCATCCACATGGCCCGAGACGATGTGACCGCCCAATTCGTCACCAACCTTCAGCGCGCGTTCCAGATTGACACGCTTGCCGACAGTCCAGGTGTCGAGATTGGTTTTCGAGACGGTCTCCGCGCTGATCTGGACGTCATACCAATCGTCGCCCAGCGCGATCACGGTCAGACAAACACCGTCACTGGCAATCGAGGCCCCGATATCGATGCCCGCAGTGTCATAGGCAGTCCTGATCCGCGCACGCAGGTCTCCCTGCTGCTCCAGCTCGGCGACGGTGCCCATGTCGGTGACGATCCCTGTAAACATTCCGTTAACCCTCAGTTCCTAACCTGTGCCTGACTATCACCGTCGAGGTAAGGCCAACGGGCCGCGCGGGCAAGCCCTGCCTTGCCGTACACCGACCAAACAGGCATAGTTTTGGCAACAACAACAATACGAGCAGTTCGGATGCCGCACCCGCCTTCAAGGTCTCATGATCGGGTCTTCCTGTTCCTTCAGGGCCCGCACGGACCTTTTTTCCCGGCCTTGGGGCGTATGTTGCGCGCCACGGGGGCTCGGGTCTGGCGGGTTGGGTTCAATGCAGGTGATCAGGCGTTCTGGTTTGACAAGGCAAGCTACATCCCGTTTCAGGACAAACCGGAAAACTGGCCCGCAACACTGTCCTCTTTGATCGATGAAAAAGCTGTTACGGATATTGTTCTATATGGCGACACCAGACCCATACATGCGCGTGCGGTCGAAATCGCGCGGTCTTGCGGAGTTACCGTTCATGTATTCGAGGAGGGGTATCTGCGCCCATGGTGGGTGACTTATGAGCGGGACGGATCAAACGGAAATTCCCGGCTGATGTCGCTGGACGTTCAGCAGATGCGCCAGGCCTTGGCCCTGTCCGACCGAAAGGCGCCGCCGCCACCGTCGCATTGGGGAGACATGCGGCACCATATCTTCTATGGCGCCCTTTATCATTGGTTCGTGATGGCCCTGAACAGTCGCTACCGCAACTTTCAACCACACAGGGAATTACCTGTCTCGCAAGAATTCAGATTGTACCTCAAGCGCCTGTTTTTGATGCCTTTTCATCGCCTTCAACGAAGTGTGGCAACGGCGCGGGTCAGATGGGGCGGATACCCCTATCATCTGGTACTGTTGCAGCTTGGGCATGACAGCTCGGTGCAGGCTCATTCCAGCTTTTCGGGCATGTGTGAATTTCTTGAGCTGGTAATCGAAGGATTTGCGCAGGGCGCGCCTGCCCATCACAGGCTGGCGGTAAAGGAACACCCGTTGGAAAACCATCGCGAACCGTTGCGACGCCGGGCCCGCGAGATAGCCGGAAAACATGGCATCGGCGACCGGGTTCATTATGTGCCGGGCGGCAAACTGGCCAGATTGCTGGATGAGGCGAATTCGGCCGTCACCGTGAATTCCACCGCCGGACAGCAGGTCTTGTGGCGGGGCATTCCATTGCGCATTTTCGGGCGTTCGGTTTATGACAAGCCCGATTTCGTCTCGCAGCAACCAATCGCGGCGTTTTTCGCCGATCCCCACCACCCGGATGCCGAAGCCTATCGCTGTTATCGGCAATTTCTTCTGGAAACCAGTCAGGTACCCGGCGGGTTCTATTCAAGGCGTGGCCGCCGTCAGCTGCTGCGCCGCGCCGTGGATATGCTTTTGGACAGCAACGACCCCTACCAATCGGTTCTGAACACGAACGAGGCGCGAACGACACAGTTGAAAGTCGTCGAATGAAACGGGTGGTGTCTGACTGGAAGTTAAGCAACTTACCAGCTAGTCTGCACGTAACTACAAAAGACTGAGGATATCGGGCGGTGAAAGTCTCTCCTAGGCGATGGGTGCGGGGTGTGTCCCTTGTGGCTGCAATTGGCCTGCTGGCCGCGTGCCAGCTGCCAAAATCCGGACCGAACAAATCCGAAATTCTGGCCGGTTCAGTTCAAAACGGGGGCAACGCATATGTCGTTGAAGTTGACGACAACGTCACACGCGCGACGTCCGCCATTCCTCAGTATGGCTTTTCTTCCTCCTTCAGCAGTGCCCAGACATTGACCGCAGATACCGTTCGCCCTGGAGACGTGCTGGGGTTGACCATCTGGGAAAACGTCGACGATGGACTGCTGTCCGGCGAAACTGGTCTTGCGACCGCGTTGAACGAGGTTCAGGTCGACAGCGACGGATTTATCTTTGTTCCCTACGCAGGCCGGATTCGGGCGGCAGGAAACACGCCGGAACAGCTGCGCGTTCTGATCACAGACAAGCTTCAGGAACAAACGCCGGACCCGCAGGTCGAAGTGCGGCGCGTCGCTGGTGACGGGTCCACCGTCTCGCTGACTGGCACGGTCGCCGCACCGGGCATTTATCCGATTGAACGGCCAACCCGGTCGCTGCTTGGTATGTTGTCCCAAGCGGGCGGAGTCTCGGTCGCGTCTGACATTGCGCTGGTGACCCTGATCCGGGGCGATCAGAAGGGTACCGTCTGGTACGAGGACCTGTTCCGCAACCCCAAGCTGGACGTCGCCCTGCGCGGTGGCGACCGCATTCTGGTGGAAGAGGACAGCAGATCGTATATCGCCCTTGGCGCAACCGGGGGCCAGTCGCGCGTGGCGTTTGAAAGTCAGGATCTGTCGGCACTGGAAGCCTTGGCGCAGGTCGGCGGTCTGCTGACGCTGTCCTCGGATCCAACGGGTATCTTCATTCTGCGCAAGGAACGTCAAGATGTCGCCCGCAGTGTCACCGGACGGGCCGACCTCAAAGGGGATCAGCGCATGATCTACCTGCTGAACTTGACAGCCCCCAACGGCCTGTTCATTGCACGCGATTTCGTGATCCGGGACGATGATACGATCTACGTGACCGAAGCGCCCTATGCGCAGTGGAGCAAGTCGATCTCACTTATCGCAGGCGGTTTGACTCCCGTTGCAAACGTTGCCACGCTAACCGGCAATTGATGCATGCGGCCCGATCCCGACACGTCAGCCGGGAGCGGGCAAAATCGGCTGTTTGTTTATAACGGCGGCTTTCTGACCCAGAAACGTCTGAGACGAATTCTGTCGCTTTCGGGTTACGACATTCGACTGGGGTTTCCGAAAGAAGGCGATTGCGTAGGCGTCTGGGGCAACAGCCCGACAGCACATCGCGGTCTTAAGATTGCTGAAAAACACGCTGCCCCGATTCTGCGGGTCGAGGACGCCTTTCTCAGATCTCTGCACCCGGGCCGGAATGGCGAGCCCCCTTTGGGGCTATTGCTAGATCGTTCCGGCCTGCATTTCGATGCCGCCACGCCGTCTGAGCTTGAAACAATGCTGGCCACGCACCCTCTGGATGACACGGCCCTGCTGAATCGTGCCCGCGCCGCGATCACGCGGATCAGAGAGCTTAACCTCAGCAAGTATTCCGCCGTCGATCTCGATCTTGAACCACCCGATCCGGGTTATGTTCTGGTGATCGATCAGACGGTCGGCGATGCGTCGGTAACAGCAAGCGGAGCGGACCGCGCCCGGTTTCTTGAAATGCTTGTCTTGGCGCAGGAGGAAAACCCCGGCGCGCGCATCCTGATCAAGACGCATCCTGAAACACTGGCGGGTCACCGTCAGGGGCATTTTACCGATCAGGACCTGTCAGACCGGATAACGCAGTTCAGCGACCCGATCAGCCCATGGCCGTTGCTTGAAGGGGCTGTTGCTGTCTACACCGTGTCCTCGCAACTGGGGTTCGAGGCAATTCTGGCAGGCCACAAACCGCGTGTGTTCGGCCAACCTTTCTATGCCGGATGGGGCCTGACGCAGGATGACAGACCCGTTCCGCACCGCCAGCGCAGCCTGACACGGGCGCAATTGTTCGCGGCCGCCATGCTGCTGTACCCGACTTGGTATGACCCCTATCGCGATCAGCTGTGCGAACTGGAAACGGTACTGGACACGTTAGAGGCAAAGACCCGCGCCTGGCGACAGGACAAGAACGGCTGGACGGCATCCGGGATGCGCTTGTGGAAACGCAGGCATCTGCAACAGTTTTTCGGGCAACATGGAAAGCTGCGCTTTACGGCATCTCAACCCGGCACACCGGACCGCCCCCACATGGTCTGGGCCAGCCAGGCAAGGAACACCGAAGGGGCGGTTCGGGTCGAAGACGGGTTCATGCGTTCACGCGGGCTTGGGGCGGCACTGGTCCCGCCATTGTCGCTGGTGACGGACGAGAGCGGAATTTATTACGACCCGACAAAACCCAGCCAGTTGGAAGAGCTGATCACTTTGCGTGAAACGTTGAGGCCGGATCAGGACCTGCGCGCGGAACGTCTTGTCGAAAACCTTTTGGCCGCCGGCCTGAGCAAATACAATACCGGCAATCCGACCAGCACCCTGCCCGAAGGCCATCGTATTCTTGTGCCCGGACAGGTCGAGGACGACGCCTCGATCCTGTTGGGTACCAGCGCGGTCCGCAACAATCTGGACCTGCTGAAAACTGTGCGCGATGCCAATCCCGACGCGATCCTGATTTACAAACCCCACCCCGATGTCGAAGCGGGTCTGCGCGAAGGCAGGATCGATGCCGAGGCAATTGCCGACATTGTTTTAACCCAAACAGACCCCGCATCATTGTTGCCGCACGTGCAGGAAGTATGGACCATGACATCGCTTCTGGGGTTCGAGGCTTTGCTGCGCGGCGTGAAGGTTACAACTCTGGGCGCGCCCTTTTATGCGGGTTGGGGGCTGACCACGGATCTGGGGGCTGTTCCCGCCCGGCGTGGCGCAAGACCGACGTTGATGGGCCTCGTCCATGCTACCCTGATTGATTACCCTCGTTATTTCGACCCGGTCACGGGGCAACCCTGCCCGGTCGAGGTTGCAGTTGAACGTCTGGCGCAGGGCACTTGCGCCCCGACCGGTCCGTTCAATCGAGTTCTGTCAAAACTTCAGGGCGTGTTTGCGACACATGCGCACTTGTGGCGCTAAACCTAGTCAGACGCCCTGCGCCAACGGTGCAGGATATCCCCACCCACCACTTTCGCTTCAACCAGTTCGAACCGTGGCGCGGCGTCCAGTGTCGTTAAAGCCAATGTTCCCACAGCAGCCAGACCTTCGGCCCCAATGGTCAATCCAGCGGTAAATCCGACCAATTCATCCACCAGATCCTCGGCCAGCAGCGATGCAGCCAGCGCCGCCCCGCCTTCGCAGAAGACGCTGGTCAGACCGGCTTGCCCCAACTGTTGGAGCAGATCGACCGCGTCAATCTGATGATCCTTCAACGCGCAGGGGATCAGCCTTGCGCCCAATCCTTCCCAGGCTTTCGCGCGCTCGGCATCCGGGTGATGCGCATGGCAGAGCCACACAGGTGTCTTTGATGCCGTGCGGGCCAAATGCCCCATCAGGGAAATATCCATATGGCGCGAAACCACAACGCGCACGGGCTGATGATCAATGCCAAGATCCCGAACTGTCAGTGAGGGATCGTCAGCCCGCGCTGTACCCGCTCCGACCATCACCGCGTCGTGTCGCGCACGCATGGCATGGACAACGCGGCGCGCCTGTGGCCCGGTAATCCATTGGCTGTGCCCGGTCGAGGTTGCGATCCGCCCGTCAAAACTGCTGGCCAGCTTGAGGGTCACGAAAGGTCGTCCCTGTTCGGTCTTCAGAAAAAAGCCCGCCAGATCACGTTCCGCCTGCTCTGCGAGGACACCGGTTACGACCTTAATTCCGGCCTCGCGCAACTTGGCAAAGCCCTGCCCCGCGACACGTGGGTCGCTGTCTTCCACGGCTGCCACGACACGGGCGACACCCGCAGCAATCAAAGCCTCGGCACAGGGGGGTGTTTTGCCGTGATGGGCGCAGGGTTCCAAAGTCACATAGGCGGTCGCGCCATGTGCGGCCTGCCCGGCTTGCGCCAATGCCTCGGTCTCGGCATGGGGGCGGCCGCCCTGCTGGGTCCAACCGCGCCCGACAATCCGGCCTTTGCGCACGATTACGCACCCCACCGCAGGGTTTGGCCAGCACGTCCCCTGACCGCGCCGCCCCAGTGACAGGGCCAGCGCCATGAAACGCTTATCTTTTTCGCTCACTCGTCCGTCGGTGGCTGCGGCGGGCGCAGTTCGTGGACAAACTCCTCAAAATCATCGGCCGCCTGGAAATTCTTGTACACACTCGCAAAGCGAACATACGCGACGGTATCGATCCGCGCCAGAGCTTCCATAACGATCTCGCCGATCTTGTGGGACGGGATATCCGTGTCGCCCATGCTTTCCAGCCGACGCACGATACCCGAAATCATCTGATCGATCCGCTCGGGATCAACTGGCCGTTTCTGCATCGAGATGCGGATCGAACGTTCCAGTTTATCGCGGTCGAAATCCTCGCGCTTACCATTGGTCTTTATGACAACCAAATCACGCAGCTGCACACGCTCATAGGTCGTGAACCGCCCGCCACAGGCCGGGCAGAACCGGCGTCGGCGGATTGCCACGTGGTCCTCTGCCGGACGTGAATCTTTTACCTGAGTATCAATATTTCCGCAAAACGGGCAGCGCATCCGCCGTCTCCTCGTCCCTTGTTCCGCCTCTTTTTGTAAGCGCTGCGACTTACTTATCCACAACTATAGGGCAGCAACTAGAGTTTGGGTAGTCGGAAATTTCAACCGCTAGATAAAGGGTCAGGCAAGGTGCGCTGCAATCCGTCTCTGGTGTGGTGCCGTGCGGTGTTCAAACAGATATATCCCCTGCCATGTTCCAAGGCACGGGCGACCCTGCACCACAGGTATCGACAAGGATACCGGCAACAGCGCAGCCTTTATATGCGCTGGCATGTCGTCGGGGCCTTCATAAGTATGCCGAAGATACGACATTGCCGGGTGATTGGACGGCGGCACCAGCCTTTCGAAAAACGCCCGAAGATCAGTTTGAACTTCGGGGTCTGCGTTTTCCTGAACAAGCAATGAACAGGAGGTGTGGCGAACAAAAAGCGTCAGTAAGCCATCCGTCGCCACCTGCCCCAGCCACTGCGTCACCTCGGACGTGAATTCGTAAAGACCTGATCCTTGGGTCCGGATTACAAATTCAGTCTGCATTCGCGGTGTCTCGCCGTTTTGTCAGTCGTTATAGAACGGTCGATAGTTACACCTGGCATTCGCGCCTTGTACAGACATGCTGGTGCCAGGTTGAAAACCGATTGTAACAAAGCTGCTTGGCTGTGCACCCACATTCTGGGGCGGCTTGGTCGAGAACTGAACCGCCGTTTTACGACCGGTGGTGACGCTTGGCCCATACCCGCGCAACACGTAGATCGGATCGCGCCAACCCGCGCCCAATGTACGCCGTGCATAATCCGCTGCCGCGCACCAGTATCCTTCGGTACGCTGGTCGCCGCGCGGAATAACTTCGAAATCGGTGGCGTTTATCGGCTCGGTCCGGTACCCGTGCGGTGCCGCGTCAGCCGTCATTGGAATGCTGAACGCCAGGGCGGCAATCGCGGCAAATGTCCGTGTATGTTTCATTGTCATTTCTTCCCTGATTGTGTGTCTCAAAAAGGTTAGGCCATAAGCTTCGTCGGCACAGGGTCGCTCACGTTCTGTTTAATCCGTCTCATGCGTTGCGTGAACCGGCGTGAGCCATCCCTGGTATCTGATCAACAACCCCAGTCCCGGCGCGTCCGCAGACACATCAAACCGAAAGCGCCCCGCTTTGTCCTGCCATTCGTGCGTTCTTGAACGCGGCAAGGTAAAAGATGGCATCGGAATGCCAAACACGGTCAGGCGGAGAATTTTGATATGCATCCCGTTTTCCTGCCAAATGGGCTGCAACCAAATCGAGACCGCGCCGAAAGATTCCCGAACACACTCTCTTTTCGTATCATATTTCAGAGTTGATCGGGTTTTGTGGCCCGCGAAATTCCGATCCCAAGACCAGAATTCGCCATTTGTATCAATGTGCAGGGAAACGGGGACGTCTTTGCCGCTTTGCGGAAACCCAGCCAGACGTGTTACAAGGGCAACCCATATCCCTTTGCCACGTTCGATGTCGCAGCATCCTGCAAAGCAGCCCTCGCTCATGTGCAGATCTCGAACCGCCTTTGGCAACCTTTCGGTCGATCCTATCGCCATAAGAAAGGGATCGCCCATCGCTAGTACCCGTTTTCGGCAAAACGAACCCTGATATCGGGACCGGGAACCAGACATATCTCGGAACGCCCGAAGAACGCGTATCTGTTTCGTGCGATCAGGCGATAGGCGGGATCCTTGATAAGCCGAGGCAGAAACCGGCACATTGAGAACAGCGACCACGGGCCGCGCAACTGTTGCATCGCCGCTGCAAACGCATCCAGATGCTGAAAAACAGCGCCATCCACAACGACCAGATTTGTTTGAAAATCCTGTGTGGGAAGGCCGAGATCACGATATAGTTTTTGCCCAAGCGGGGATTGCGCCGTTGCAAACTGGAAAACTTGGCGCCGGTCACGTTTCAGCATAAACTGGAAAAACCCCGAACACAGCACGCATTCGCCGTCAAACACAATCAGGTTTTGATCATAAACCCCTGTATTCTTTAAAATATCTTGCAAGGTTTTACACCGGAATTATTGACTTAAAGTCAGCCTGACAAAACCACCTGAGCGAAGCAATGCGACATGTACGAAAGGTGTGGGGGCGTGCCGGGGAGCCTTGACCAGAGGCTGGTGATTTCCCCGAGGCTCTGACCTCATCCCCATAAAGGTCTGGACCCGGCAACACTGCTGAAGTGGTTCGTTACACGTGGCGACGCTTGTCCATATTGGTCAAAAATTTTCGAGATACCGCCAGAGATGGCTTGTTTTAGCGAAGAACCCACTTGTCAGCACCGTCGATCATGAAAGAAAATTCTCTGATAGTCTGCCTATGTATTTGAAAATTTGAGGTACTGTTTCGCGATGGATGTCGATATCGGCCGTCTTCATTTGTTTATTCAGGCACTGGACCGCCATTCCGGTAATGGCGACATGTCCCGCGATGTCCTGAAAATGGCGGGGCTACGCCCTCAGGATATCGCACCGCCGGTCACTACCTACAGCGTACAAAGCGAGGCTTTGTTTATCCGTTATGCATGTGACGCCACCCACGACGTCACATTTGCTGCCCGCACGGGGCTTGAGGTTACGTCAGCCTCGACCGTGACCGCCTATATCAGCAAGTATTCCCGCGACCTGAAACAGGTGATGGAGAACCTCACGCGCTTTCACGGCATCATCGACCCTGCCATCGCGCTTAACCTGCGCGTCGCGGGTAATTTTGCGACCTTGGAAGCCGACTGGAAAGATCCCGGGTATGCGCGGTACCACAGACGCACCGAATTCCTGATTTTTGCTGCCCTGGCCAGAATGCGGAACCTGACGCAAGTCAATCTCTATCCGATAGAAATTCGGTTTCAGCACAGGGTCGGCGACCACGCCCGAAGATTTGAGAAACTTGCCGGATTTCCGGTGACTTTTGGGGCCGAGAACCTCGAGATTATCCTGCCACTTGCCGCGCTGGACCTGCCTGTGCCGACGTATGACCCCCAACTCAGAGAGCATTTGCTGGAATATGCAGATCGCCTGCTTTCTGAGAGAGGCGCGCCCAAACATCTGACCCGTGCCAAGGTCGAAGGGCTGGTTACCCGTTCCCTGCCCGGCGCAATCCCGCAGGCCGAAAGCCTCGCGGCTGATCTGGGGATGAGCCTTAGAACCTTCAGTCGGCGCCTCAGGGACGAAGGCACCAGCTATCGCGATGTTGTCGACGATCTGCGGTGCGACCTGGCGCAGACCTTTATCAAGAATGAAATGCCCTTGTCCGAAATCGCCTATTCGCTGGGCTATGCGGATCAGGCTGCATTTTCGACCGCATTCAAACGTTGGACAGGCCAGCCGCCCAGCGCGTTCAAGACGCGAATGGAACACCCGATACGGACGTGAGACCGGGGGTCATCAGCTTGAAAAACCTCGCCCCGGCCCGTCCCATGAGTGGACAGAACGGATATAGAAAGACAGAAGGTCCGGGCCTTGTGCGTTCCCGCCAATGTGATGGGAGAACAGGCCATCGTGAAGAACGCCTGGAATGAAAAAAGGCGCCTCGTTTGAGGCGCCTTGATACTTATTGATCCAGGAAGGACCGAAGTTTTCGGGATCGGCTGGGGTGCTTCAGCTTCCGCAGCGCCTTCGCTTCGATCTGGCGGATACGTTCGCGGGTCACGCTGAACTGCTGACCCACCTCTTCCAGCGTGTGGTCGGTGTTCATACCGATGCCGAAACGCATCCGCAGCACACGTTCTTCACGTGGGGTGAGTGAGGCCAAGACCCGTGTCGTGGTTTCCTTGAGGTTCTCCTGAATGGCGCTGTCCAAAGGCAGTACGGCATTCTTATCCTCGATGAAATCACCCAGCTGGCTGTCTTCTTCGTCACCAATCGGAGTTTCCAGCGAAATCGGCTCTTTGGCGATCTTCATCACCTTGCGAACCTTCTCAAGCGGCATTTGCAGCTTTTCGGCCAGTTCTTCTGGCGTCGGCTCCCGGCCGATCTCGTGCAGCATCTGGCGGCCGGTCCGGACCAGCTTGTTGATCGTTTCGATCATATGAACCGGAATACGGATCGTGCGTGCCTGATCCGCGATTGAACGCGTAATAGCCTGACGAATCCACCACGTTGCATAGGTCGAGAACTTATAGCCGCGACGGTATTCGAACTTGTCTACCGCCTTCATTAGGCCGATGTTACCTTCCTGAATAAGATCAAGGAATTGCAGGCCGCGGTTCGTGTATTTCTTGGCGATCGAGATCACCAGACGCAGGTTGGCTTCGACCATTTCCTTCTTGGCCTGCCGCGCCTCTTTTTCGCCCTTCTGGACCTGCTGAACGATGCGGCGGAATTCGCTGATGTCCAGACCTACATATTGGCCGACCTGAGCCATGTCGTTGCGCAGCTCTTCGACCTTCGCGGTCGAGCGTTCGATGAACATCTGCCAGCCCCGGCCCGGCTTTTCCGCCATTTCGGCCAGCCAGTTGGGGTCCAGTTCACGCCCGCGGTATTCGTCGATGAACTCGCGACGGTTTATCCGTGCCTGATCGGCCAGCTTCACCATCGAACTGTCCAGCGACATGACGCGACGGTTGATACCGTAAAGTTGGTCGATCAGCGCTTCGATCCGGTTGTTGTGCAGGTGAAGACCATTCACCAGTTGCACAATCTCGGCCCGCAACTTCTGATAGGTCTCTTCGTCTTTTTCGCTGAACGTGCCATCCTCGTTCAAGGTGGCCGAAATGCGGCTGTCCTGCATTTCGGACAGCATCGCGAAATCGGTTGAGATCCGCTCCAGCGTGGTCAGAACCTGATCCTTCAATGCCGCTTCCATCGCGGCCAGCGACATGTTGGCCTGATCGTCTTCGTCATCGTCGTCGTCGCTGGTGATCGGGTTGCCATCGGCATCCAGTTCCGGCCCGGCCTCTTTCGCGGGTTTCGCAGCCTGCACGGCAGACGCGTCAACAACTGGCGCGTCGCCATCTTCGTCCAGCTGGTTGCCGAATGTGGTTTCCAGATCGATGACATCCCGCAGCAGAATATCCTCGGACAGCAATTCGTCGTGCCAGATGGTGATTGCCTGAAAGGTCAGCGGGCTTTCGCACAGGCCGGCAATCATGGTATTGCGCCCTGCCTCGATCCGCTTGGCGATGGCAATCTCGCCCTCACGGCTCAGCAGTTCAACCGAACCCATCTCGCGCAGATACATGCGAACGGGATCGTCGGTGCGGTCCAGCTTTTCGGTGGCAGCCCCGGCCAACGCAACCTCGCGGTTGCTTTCGGTGGTCGTCAGTTCGGTCGAGCCCTTGTTCTCTTCCTCTTCGGCCTCTTCATCTTCGATGATGTTGATGCCCATCTCGGACAGCATAGACATAACGTCTTCGATCTGTTCCGAGCTGACCTGATCGGGCGGAAGAACCTGATTGAGCTGATCGTAGGTGATGTAACCTTTCTCGCGGGCCTCGGCGATCATCTTCTTGACGTTGGCCTGGCTCATGTCCAGCGAGATTTCCTGGTCCTGCTCGTCGGATTTGCGATCTTCGGTCGTGTCTTTGGCGGCCATTCAATGCTCCTGCAGGGATGGGTGATTCGTTTGAACCGAATCATTAGCGCGTAGAAGTGATTCGGCCACCCGTTTACCCGTTTTTCTTTTCCAGTGCCTTACGAAAACACCATTTTACCGGCGTTTCCGCTCGAATTTGATGCCGGACATGATTGCCTCGAACGCGTCTTTCTCGTCGCGGTTGATTCGCGCCCCGTTGTCGGCGATGTCGAATATGGCCCTGTCTTCATTCTGGCTTCGGTTTGTCCGGTTGCGTTCTTCTGCCGCTTGCGCCAGCCGATATGTCAGCGCCTCATCGGCCAGATCGGACAACTCCTCTGCGGCTTCGGCAATCTCAGCATCCAACCCCCGGAGCGCTTTGATTTTCGCGAGTTCTTCGGCCAGAGTCATCTCGGCCTTTTCAACGTCGCCCGGTTTGAACACACAGGGGATTACGGCGACATGGCGAAGGGCCAGCAGGTTTTCAAGGGCCTCAGGCCCTAAAGTTTCGGCAATGTGGTCCTTCAGATTGTCCGGATCATCAATTGCATGGCGCAGGATTGCGGTTCGCATTGCGGCGTGATCAACATCGCGGCATTCCATCTCTTCCAGTTGGTGTTCGAACTGCACGACGACTTGGGGGTTAAGCGCGGCAATAGCCAGAATGGCCGCTTCGCGCAGTTGAATCTCGGCATTCTCGGACGAGGCCAGAAACGAGGACCGCGCGCCGGGCGTGGCGGGTTGTTTTGGCGGCACCCATTTGCCGCGTGGTTGCCATTGCCGGGATTGCGGCTGCCGTTGCGGACGGAACAACTGCCAGCGCAGGTCCTTGATCTCTTGCCCATAATGCGCCCGGATCGACGGATCGCGGATCAGCTTGATTTTCTCGCGCAGGGACTTGTCCAAGGCCGCCTTACGTTCGGGGCTGTCGAACACCTTGCCGTCGGTCTCGCGCTGCCACAGCAGCTTGACCATCGGAATGGCACCATCCAGCACGGCCTTCACAGCGCCTGCCCCTTCGGCGCGTAGCAGGTCGTCGGGGTCTTTGCCCTCGGGCATCAGGGCAAACCGCAGCGACTTTCCAGCTTCGAGCATCGGCAAAGCCAGATCAACCACCCGCATCGCAGCGCGCAGACCTGCTGTGTCGCCGTCCAGCGCAATGATCGGCTCGTCCGATATCCGCCAGAGCAGTTGCAGCTGATGTTCGGTTATGGCGGTACCCAATGGGGCAACCGACGCGCCAAAGCCTGCTTCGGCCAGCGCGATCACATCCATATAACCTTCGGCCACGATCAGCGGCTGCCCCTTACCTGCCGCCTGTCGAGCCGGGCCTTGATTGTAAAGGCTGCGCCCTTTGTCGAACAGCTCGGTCTCGGGCGAGTTCAGGTATTTCGCGTTGTCATTGGGGTCCATCGCCCGCCCGCCAAACGCGATACAACGCCCACGCGGATCGCGGATCGGGTACATGATGCGGTTGCGGAAGGTGTCATAAGGCTTTTTGCCCTTGTTCGAGGGCTTGGCCAGCCCGGCCCCAAGGATCAGGTCCTCGGCCACGTTCTTGCCGCGCAGATGGTCCCACAGCGCCTGCCAATCGTCCGGGGCATATCCAATCTCCCACCGGTCCAGCGCTTGCGCGTTCAACCCGCGGCGCGCGAGGTAGTCTCGTGCGGCGGCTCCCGCTCCGGTCTTGAGCTGAAGGCGGAAGAACTGCGCTGCCTGCTCCATCACTTCAGCCAGCTGTGTGCGGTGGTCCTGTTTTTCCTGCGCCTTCGGATCGCGCGCAGGCATCGGCATCCCGGCTTCGCGGGCCAGAATCTCGACTGCTTCGATGAACGAGACATTCTCGGTCTCTTTCACAAAACTGATCGCGTCGCCTTTGGCGTGACAGCCAAAGCAGTAATAAAACCCCTTTTGGTCATCCACGTGGAACGAGGCCGTCTTCTCATGATGGAACGGGCAAGGCGCCCACATGTCCCCTTTGCCCTGATTGGACTTGCGCTGGTCCCACATGACTTTGCGCCCGACAACCTGAGACAGGCTGAGCCGCGTGCGCAATTCGTCCAGAAATCCGGGGGGCAATGACATCTGCTAAACCTGCCAGAAATGAAAACGCGCGCCAAGAGGAAGGCGCGCGGTTGTCCACAAGGAAATGTCCGAGTTGTGGATTATTGTTGCAGGCACAGTTCAAGCCACGCCGCGCCCAGGTCTTTCTTGCGCACGTCCCGCATCTTTTGCTCATAAACCCAAGGTGTGATCAGCGGGATTGCAGCATTGTAGTTTTCGGGCCATGTCGGGCCGCTATCCGCCACCGCTTGTACAACGTCACGTTCTTTTACACGGTCCAGTCGCGCCTTTTGAACCGCAGCCACCACATCAGCTTGGTACTTGCAGCTTTGTTCCTTGGTTTCCTGAGCGGCCAAAGGGGTGGCCAACAGAGCCGCGACAAAAGCGATACGCAACATGGAATTCTCCGGAGATTCGTTTCTTTGAAGTAGATTGCCCGTCAACCTAACGGGCTGTCATGGACATTCAAGCCGCAGCGCGTACTGGCGGGATGAAATGATCACCCCGCCCACCTAATTCACAGCCCCTTGGCGCGGTAGCTTTTCGCAACGCGGTCAATCGCCACGATATAAGCCGCCGTACGCAGGTCCTCGACATCATCACGGCTGTGCCAAACCTCACGCATCGACTGATAAGCAATACGCATTGTGTCATCGAGACCCGAGCGCACCAACTCAAGCTCATCCGCGCCTTTGAGGTACTTGGCCTTGAAGTCCGGCGACATCGACCAGGCATCCCCCAGGTACCGGTCCAGCCGTTCCAACTCGCTGACGATCAGTTCGTGGCGCGATTCTTCCTGGCGGCGCTGCATCCGGCCAAAGCGGATATGGCTAAGGTTCTTGACCCATTCGAAATAGGATACTGTCACACCGCCTGCGTTGGCATACATGTCGGGGATGATCACTGTGCCCTTCTTACGCAGGACTTCATCCGCGCCAGCGGTTACCGGACCATTGGCAGCTTCGATAATCAGCGGTGCCTTGATCCGATCGGCGTTCGACAGGTTGATGACACCTTCCAAAGCCGCCGGGATCAGAATGTCGCATTCAGCTTCCAGCACTGCCGCGCCTTCAGCGGAATGGGTCGCATCGGGATAGTCCTTTACGCCACCGTGTTTGACAATCCACTGACGCACGGCTTCGACGTCAATGCCGTCAGGGTTATAAAGCGCACCATCCCATTCGATGATTCCGGTGATGAGCGCGCCATCTTCCTCGCTGAGGAACTTTGCAGCGTGATAACCTACATTACCAAGCCCCTGCACGATAATGCGCTTACCATCCAGTTTACCTGACAAGCCTGCTTTCTGGATGTCTTCAGGGTGGCGGAAAAACTCGCGCAACGCGTATTGAACACCGCGCCCAGTCGCTTCGACCCGCCCCGCGATACCACCGGCATTCAGCGGCTTTCCTGTCACACAGGCGCGCGCATTGATGTCCGTTGTGTTCATCCGCGCGTATTGGTCAGCCATCCAAGCCATTTCACGCTCCCCAGTGCCCATATCGGGCGCAGGCACGTTTTGCGATGGGTTTATCAGGTCTCGCTTTGCAAGCTCATACGCAAAGCGCCGCGTGATCTGTTCCAGCTCATGCTCTTCATATTCTCGTGGATCAATGCAAAGCCCACCCTTGGAGCCACCAAACGGTGTTTCGACAAGTGCGCACTTATACGTCATCAGCGCAGCCAGAGCTTCGACTTCGTCCTGGTTAACCGCAGTGGCATATCGAATACCGCCCTTGACCGGTTCCATATGCTCCGAGTGGACAGACCTGTAACCAGTGAAGGTATGGATTTCACCACGCAGCCGCACGCCAAATCGAACTGTGTAGGTTGCGTTGCAGACACGGATCTTTTGCTCCAACCCCGGCGGCAGCTCCATAAGGGCGGCTGCCCTGTTGAACATAAGGTCAACACTTTCACGAAAGCTGGGTTCTTTGATGCCGGTCATAAAATCCTCCGTAGCGGTACATGACGATGCGTCACGACGTTTTGTCGCACCACTGGCGGCCTGCTGCAATCAAACAATGCACTTTTTTTAATCATTTTATGAACGCACGCTTAGTTGCCCTAGGGTGAGTCGCTCAGATCGGCCAACTTCTTAACGAATTGTTTTCATTTCATCGACAGATCACCTGAAACGGTCCAAATTATACCCCTTCGGCGCGTAAAAAGGCCAAAACCAAGCCTTTTTCGCCCAATTCACGCCACGTTTGAAAATTAACTTTGTCCCAAATCTCTTTTTCTTTGACGCACGAATTCGACGTGTGAGGCGGAGTAACCAGAATGCTAAATTCCTTGCTTTGTAACGACGGCTCGAAACCGAAGCGCAAAACGTTCAAGTTAGAGCAGTTCGCTCGGAACGAAGATGGCGTCTTCACTATTTTCGTATTGTTCATGGTGGTCCTGATGCTGGCAATTACCGGCATGGCCATGGATGTCATGAAGTATGAGCGTGACCGCGCCAGCCTGCAATCCACCCTGGACCGCGCTGTGCTTGCTGCCGCTGACCTTGACCAGGATCTTCCTGCCAAGGCGGTTGTCGATTCTTACATGGACAAGGCCGGGCTGGGCAATCTGAACGCCATTACGACGGTTGTTGAAGGGTTCGGCTCCAAAAAAGTAAGTGCTACAGCCGAAGCGGTTGTTCCGACCCGCTATCTGAGGTTCGGCAAAGTCACTGAACTGGGCCTTGTTGCCAGCAGTGCGGCTGAAGAATCCATTGGCGCTGTAGAAATCTCGTTGGTTCTCGACATTTCCGGCTCTATGTCGCGCTCGTCGGCCACACCATCGAAGACAAAAATCGCAGTGTTGAGAGAAGCTGCGTCGGAATTTGTAAGGCTCATGTTGGACAAACCTGACGAAACACAGATTTCAATCTCGATTGTTCCTTATGCAACGCAGGTCAACGCGGGTGCGCCAATCCTGGACAAGTTCACAAATGTCACTCAGGAGCACAGCTATTCGCACTGCGTAAACTTCATTCCGGAACAGTACAGCGATTCTGATCTGGAACGCGATGACACGTTGGAGCGCACCGCCCATTTCGATCCTTTCACCTATTCTGAAGGGTCAATCGACCTGCCCGTTTGTCCGGTCCGCGCAGGAAGCGCAATCACCCCTGTCACCGACAATATGAACAAACTGCTTGCTCAGATTGCGTCCCTCACCCCCGGTGGGAACACATCGATCGATATTGGGATGAAGTGGGGTACTGCCCTGCTGGACCCGAGCATGCGCGGAATTGTTCGCGACCTGTCGCTGGAACAGGATCCATCCTATGCAGGTACAACAATTGTGCCATCAAAATTCTCGGTCCGTCCCTCGGATTATGGCACCGACGTTCTCAAGATCGCCATTGTTATGACCGATGGTCAGAACACCGATCAATACATGCTTAACCCATCACTGCGTGAAGGTATGTCAGACGTCTGGTACAACCCGGAAGCTGATGAATACACCGTGTACCATTCTCAGGGTCGTCCGAATTTTTTCTGGCCTCAGCAAGACGTTTGGGCGGATCATCCCTACGGAAACCCGGAACCTGAGACGCAGCTGAACGAAGAACCTGGAACAGCTGTTCGGTTGTCATATCCTGAACTGTTTAACCGAGTATCTTTGGCATGGAACGCACGGTACAACTATTACTGGCAGTCCAGCGGTTGGGCGGAATGGTATTCCAAGGCATACGCGAAAGTTGAAACGTCGGCCAAGAACCAGCGCACCAAGCACATTTGTGATGCGGCCAAGGATCAGGGCATCATCGTTTACGGTATCGCGTTCGAGGCGCCCAGAAGCGGGTACAGGACCCTCAAAGACTGTGCCAGCTCTGACAGCCACGTCTATGACGTAAGTGGCCTGAACCTTGAGAAAGCCTTTGAATCCATCGCATCGTCGATCCGCAAGCTGAGGCTAACCCAATGATCAGCAGAAAGCTGTCGATGCTCCGCCTGTTTCGACAATCCGAAGCAGGCAATGCGACAATCGAGTTCATCATGCTCGTACCCTTCTTCCTGGCGCTTCTCGTGGCAGGAGCCGAACTGTCCATCATCACAATGCGGCATGCTGCTTTGGAGCGTGGGGTGGACCTGATCGTAAGGGATATTCGGCTGGGTACGGGTACGGACTGGAATCACGACGTGATCAGGGATCGGATTTGCGAAGTTTCCGGAATCAAGGATTGTACAGGGAATTTGCGACTGCAAATGGTCAAGCAGGACGCGTTCGCTGGTATCGTGCTTTCAGACAGCATCCCCTGCACGGACAGTTCCGAAGATCCCAAACCGGTTCTGGATTTCAAAAGCGGCCAATCCAACGAGTTGATGATCTTGCGGGCCTGTTTGCGCATAGATCCGGTTCTTGAGACCTCAGCCATTGCCAAGCTTGTCCCGGACGCTACCGGTCACTACGCGGTGACCGCAACGACGGCATTCGTACAGGAGCCACTGTAAGATCATGTCTGTATTCCGAAACCTGAAGAAGCGCTTCAAAGTCTTCAAGAAAGACGAAAGTGGCATTCTGACCGTAGAAGCCCTCATGATTTTTCCGCTGATGTTATGGACGATCACGTTCACGTTCACAGCATTCGAGGGGTTTCGTCAAAGCGCATCCAATCTGAAGGCAGCTTATACGATCAGCGACCTGATTTCGCGTGAAACGCAGGCCGTGACCGATGTGTATATCGACTCGCTGCACGATTTAGCGGGCAAGATGATCAATAACCGGTCAGACGTGAAAATGCGGGTTTCTCTTATCGTTTACGATGAGGACGATAAACGCCATTATGTGCGCTGGTCGACCGTACGCGGCTTTGATCAGGAATGGGATGACAACAGGATCGATGAAATCGAAGACCGCCTGCCGCCAATGCCCAATCAGGACACCGTTATTCTGGTTGAAACGTCCAATGAATACATCCCCACGTTCAGACCGGGCTGGGATTTTGCGACAGGTATCACCTTTGAGAACTTCATCTTTACCCGTCCCCGCTTTACAAACGAAGTTGCTTGTAACTTAACCCAGACCCCGTTCGTCTGCACAAATAGCGGATAGAATTTCGGACATGAACTTGGCTTCGGCGGCAGATGTCATGCCGCCCACGCCAACCCGGTGACCAACCCGCCACCACAATCCCGGAGCCCAGCGGTTCGCTGCTTTGTTTCGCGTACGGACCAGAAAGCCGTTTGACGGTTTGAACGCGAACACACCCCGATCTACCGTTTCAATATCGGCCACTTCTGCGATGATCTGACCCGACCCCGTTCGCAACTCGGTCCGCGTCAGTTCGATCCAGTCTTCTGTGGCGCGCCAGACACGAAGCGCCAGCCAAAGCGATGCACCGCCAACGACAAACAGAAACACCTGCCAAACCGGTTCGGGTGGCGATGCCAGCGCGACATAGGTAACCAGCATTCCAACCGTTGTCAGCATCCCTACCCCGGTCCATCGTCTGGGGGATGAGGCCTGAATCGTTGCCAACACGTCGTCCTGCATGGAAGTCTCCTGTCTGATCCGCTTCGATCTAGCCATTTTGCGCCGGAAACAACAGAGGCTTGGCCGCAAAACAATTTCGCACAGGTCCGGTTATTTCATGCAAATTGACTGCCGTGGCGCAGAGATTACATGCTGCCCGGATGAAACGGAGGTGAACATGTCCCTTAGACCGACGTTGGAAACACGCAAAGCCATCCCCACAATGGAAGGGGCTGGTGTCAAACTTCACCGTGCATTCGGGTTTCAGGATCCGTCCGAACTGGATCCTTTTCTGCTGTTCGATGATTTCAGAAATGAACGCCCGCAGGATTACCAGGCCGGGTTTCCGTGGCACCCGCACCGGGGAATTGAAACGATCACTTACGTTCTGACCGGCACAGTCGAGCATTCGGATTCGCTGGGTAACACCGGCACGCTTGGCGCCGGTGATGTGCAATGGATGACCGCAGGATCCGGTATCCTGCATCAGGAAATGCCAAGCGGCAACATCTCGGGCCAGATGCACGGCTTCCAGTTGTGGGGCAACCTGCCCTCGGATCAGAAGATGACCGCCCCGCGCTATCAGGACGTTCAAAGCAAGGACATCCCCGAAATCACCGATGACGATGGCACCACAGTGCGGGTGATCGTAGGTGAGTTCTGGGGTAAGACCGGACCCGTAGACGGGATAGCTGCTGACCCGCAGTATCTGGATATCTCTGTCCCGGCAGGTGTGAAGAAAACCCTCCGGATCGATACGTACCGCCGTGCTTTCGCCTATGTGTTTCAGGGTCAGGCCGCCTTTGCCGATGCCTCGCAGCCGACAGGTGTGCTGTTGGAAAAGGAAATCGCCGGGCAAGAGGTCAATATCCGCGACATGTCAGGGGATCGCACGCTTGTCCGTTTTGGCACGGGCGATGAAATCACCGTTCAGGCTGGCCCCCAAGGTGTGCGGTTCCTGCTGATCTCTGGGGCTCCGATCAATGAACCCGTCGCGTGGCATGGCCCCATCGTGATGAACACGCGGGCCGAACTGGAACAGGCCTTTCGCGAGCTGCGCAATGGCACGTTCATTCGCCCCGCGCACTAACAGCGTGACGGTTTGACCCTGTCAGGCCGTCACGGCCTTGTGCACCATGTTCCAATAGATCTCTTCGACCTCGTCCAGTGACAGGCGACCACCCGAACGGTACCAGGTCATCACGCCGTTCAGCATGGCAATCACGGCCAGCGTTGCAATCTTCGTGTCCGAAATTGCGAATTGTCCGGCCTGCTGCCCTGAGTCAAGGATGCTTTCCAGCACGTTTTCGTATTGGCGCCGCAAGTCTTCGATTTCAGCAAAGTTTTCGGGCGAAAGATTGCGCAACTCCATATAGGCGATGAAAACTTCGTCGGGGCGTTGCAAATGGAAGCGGATGTGAAAGCCGATAAACTGGCGCAAAGCGTCTTCGGCATCGTCGCAACGGCCCATTGCATCAAGCGCCTCAAGCAGGTCCTGCATGTGTTCGCGCATCAACCGGTGCAAAAGGCTCTGTTTGTCGGGCATATAGTTATAAAGCGCGCCTGCCTGTACGCCGACCTCTTTTGCGATCTGCCGCATCGAGACAGCGGCATACCCATAGCGGGCAAACAGGTGCAGCGCGGCCTTGCGGATTCGCGGGCCGGTTATGTCGGAATGTGAGCCTTGAGTGCGTGCCATGGGTCTACAGTATATGAACAGATGTTCATATAGAACCCCGCTTGAACGATGTCGTCAAAACGTGCATCACGATGGGGCAACAAAGACCGAAAAGCCTGCGACATGAAACTGCTGCCTGTTTTGCCCCTTATTCTATTTTGCGCCGCCTGTGCGGACATTCCCGAGTTGGAAGGCAGCGAACCGGCTGCAGTCAGATCCGCCCCCTACCCGCGCCTTATTCCGTTGCAGGAAACCTTAGGGCCACCGGTGGACCCGATCCATCAGGCAGCAGCAGTCGAAGACGATCTGACCCAACGCAGCAATGCCTTGGCCCAAAAGGCGCAGGCGCTACAAAACGCGCAAACCAACTGACGCGTCATAAATCACCCCCACTATCCCCCGGTGACGGATTGCACCCTTGGCCTGAACCCGCTAAGGCAGCGCTGATTGGACAAGCATCCGACACCAGAAGAATTCGAGCGGAAAAGGACCCACGACATGACACAGGCACTGCGGCTGGGAATTGCGGGCTTGGGAACGGTCGGCGTGGGTGTCGTCAAGATCGTCCGCCGCCATGCAGAGTTGTTGCAGGCCCGCACAGGCCGTTCGATTGAAATCGTGGCTGTATCCGCGCGAGACCCGAACAAGGACCGTGGCGTAAACCTGTCGGATTATGCCTGGGAAACCGATCCGGTTGCACTGGCAAAACGCGACGACATAGACGTTTACGTCGAATTGATGGGTGGCGAGAACGGTCCTGCCAAAGCCTCGGTCGAAGCAGCATTGGCCAGTGGCAAGGATGTGGTCACCGCCAACAAGGCATTGCTGGCCATCCATGGGCAGGAACTGGCTGAAAAGGCCGAGGCCGCCGGTCGTGTGATCCGGTTTGAGGCCGCTGTCGCTGGTGGTATCCCGGTGATCAAGTCCCTGACCGAAGGTCTGGCGGGGAACGAGATCACCCGCGTAATGGGTGTCATGAACGGGACGTGCAACTACATCCTGACCCGGATGCAATCGCAGCGTCAGGGCTACAATGCCCTTTTCGATGAATGCGCCGAATTGGGATACCTTGAGGCCGACCCCAATCTGGATGTCGGAGGTATCGACGCTGCGCACAAGCTGGCTCTGCTATCCTCGATTGCGTTTGGGACCAAGCCGAATTTCGACGGGATCGAGATTGAGGGTATTCAGCAGATCAGCCTGGACGACATTGATCAGGCCGAAGACATGGGCTTTCGCATTAAATTGCTTGGCGTGGCGCAGCGCACCGCGCGCGGGCTGGAGCAACGCATGCAGCCTTGCCTGGTACCCAGCGACTCGCCACTGGGCCAGCTGGAAGGCGGCACCAATATGGTCGTGATCGAAGGCGACGCGGTTGAGCAGGTTGTTCTGCGCGGCCCCGGCGCAGGCGAAGGTCCGACAGCCAGCGCTGTGATGGGCGATGTCTGCGATCTGGCGCGCGGATTGCAAATCCCGACCTTTGGCCGCCCAGCCACCACGCTTGAAGCCGCAGTTCCCGCCGTCACCGGTCGACCTGCGCCGTATTATCTGCGGCTGGGCCTGCTGGATAAACCTGGTGCATTGGCCAAGGTTGCGGCCATTCTGGGCAATGCCGGGGTGTCAATCGACCGGATGCGCCAATACGCACATGCCGAAAGCACAGCGCCTGTGCTGATCGTCACCCATAAGACCACCCGAACGGCGCTGGACGTCGCGTTGGAGGGTTTCCGCGAAACCGATGTGGTTGCAGGCGACCCAGTTGCATTGCGGATTGAAGCGGTTTGACCTTGCGGCCTGCATGAAACGCAAGCTATGCCGGAAGACACGGCTATACTGACCAGAGGATACAGAAACATGAGTGCTGCCAAGACCGATTTCAATGACCGCCTGCTGTCTCTGGGGCTGGCCAGGGTGGCGGAACAGGCTGCACTGGCCTCGGCTTCGCTGGTAGGCCGGGGCGATGAGAAAGCCGCGGATCAGGCCGCTGTGAACGCAATGCGCGAACAGCTGAACCTGCTGGATATCGCAGGTGTCGTTGTCATCGGTGAAGGCGAGCGCGATGAGGCGCCGATGCTGTATATCGGCGAAGAGGTTGGCACCGGCAATGGCCCCGGTGTGGATATTGCACTGGATCCGCTGGAAGGCACCACGCTGACTGCCAAGGACATGCCGAACGCACTGACCGTCATCGCCATGGGCCCGCGCGGCTCGATGCTGCACGCGCCGGATGTGTATATGGACAAACTGGCGGTTGGCCCGGGGCTGCCTGAAGGTGTCGTCAACCTGGACATGTCGCCACGCGAGCGTGTCGAAGCGCTGGCCAAGGCCAAGGGATGTAAAGCCGCTGACATCACCGTCTGCATTCTGGAACGCCCGCGCCACGAAGCGATGATTGCCGAAGTGCGCGAAACCGGCGCCGCGATCCGTCTGATCACTGATGGTGACGTGGCGGGTGTCATGCATTGCGCTGAAAGCGAAGTAACCGGCATCGACATGTATATGGGCCAGGGTGGCGCGCCCGAGGGTGTGCTGGCCGCCGCTGCGCTGAAATGTATGGGTGGGCAGATCTTTGGTCGCCTGTTGTTCCGTAACGATGACGAACGTGGCCGGGCCGCAAAGGCAGGCATCACCGATCTGGACCGTGTTTATGCACGCGATGAGATGGTGACGGCGGATGTGATCTTTGCCGCCACCGGCGTGACCGGTGGCTCTTTGCTGCCCCGGATCAAGCGCGAGCCCGGCTGGGTGGAAACCACGACGCTGCTGATGCGGTCCAAGACCGGGTCGGTGCGCCGCATGTCCTACCGCACGCCGACATGGCCGCATGACAACACATAACGGCTTGCGCCGTTGCCTTCGGCGAGAGTATTTCTGAAAAGGTGAAGAGGCCGGGTCCGCAAGGGTCCGGCCTTGGCGCATGAGAGGTGAGCAATGAGTTTTCTTGGAGTCGAGCAATCACTGACGGGACGGCTTTGGGTTGGACCCAGCCCGGAGATTGAGCGGGCGGCCGAGATGATGGCGCAACAAACCGACCTGCCCCGTGCCGTTTGCCAGGTTCTGGCCCGGCGCGGCGTGCCCGTATCGGAGGCGCCCGGCTTTCTTGACCCTAAGCTGAGGGAATTGCTGCCTGATCCGCGGGCCATCAAGGATATGGAAGTTGCCGCCACGCGCTTTCTGGAAGCCGTCCGCAATCGTCAGAAAATTGCTGTGTTTGCGGATTACGATGTCGATGGCGGCAGCTCTGCCGCGTTGCTGCTGGTCTGGCTGCGGCAGATGGGCGTGCAGGCGACGCTTTATGTGCCGGACCGGATCGACGAAGGGTATGGCCCCAACGTTCCAGCGATGCAGGAGCTTGCGGCTACGCATGATCTGATCATCTGTGTTGATTGCGGCACGCTCAGCCATGATCCGATTGCGGCGGCGACGGGGGCGGATGTGATCGTTCTGGACCACCATCTGGGGGGCGAGACGCTGCCCGATTGCGTCGCAGTGGTGAACCCAAACCGACAGGATGAAAGCGGCGATCTTGGTTATCTTTGCGCGGCGGGCGTTGTGTTTCTGATGCTGGTCGAGGCCGGTCGGCAGCTGCGTGACGCGGGCGCAAGGGGACCGGACCTGATGGCCCTTCTGGATCTGGTGGCCCTGGCGACCGTTGCCGATGTGGCACCACTGATCGAGGCCAACCGCGCCCTGGTGCGACAGGGGCTGAAAGTGATGGCACAGCGGCAGCGCCCCGGCCTTGTCGCGCTGTCCGATATCTCGCGCATGGATACCGCGCCGAACAGTTATCATCTGGGATTTCTGCTTGGGCCCCGCGTGAATGCCGGTGGACGGATCGGTCAGGCCGATCTGGGTGCGCGCTTGCTGAGCACCGATTCTCTGCACGAGGCGCAGGCGTTGTCCGAACGTCTGGATGCCTTGAACACCGAGCGCCGTGACATTGAAAACACGGTACGTGCCGCCGCGCTGGAGCAAGCCGAGGCGCGTGGCTTGGACGCCCCTTTGGTCTGGGCGGCAGGCGAAGGCTGGCACCCCGGTGTCGTTGGTATCGTGGCCTCTCGGCTGAAGGAGACAGCCGATCGACCGGCGATTGTGATTGGCTTTGACGGGGATGAGGGCAAGGGTTCGGGCCGCTCGGTTTCCGGCGTCGATCTTGGGGCTTCGATCCAGCGTCTGGCGGCCGAAGGGTTGCTGGTCAAAGGAGGTGGCCACAAGATGGCCGCAGGTTTGACCGTCATGCGCAATCAGTTGGAACCCGCAATGGAACGCCTGAGCGAGTTGCTGGCCAGACAAGGGGCGGGCCAGGGTGGACCTGCGGATCTGAAATTGGATGGCGCGTTGATGCCCGGCGCGGCAACCGTGGAACTGATCGAGCAGATCGAACAGGCCGGACCGTTTGGCGCCGGTGCCCCGGCCCCGCGCTATGCGTTGCCTGACCTGCAGGTTCGCTTTGCCAAGCGGGTCGGTGAATCGCATCTGAAACTGTCGCTGACCGATGGAATGGGCGGCGGGCTGGATGCGATTGCCTTTGGTGCTTTTGACGGGCCGATGGGCGAAAAACTGTCAAATCACGGCGGTGCGCGCTTTCATTTTGCGGGTCGGCTAGAGGTCAACACCTGGGGCGGGCGCCAATCTGTGCAGCTCAGGCTGGAGGACGCGGCAGAAGCCCGTTAACACGCGGCTTTGGTGTGCTAAAAAACTTTCCCGTCCCTGCGTTTTTACGCTTGCGGGGGTCACGGCGAAACCGTAAAAGGCCCTCCACAAGCCAGCGTGGCCCGTTCGTCTATCGGTTAGGACGCCAGGTTTTCAACCTGGAAAGAGGGGTTCGATTCCCCTACGGGCTGCCATTTGCGCTTGTGACCTGATACCAAGTGGCCCGTTCGTCTATCGGTTAGGACGCCAGGTTTTCAACCTGGAAAGAGGGGTTCGATTCCCCTACGGGCTGCCACTCTTCCTTAGCTTCTTCCATCCCAAAGCAGTACGACCATCCGGGCCGCGTCTGGAAACTGCAATCTAACTGTCATCAGCGATCTGAATTTCGATGCCCCAACGGTCAAGGAATCTGGCCACCCCACCCTTTGGCACGGCATCCGTGACCAGCGAATGCACCAGCCGAGGGTCCGGCCCCACATAAGGTGCCCTTTCACCAAACTTGGAATGCGCTGCAGCCATGACAACCTGGTCCGCACACCTGACCACCACCGATGCAAGATCCGCTTCGACCGCGCTGTGATACAGAAACCCTTTGCTGTCTGAAATCGCGTCCGTGCTCAGGATCACGATGTCAAAGGCATAGCGTTGCAGCTGCTTGTGGGTGACGTGACCAAACGTCCCCCTTTCATCGATCTGCAACTCACCCCCCAAAAGGTGCACACGGTTTCCGTTGACCCCGGCCAAGGTCTGCACGACACCGATGGAGTTGCTGACAACCGTGAGGTTGCTGACCTGTCGCAGCTCTTCCGCGACGAAAGCGGTTGTCGATCCCACATCCAGGAAAACGGTCATCTGATCGCGAACCAGTTTCGCGGTATGCCCGGCGATCAAACGCTTTTCATCAGCGTCTTGTGATATCCGGTGAAAGAAGTTGGGGGCGCCCTGCACTCCGGCAAGGTAAGCTCCGCCATGAACGCGTTCGACCGTACCCGCCTTTGACAAGGCTTTGATCGTTCGGCGCACCGTCTCTTCGGATACGCCGAGCATATTCGCCAGATCCGAATTCCGGGCCGTTCCACCCAAACGTCTGAGGGCATCAAGCAATTCCAGCTCACGATGGGTGTTAAGGGTATTCTTCTTCACGAACCGGCTCCGGAATTTTTCTTCATATGGACACGGAATACCGTGAACGGCAAGGCAGTGCTACATCCGCATTGCCACAACTGGCCTTTTGTCGGAACGGATTGGTGCCATGTGAGCACTGAGTTTCAGCAGTAGTGATCCGGGAAGCTGGTTTGCCTGACTTCTCACGAGTGCCGGATCAGTGTCCATGCCTCTCGCAACGCGAATGCAATTCAACGCACCCTCTGTCATCTCTTGCTTGCAACGGGTCTCAGTGGAGTTCCCTATCTCCCTCGCGGAGAAATTTTGAAATTTCGATAACATAATTATATAGTTACAATCATTTACAACGGTGGAAACAAATTCAATTCATGCGGCCCCGAAGTGCCTGAACGTCAATTACTAAAAATTTAGTTTGACACATACGCAAAAAATCGCTGATGCTGTTCTGCATCCGGTTCCCGCCGGAGAACCATAATTTTTGGGAGGAGACAGATGCGGAGACATCTACTTTCCGCAGTGGCGGCGGCTGCCGTCATTGCGGGGCACGGGTCCGCTTGGGCCGACGAAGCCGCAGCACAACGTTGGATCGACGACGAATTCCAGCCATCGACCTTGTCGAAAGACGAACAGATGGCCGAGATGCAATGGTTTATCCAAGCTGCACAGCCCTACGCTGGCATGGAAATCAACGTCCTGTCCGAAGGTATTCCGACGCATTCCTACGAGTCGGAGGTTCTGACCAAGGCGTTTGAAGAAATCACCGGCATCAAGGTCAATCACCAGATCCTTGGCGAAGGCGAAGTGGTCCAGGCTGTTCAGACCCAGATGCAGACAGGTCGGAACCTGTATGACGGCTATGTCAACGACAGTGACCTGATTGGTACCCACTCGCGTCTGCAACTGGCCTATCCGCTGACCGACATGATGGGCGGCGACTGGGCGGCGACAACCTCGCCGACAATCGATCTGGATGACTTCATGGGCATTCAGTTCACCACCGGGCCGGACGGCAAGCTGTATCAGCTGCCCGACCAGCAGTTTGCGAACCTTTACTGGTTCCGCAAGGACTGGTTCGATGACGAGGCCAACAAGGCCGCGTTCAAAGAGAAATACGGCTATGATCTGGGCGTTCCGGTCAACTGGTCGGCCTATGAAGACATCGCCGAGTTCTTCACCAATGACGTGAAAGAAGTCGACGGCGTTGCGATCTACGGCCACATGGACTACGGCAAGCGCGCGCCCGACCTTGGCTGGCGCATGACCGACGCCTGGCTTTCGATGGCCGGTGCTGGTGACAAGGGCGAGCCGAATGGTATTCCGGTTGACGAATGGGGCATCCGCATGGAAGCGGGCACCTGTAACCCGGTCGGTGCCTCGGTGTCGCGCGGTGGTGCTGCAAATGGTCCGGCTGCGGTCTATGCGATCCGCAAATGGGACGAATGGCTGCGGGCCTATGCGCCTCCGGGTGCCGCGTCTTATGACTTCTACCAGTCGCTGCCGGCACTGAGCCAAGGCAACGTGGCCCAGCAGATCTTCTGGTACACCGCCTTCACCGCCGACATGGTCAAGCCGAAATCCGAAGGCAACAACACTGTGGATGACGAAGGCACGCCGCTGTGGCGGATGGCGCCCAGCCCGCACGGCCCCTATTGGGAAGAAGGCCAGAAGGTTGGTTACCAAGACGTGGGCTCCTGGACATTCCTCAAATCGACCCCCTCGGATCGTGCCCAGGCAGCCTGGCTTTATGCCCAGTTCGTGACCTCCAAAACTGTCGATGTGAAGAAGTCCCATGTGGGTCTGACCTTCATCCGCGACAGCTCGGTCAACCACGAGTCGTTCACCGAACGCGCCCCCAAGCTGGGTGGTCTGGTCGAGTTCTACCGCTCGCCTGACCGCGTGGCATGGTCGCCGACCGGCATCAACGTGCCGGACTATCCGAAGCTGGCCCAGATCTGGTGGCAGCAGATCGGTGACGTGAATTCGGGCGCCTTCACCCCGCAAGAGGCGATGGATCGTCTGGCCGAAGAGATGGACATCACCATGGCACGTATGCAGGCCGCGGATGAAAGCGCCGGTGTTTATGGCGGCTGTGGTCCACGCCTGAACGAGCCGCAGGACCCATCTTTCTGGCTGGAAAAAGCGGGCTCGCCCAAGGCCAAGCTTGAGAACGAAAAGCCGCAAGGCCAGACCGTCAACTATGACGAACTGGTTAAGCGCTGGCAGTCTCAATAAGCTGTTGAAACCCGGGGGTGCCGCGTCAGGCACCCCCACCTCAAGACCAGTGCACCGCACTGAAGGACCGGAACCCACGGACATGATCGAACTTCAAGACGCGACCAAAAGGGTCGGCAACGTCATCCATATCAAGCCCACAAACCTGACCCTTCAAATAGGCCACTTCAACGTGCTGCTGGGCGCGACGGGCTCGGGCAAGACCTCTCTGATCAAGATGATGGCCGGGCTGGACCCGATCGCCTCGGGCAAGGTCCTGATGGATGGGCAGGACGTCACACGGCTGAATACGCAAAAGCGGAAAATCAGCCTCGTGCACCAGTTCTTCGTGAACTACCCGCATATGACCGTATTCGACAATATCGCCTCGCCCCTGCGTGTGGCAGGCATGGCGCAGTCCGAGATCGAAGGCCGCGTGGAAGAGGCCGCCGACCTGCTGCAACTGCGCCCGATGCTGCACCGCCGCCCGCACGAGCTGTCGGGTGGGCAACAACAACGGACCGCGCTGGCGCGTGCCATTGCCAAAGAAAGCCGCGCCGTCTTCCTTGATGAGCCGCTGGCGAACCTTGATTATAAACTGCGCGAAGAGCTGCGCGAACAACTGCCCGATCTGTTCGCTGGTCGCGGGGCCGTCGTTGTCTACGCCACCTCGGAGCCTGAAGAGGCATTGCTGTTGGGAGGCTACACCGCACTGATGGAAGACGGCCGTGTGACCCAGTTCGGCCCAACCACCGACATCTACCGTAATCCGGAAAACATTGCTGCGGCGCGTGTATTCTCGGATCCGCCTATCAATGTGGCTCGTATCACCGTTGCCAGCGCCCGTGCGCAGTTGGCAGGTAATGTCGGCTGGGCAGTCTCGGACATGTCCGACGGGGAATATATGGTCGCCGTGCGCCCTCATCGCGTGACGCCATTTCGTACGTCTGACGCCGATGTCGAACTGACCGGACGTGTGATCGTGACCGAACTGTCAGGTTCTGATTCCAGCGCGCATTTCCAGCATGGTGATGAAGCCTGGGTTTCACTCGCCGCTGGTGTGCATCCCTATCAGGTCGGTGAAGATCACAGTTTCTACATGAACCCGGCGCATTGCCGGTACTTCAGCCAAGACGGCAAAAGGGTGGCCTGACATGGCACAGATCAAGCTTTCAAACCTTCGACACAGCTATATGCCGTCACCAAAAGGCCCCGAGGATTATGCGCTGAAGGAAATCGACGTGACATGGCGCGATGGCGGGGCCTATGCGCTTTTGGGGCCATCAGGTTGTGGCAAGTCCACGCTGCTGAACATCATATCCGGTCTTCTTACCCCCTCGGAAGGTCGGATACTGTTCGATGATAAGGACGTCACCGCCCTGCCCCCGGACCAACGCAACATCGCGCAGGTCTTTCAGTTCCCGGTGATCTACGACACGATGACCGTGGGCGAAAACCTGGCCTTCCCGTTGAAGAACCGGGGTGTCGACGCCGAAACCATCAAGCGTCGCGTTCTGGAAATCGCCGAGATGTTGGACGTCACGGACATGCTGAACACCCGCGCGTCAGGTCTGAGCCCGGACAACAAACAGAAGATCTCGATGGGTCGCGGCCTTGTTCGCGACGACGTGAATGCGGTGATGTTTGATGAACCGCTGACCGTGATCGACCCGCACCTGAAATGGAAACTGCGGTCCAAGCTGAAAGAGCTGCATCAGCGCGTGCGGGCAACCATGATCTACGTGACGCACGACCAGACCGAGGCGCTGACCTTCGCCGACGAGGTGGTGGTAATGCAGGACGGTGAAGTGGTTCAGATCGGAACGCCGGTCGAACTTTTCGAACGGCCACAGCACACATTTGTCGGCCATTTCATCGGCTCGCCGGGTATGAATGTCCTTCCATGTGAAGCCAAAGGCGACCGCGCCGTTTTTGAAGGGCACGAGGTCATGCTGGAAGGTCCCACACATGGTGACGGCGGCCGTACCGATCTGGGTATCCGCCCGGAATATGTAGGTTTCGGCGACACCGGCATTCCGGCACATGTGACCAAGGTCGCCGATATCGGCCGCCACTATGTGGTCAGCGCCGTGGTCGGCAACACCGCCCTCAAGGTTGTGACCGAACACAGTGTACCGGAACCGGGATCACAGGTCTTCTTGCAATTCAAACCCGAACAATCCCGCGTCTACCGCGACGGCTGGATCGCAACTCAGGAGCGGGCGCAATGAGAACGGAAAACCAAAAAGCATGGTTCTTTGTCCTGCCCGTTCTTGCGCTGGTGGCGTTCAACGCGCTGGTGCCCATGATGACGGTGGTCAACTACTCGGTGCAGGAAACATTCGGCAACAACCAGTTCTTCTGGGAAGGTTTGGGCTGGTTCGAACAGATCCTGCGATCCGACCGGTTTCAGGCAGCACTTGGTCGGCAATTCCTATTCACCTTCCTAATCCTGCTGATCGAGGTGCCCTTGGGCATCATCGTTGCCCTGTCTATGCCGCGCAAGGGCTTTTGGGTGCCGGTCTGTCTGGTGCTGATGGCTTTGCCGATGCTGATTCCATGGAACGTTGTGGGTTCGATGTGGAACATCTTCACCCTGCCCAAGATCGGATTGCTGGGATATTTCCTGAATGACGTGCTGGGTGTCAACTATGACATGACGCAACAGCCGCTTTCGGCCTGGATCACCGTCATCGTCATGGATGTGTGGCACTGGACCTCGCTGGTCGTGCTGCTGTGCTATGCCGGCCTCGTGTCGATCCCCGACGCCTATTATCAGGCCGCCAAGATCGACGGCGCCAGCCCGTGGTCGGTGTTCCGCTATATCCAGTTGCCCAAGATGAAGACGGTTCTGACCATCGCTGTTTTGCTGCGGTTCATGGACAGCTTCAACATCTATACTGAGCCATTCGTGCTGACCGGCGGCGGTCCCGGCAACTCGACCACCCTGCTGTCGATTGACCTTGTGAAGATCGCACTGGGGCAGTTCGACCTTGGCCCGGCGGCAGCGATGAGCCTGATCTACTTCGCCATCACGCTGCTGGTGTCGTGGCTCTTCTACACTCTGATGACAAAGGACGACGCAGAATGAAAAAGCGGTCCATCATCCCGATCCTCTATATCGCGTTCCTGATGCTGCCGATCTATTGGCTGGTGGCGATGTCCTTCAAGACAACGAACGAGATTCTGTCGGGCTTTTCCCTGTTTCCCCAGACTTTTACGCTGGAAAACTATTTTACCATCTTCACAGACCCAACCTGGTACTGGGGTTACATCAACTCGATCACCTATGTGACTCTGAACACAGTGCTTTCCGTCTGCGTTGCCTTGCCTGCGGCTTATGCGTTCTCGCGCTATCGGTTCCTCGGTGACAAGCAACTGTTCTTCTGGCTATTGACCAACCGCATGGCCCCAGCGGCGGTGTTCGCCCTGCCGTTCTTCCAGCTCTATTCGTCGATCCACCTTTTCGACACCTATCTGGCCGTGGCTTTGGCCCATACGCTGTTCAACGTGCCGCTGGCGGTGTGGATTCTGGAAGGGTTCATGCGTGGTATCCCAAAGGAGCTGGATGAAACCGCCTATGTGGATGGATATTCGTTCCCGCGCTTCTTCGTGACAATCTTCCTGCCCAACATCAAGGCAGGTGTCGGTGTCGCGGCGTTCTTCTGCTTTATGTTCTCATGGGTGGAAATGCTGCTGGCCAAGACCCTGACCGCGGTCGAGGCCAAACCCATCGCTGCTGTGATGACCCGTACAGCATCCAGTGCCGGGTACGAATTGGGTCTGCTGGCCGCCGCGGGCACCCTGACCATCATCCCCGGTGCCATCGTCATCTGGTTTGTTCGCAACTACATCGCGCGTGGCTTCGCGATGGGACGTGTGTGAGGTTCGACATGCGAAAACTGCTTCTCACCCTCCCCTTCCTGCCCTCAACAGCCTTTGCCCAGGCCAAGGCCGGATGGGGCAATGTCGGACAGGAGGCCGAAAAAGGGTTCTCGTGGACGGACCCCCTTTGGCCTGATTTCTGGATGGCATGGACACCTGCCACGCTGGCCGTGTTTGTCGGTATCTTCTCGGCCATAGCATGCATTGGCTTGCTGGAGGGCTTTAAATTCCGCGACGGAATTGAACGGCGCGGGGTTCTGGGGCTGACAACCACGCTGGGGGATCGCCTGTTCATCACCCTTCTGGGGGCCGCATATATTTTCCTGGCGTGGCTTGGATTGGTCGGGCAACCCGTCTGGACACCGCTGTTCCTCTCCATTGGCTGGGGCGTTTTTGTTTTCTGGAAAGTTTAGACTTTGAGAAATCGCGAAAGGATGCTTGTCTGTCAGGCATACTAACCATGACGACACCGAGACCAATGCGAAAGAAAAAGACAACAAATCTGCTGACCGAGGTCGAACTGGAGTTCATGAACGAGCTCTGGGCCCTCGGGCAAGGCTCGGTGCGTGATGTCCTGGACCGCCTGCCATCAGAACGCAACCTGGCCTATACATCCGGGGCCACGATCCTGCGCATTCTGGACGAGAAGGGTTTTGTGGAAAGCCACAAGTCTGGAAAGACCCTGATCTATACGCCGCTTCTGGAAAAGGACAGATATCAGGCCCGTTCGCTTCAAAATCTGTCGCGCACGCTTTTCGACGACACCCCCGCCACACTGGTGGCGCGGCTGGTCGACGACGCGGGGCTGAGCGAAGCCGACCTGGAGGAGATTCGAGCACTGGTAGAGAGGAGACTGCAAAATGACAGCGGTTAGACCGGTTCTCGACGCATTCATCGAACTCAACATCGTGCTGGCCTTTTCGGCAGTCATCTGGCTGGTGACCCGCACGGCCCTAAGCCGCACCGCCCTGCGCAATGGCTATGTCGCACAGTTGCGGGCGCTCAAGACCTTGTGCATCTGTGTCCTTGCCAGCCCGTTTCTGGCGGTTTGCGTGTCGTCGCTGGCGACTTACGCTTGGCCGGGCAGTGCCGTGGCCCTTGGCGATATCGCCGTTGCAGCCTATCTGCGCGGTGACATCGCAATGCCTGCCACGCAGTTCGAAGCACTACTGAACACCCGCGAAAGGTGGGTTGATCTGGCATTGTCCGGACAGCAGCCTGTGATCACCATCGTTGCCGCCATACTTGCCTGTATCGCAGCCGTGTACGCCGCGCGTGCCTTGCGGGACGCAATGACGATCCGTCAGACTGTCAATTCCAGTTTTCTTTGGCGGCGGTCCGCCAAGGTGGATATTCGACTTTCCGATCGCATCACTGTGCCCTTTGCCGTGCGAGGACTTCGCCGCCGCCACGTCGTTCTGCCCAGCCATCTGCTGGACACCCCGCGCGAGTTGCGTTTTGCACTTGCCCACGAGTTTCAGCATATCCGTACGGGTGACGTCGAATGGGAACTGGGGTTTGAGCTGCTGCGTCCGCTGTTGTTCTGGAACCCGGCCTATCTGATGCTCAAGTATCAGTTCGGCCGGCTGCGCGAGTTGGCCTGCGACCAGTCGGTTGTTGCGCGCAAACGGATTGATGCGCGGGAATACACGGCGTGCCTGCTGGACTATTGCGCCCGGACAATCTCAACCAACAGCCCACGCGTTCTGAATGTTGCTTTTGTGACTGGCGGCAAGGCAAAACGCGTGTTGCGGCAACGTGTAATCGCGCTGACCGATGTTCAGCCATCGGTACCTGCCCTACCGGCAGTGTTCCTTGGAATGACACTGGTCTTTGGTGCGCTTTTGGCTCTGGGGTCGGCCTCAATCCAGCAGACACGGGATTGGAGCCATGACCGCCTGATGCTGTCGACAGTGGTCAACCTGGAACGGCTGGAAGCGCGCAATCAGGGGAACTGACCTGATCGCTTACCAGCCGCGACGCCCGAACAGCGAGTGAAGCCGCCCCTGATCGGCAAAAGGCTCGGGCGTTTGCACGCGTTCCAGCCGTGCCACTACGCGCGCGACAAGAACCCATCCTATGACAGCAAAGATTACGCCCCCAAAAGCCTGACCCAATAGAACGCCCGACGCCCCGGCGATTTGTGAGCCAATCGTGGCAAACACCCATGTGCCAATGGTGTGACGACCCCAGTTTATCCATGTGGAATAGACCGGATGGCCCAGATTGTTGAAACTGGCATTTGTCACAAAAATCACACCATTGAAGAACGACGCCAATGCCAGCGGGCCGCAGAACAGATAAATCAGTACGCGCGTTTCCCCCTGGGCTGCGAACAAATTCGCAATTGGCGAACGCAGCAAGAACAGAATGGCCGACATGCAAAGAACGTAGATTGCGGTGAACTTGATCCCGGCCATAAACGCAGCGCGCACGCGATCAAATTTTTCTGCCCCGAAATTCTGCCCGATGATTGGCCCTATCGCGCCGGACAGCGCAAAGATGACCGAAAACGCCACCGGCAACAGCCGCCCAATCACCGCCATGCCCGCAACCGCATCCGTTCCAAACTGTGCAATTTCCCGCACTACGATGGCATTCCCGATCGGCGTGGCGACATTCGTCAGAACGGCAGGGATTGCGATGGCCCGCACGGGCCGAAAATCCTGTGCCACCTGTTTCAGCGATGGGCGTGCAAATCCCTGATGCACCCGCAGCGCGGGCCACAATGCTGCGCCTAACATACATAGCCGCGCCAGAACCGAGGCTATCGCGGCCCCATCCAACCCCAGTCCAACGGCAAATATCAAAATCGGGTCAAGAACTGCATTCACAACGCCGCCGTAAATCGTTGCCATCATCGATCGTCGCGCATCGCCGTGGGCGCGCAGCACAGCCATCGCTGCCATCGCAATCGACATCACCCACATGGTCGGCAGAATGATCGACACATAGCGCGTCGCCAGCCGCAAAACCTCGCCCTTTGCGCCAAGCAGCGACAGCAGAAAACTGACGTTCAGCAACACCAGAACAGAGGTTACCAACCCGACGATCAGCCCCAGAACGGCGACACTGGATGCGTATTGCCTTGCCTGTTCAGCCCGCCCGCCGCCCAACTCACGCGCGACCAGCGCCCCGGCAGAAATCGACAGACCGATATTGATTGCGTTGGTGAAAAACAGCAGCGTCCCGGCATAACCTACCGCTGCGGCCAGCGCGTCGTTGCCCAGCATCGAGATAAAGACCATATCGACAAAATCGACAGCAAATATCGCCATCAATCCAATGCTCGTGGTCAGCGACATGCGCGTCACATGTAGCATCAGGTTGCCACTTAGAAAGATTGCCTTACCTGCCGATTTTTCCACCAAGTCTTTGGTCGTCCCACCTGCGCGACCCGGACGGGCCCATGATGCCACTGCGTTCGACAAGGGAAAGCCCCGGACAACGCCTAAGTAAACTCACGCGTTTCCGGGGCTTTGTACACCGAATATTTCAGTTCAGGCTCAGCCGACCGGAATTACACAAAGCGGTTCACGTAGTTCTCAAGCACTTCCTGACGCCCCGAGCGTGGCTGAGGATTGAGGTCTTCGGCAAGCACCCGCGCTGCAATCTCGTCGAGGCCAGAGGTTAGCATCGCCTGAGCCTTGGGTGTTTTCCAGCCTGCATACCGGTCGGCCAGCGCCTGTTCCAGACCACCATCTTCAAGCATCGCAGCTGCCGCTTTCAGGCCCCGGGCGCAGATATCCATCCCGCCCACATGCGCCGCGATCAGGTCTTCGGCATCAATGGATTGCCTGCGAAGCTTGGCGTCGAAATTGGTACCACCCGTGGTAAACCCGCCCGCTTTCAGGATGTGGTAATAAGCCAGCGCGACTTCAGGCGTGTTGTTGGGGAACTGATCCGTATCCCACCCGGACTGGTAATCGTTCCGGTTCATGTCGATGGATCCAAGCATACCTTCGGCCGAGGCAACAGCGATCTCATGTTCAAAGCTGTGTCCTGCCAGGATTGCGTGCCCTTGTTCCAGGTTCAGCTTGATTTCATCCTCAAGGCCGTACTTGCGCAGGAAACCGATGCAGGTTGCCGCATCGAAATCATATTGATGCTTGGACGGCTCCTGCGGTTTGGGTTCTACAAGGATCGTGCCGTTGAAGCCGATCTTGTGCTTGTACTCGACCACCATGTTCAGGAACCGGCCCATATGATCCAGTTCGGCCTTCATGTCGGTATTGAGCAGCGTCTCGTAGCCCTCGCGCCCGCCCCAAAGCACATAATTCTCGCCGCCAAGCTTGTGGGTCGCGTCCAAACAGGATTTCACCGTGGCGGCGGCAAATGCAAAGACATCAGGGTCGGGGTTGGTGCTGGCACCCCCCATCCAGCGACGGTGGCTGAACATATTGGCTGTGCCCCACAACAGCTTGGTTCCGGACACCTGCATCTTTTCACCGATATAGTCAGTGATCTCATTCAGCGTTCGCAGGTTTTCTGCAAAACTGCCCTGTTCGGGACGGACATCCGCGTCATGCCAGCAGAAATAGGGCTGGCCAATGATCTCGAACATCTCAAAGGCAACATCGGCCTTCATTTTGGCGCGGCCCATGTCATCTTGCGGATGCCATGGACGTTCAAAAGTCGAGCCGCCAAACGGATCCCCGCCTTCCCAGGCAAACGAGTGCCACCACGCCACGGCAAAACGCAGGTGATCCTCCATACGCTTACCCATCACGATCTCGTCCGGGTTGTAGTGACGGAATGCGAGCGGGTTCTTACTGTTCTCGCCCTCGAATTGGACCTGCTCGATCCCCTGAAAGAAACCGCTCGTCATCTCGTTTACCTCATTCCGTTTTTTCGCCGGGCTTCTTGCCCAGAATGATCATCGACAACAGATCGTCATCCGTGACATCAGCGATGTCGACAGTGCCAACCAGTTGCCCGTTTTTCATGACCGAAGCCCGGTCGCACAACTCCATCACTGCATGCACGTCGTGGTCGATCAGGAAAATCCCGATCCCCTGCGCCTTGAGCTGCTGGATCAGGTCCGCCACCATCTGTGTTTCGTGTGGGCCAAGCGCGGCTGTGGGCTCGTCCATGATCAGGATACGCGCGTTGAAGTACACCGCACGCGCGATGGCCACCGACTGCCGCTGACCGCCGGATAACGCCGAGACCGGGTCATTGAACTTCTGAAAGTTCGGGTTCAACTGTGCCATGATCTTGCGGCATTCGGCCTCCATCGCGGCATCGTTGACCAACCCGAAGGGCGTGACCATCTCCCGCCCCAGGAAAAGGTTCGAACTTGCATCCAGATTGTCCGCCAAGGCCAGCGTCTGATAGATCGTCTCGATATTGTTGGCACGCGCATCGCGGGGGTTGTTGATCTCAACCTTCTTGCCGTCGATCAGAATCTCTCCGTGGTCCATCTGATAGGCACCCGAAAGCACCTTGATCAGCGTAGATTTACCGGCCCCGTTGTGGCCCAGAAGACCCACAACCTCGCCCGGGTACAAGTCGACCGAGACACGGTCCACCGCCTTGATGCCGCCGAACGAAATTGAGATATCGCGCATTTCGACAAGCGGAGGCTGGCCGGACCCACGGCCCGAAGTTTGGTTCTGTGTTTCTTGTGCTTGCATCATTTCGCTCCCAGACGTTTGCGATAGACGATGTCGATATAGACGGCCAAAACCAGAACGGTGCCCACGACGATGTTCTGAAACGGTGCGTCCACGCCAACCATCGCCATGCCCGATTGCAGCGCCTGCATGATCAGCGCGCCAAGGATCGCGCCGTAAATCGTACCGATACCGCCGGACAGGGCGGTGCCGCCGATCACGGCCGCAGCAATCACGCGAAGCTCATCCAATGTGCCGATATCGTTCGAGTGGTTGGCCAGACGGGCCGAGGCCACGACCGCCGACAGCGCACACAGGAACCCCATCAGCGCAAAGATCTTGACGGTCATCATGCGGGTATTGATGCCCGACAGTTCCGCCGCATCCGGGTTGCCCCCCGTGGCAAAGATATAGCGGCCAAATCGGGTTTTGCGGGCCACAACAGTCAAGGTTACTGCAACAAGGATCAGGATCAGAACCGAGATCGGGATACCGTAACCCACAACAAGCCCTTCAGGCATGGTCTCGCCCCGCGCTTCGAACATACGTTCCAGCCTGCGTGTGGGGATCGAGTAACTGTTGACGATCAAGACATAGCCTATAATGGCGATGCCAATGATCCCCGCCAAAGTTGTTTCGGCCCAAACCGGTTTCACAGGGAACCCATGGGCAGCCTTGGAGCGGCGTCCGCTCCACAACGCCCAGACCGCAATAGCGGTGGCGGCAAGGCCGAACAGAAGGCTAGCCGTTGTTCCCAACGTCCCGTTGGTTCCGCCAAATATCAGGAACGTGCTGTCCAGCGGGCCGATTGTCTGGCCGTCTGTCATGTACCAGGCGACGTTGCGCCAGACCAGAAAACCGCCAAGCGTCACGATAAAGGCCGGTATGGTCAGATAGCCTACCATCCAACCGTGGAATGCGCCGATCAAGGTTCCGACTGCGAGGCCGACAACAAGGGTGATTGCCCAAGTCGCCGGGTGATTTAAACCTAACCCCAGCACGTTCGGCAGAAGTTCGGTCTGTGTCATCGCCATGACGGCGGATGTGGTCGCCAGCAGCGCGCCGACCGAAAGATCAATGTGGCGCATCACGATAATGAACACCATGCCGCAGGCCATTATCGCGACCGAGACGGTCTGGATCGACAGGTTGAACAGGTTTCTGGGCGTCAGAAAACGGCCATCCGTTACGATGTTGAAGCCGATGCACAGGATGATGAAGGCGCCGATCATGCCCAATAGCCGCATGTCCAGTTCCAGTTGCTGGAACAGGTTGGCCTTTGCTTTTTGGGGTACCGGCTGAGACGAAGTTTCGGTCATATCCGATCTTTCATGTTCAGCTATGGTCTCTGGCCCGGCCTTGCGGGCCAGAGACGTTATGGTTTGGAGACTTGATTTAGTTGCAGGGTGCAGGGCCGTTTTCGACGCCCTGGCACAGGTCTTCCAGCGGAATCCAGCCAGCATCGACCACAACGGACAGGTTGTCTTTTGTGATCGGCACAGGCGCCAGGAAGACTGACGTCATCTCAGTCCCACCGGGCGAAGTCCAGCTGACCGCGCCTTCGACGTCTGCCGCAGCCGTTCCACCGCTCAGCGCGACCGCGATTTCACCTGCGGCCTTGCCCAGCTCACGTGCATCTTTCCAGACCGAAACGGTTTGCGTGCCTTTGGCCACCCGGTTCAGCGCCGCATGGTCGCCATCCTGACCCGACACCGGAATGCCGTCCATACCTTGTGCGGTCAGTGCAGCAACTACACCGCCTGCGGTTCCGTCATTTGACGCGACCACAGCATCAACTTTGTTTTCGTTGGCGGTCAGGATCTGTTCCATGTTGCGCTGCGCGTTCGCAGGCAGCCAGCCGTCGGTATAGGCTTCGCCAACGATCACAATGTCACCACTGTCAACAGCACCCTGAATGATCTCCTGTTGACCACCGCGCAGGAAATCCGCGTTCGGGTCGGTGGGCGAGCCCTTGATCATCACATAGTTGCCTTTGGGCATGGCGTCGAACACCGCACGCGCCTGCATACGACCGACTTCGACATTGTCAAAGGTCAGGTAGAAGGCCCGATCATCTTCGATCAGACGGTCATATGCGATGACTGGGATACCTTCGTCGGCCGCGGCCTGAACAGCCGGTCCAATGGCCTGAGAATCCTGCGCCAGAATGATCAGTGCATCAACGCCCTGGGCGATCAGGCTTTCAATATCCGACAATTGTTTGGCCGACGACGATTGCGCATCTGCCGAAATATACTCGGCACCGCCTGCCTCAAGCGCGGCTTTGATTGCCGCTTCGTCGGTTTTCCAGCGCTCTTCCTGGAAGTTCGACCAGCTGACACCGACCGTGGTTTCTGCAAACGCAACCGTCCCCATCAGGACGGCCACAGCAGAAGCGCTGAGAATTCGTTTCATGATTTCCTCCCGGTTTATCGAGCCATCGCTTCATGATTCGTGGCTCTCACAATTCTGAGTAGCATATTTATTTCAGTCAGTAAAATATTTATGCTACCCGAAAGAAGAAAAACCGCTTACGCTTGGGAAATCACCAGATTCGCGAGGGCAGGATGCTGAAAAGCAAGGTTTCTTCAAACGCTACGGATCAACGAAACATCACCCGCTTGCGCGTGCTGGAACAAATCCGGTCGACCGGAGCGATATCGCGGATCGACATTGCAAGCGCGCTTGAGACCAGCCCAGCGACAGTGACAGCGGCAACGTCAGATCTGCTTTCAGCTGGTCTGATTCAGGAAATCGAAAGCGAAACACCGTCAAAATCCGCGCGCCGCGGCAGACCACGTGTGCTGCTGAAACTGCACGGCGGATGTCACTTGATTGCAGGTGTAAAAGTGGGCCGGCACCAGATTTCAGTCATCCTGGTCGATTTTGAAGGCACTGAGATCATCTCCTACACACATCCGTTGGAAGAGGCCCGGATGGCCCCGGAGGCGTTTGCAATAAAGATATGCACGGCGCTGGAACAGGCCTGCGCCTCTGCAAGCAGGTCCCTGACAGAGGTCTCCGGCGTCTGCATCGGGATTGCCGGACTGGTCGACGCAGAGCGGAATTTTGTACATTGGTCATCTTCGCTGACAGAGCGCAACGTGGATCTGAGCCCGCTTCTGTCCCAAGCGCTCCCCTGCCCCGCATTTATCGAGAATGACGCCAATCTGGTTGCAAAGGCCGAACAGCTTTTCGGTCTTGGCAAAGGGCTGAAGAACTTTCTGGTTGTCACGATAGAACACGGCATTGGTCTGGGCATTGTGTTGGATGGCAAGCTTTATCGCGGCGAGCGCGGTTGCGGCGCGGAATTCGGGCATGTCAAAGTTCAGCTGGATGGCGCATTGTGCCAGTGCGGGCAACGCGGATGCCTTGAAGCTTATGTTGGGGAACATGCCCTGATCCGCGAGGCAACCATTGCCAGCCAGGCAACTGACCCGCACACTCTTGCTGATATTCACGCAGCCGCCCAATCCGGTGATGCCCGGTCCGTTTCAGTTCTGTCCCGCGCTGGCCAGATGTTTGGAATGGGGCTTTCCAACTTGATCAATCTGTTCGATCCGGAATGTATCATCCTGTCCGGCACCCGAGGCAGCTTTGAATACCTGCATTCTGAGGCAGTGATGACTCGTATCAAAAACGGTGTCGTTAGCGTTGACGCGCCACTGCCTGAAATCAACGTAAACCATTGGGGGGATTCAATGTGGGCAAAAGGGGCAGCAGCCTATGGGATCGAACAAGTCTCGATCCTGAAAGTCAGGGAACTGGCGGAAAATGCGAGTTGAACTGACGATCCTGCTAGCGACAGCGTCCGCCGCCACGGCCGACATCAACCTTCCGCAGTTTCACAGCATCGACGTCCCCAGCCATGTTTACGACGGCGGATGGGAGCACTTTGTGGGCGGAGGCGTTGCCGTTTTCGACTGCAATGGCGATGATCGGCCCGAACTGTTTGCCGCAGGGGGAACCAACCCGGCGCAATTGTTTGTCAACACATCAGGACCCGATGTCAGTTTTCGGTCAGAAACGTCAAGCGCACTGTCCCTGACCGGCGTGACTGGCGCCTACCCAGTGGATATCGATGGGGACGGGTTTCTGGATCTGGCGGTTTTGCGCGTTGGCGAAGACGTTTTGTTGCGTGGCAAAGCGAATTGCGCATTTGAACCGTTCACCTCGTTGAATTTCCAGTCTCAGGATCACTGGACCACCGGTTTTTCTGCCACCTGGGAAAGTGGTAAAACCCTGCCGACACTGGCTTTTGGAACATATGTCGACCGAACCAATCCCGATGGCCCGTTTGAAGCCTGCGGGCCGACGCTTTTGTATCGCCCCGAAGGGACGGCCTATGGCCCACCTCTCCACCTGGTGCCGGGCCATTGTTCCTTGTCCATTCTGTTTTCCGACTGGGCGCGCACCGGGCGCGCGGACCTGCGTGTCAGTAACGACCGCCATTACTATGTGCGCGGCGGGCAAGAGCAGCTTTGGGCTATGGAAGATACGCCACGCCTTTACGCGCCGGAAGATGGGTGGCTGCCCTATTCGATCTGGGGCATGGGGATTGCATCAAGGGATATATCAGGGGACGGCTTCCCGGATGTTTACCTGACCTCGATGGGAGATCAGAAGTTTCAGATCTTTGATCCCACTGCCGGGGGGCCGACATGGCGCGACGCGACTTACGACCGGGGGACAACGGCGCACAGGCCACATGTCGGTGGCGATGGTCGCCCGTCAACCGGCTGGCATGCGCAGTTCGGCGACGTCAATAACGACGGGCGCGACGACATATTTGTCGCCAAGGGCAATGTCGAACAGATGCCTGATGCGGCGCAAACCGACCCCAACAACCTGTTGCTGCAATCTGCAAATGGTCAGTTTTTCGAAGCTGCCTCAGCGGCGGGTGTCGCCTCAATGGGAAAGTCCCGCGGTGGGGCCCTGGCGGACCTGAACGGGGATGGATCGCTTGATCTGGTCGTGGTCAATCGCGGGTCAGCGCTTGAGGTATTTCAGAACGAACAACAACTTGGAAACTGGATTCAGGTTGATCTTGGCCAGGATCGTCCCAACCGCGCAGCTGTCGGCAGCTTCATCGAGGTCAAAACCACCGACGGAATTCAAACGCGGGAAGTGACCATTGGCGGCGGTCATGCAAGCGGCATCTCCGGGCTTCATCACTTCGGCCTGGGCAACGCGGACGAACTGGCGCTGCGGGTTATCTGGCCAGACGGTACAGTTGGAGATTGGCAGACTTTCAGAAGCAATCAGGTGCTTCGCATCGACCGCTGATCATTGATCAACAGGCAAACCGCTGGGAACATGCGCTGGCACACCCAGCCGGACTGCCGGGTCTTCCAATGTGCTAAGAAAACTCAGAATGGCGTTTATTTCATCATCACTCAGGCTGATTGGGGCCAGATCATTCGACACTGCAATCGCCTCGGTCAGCGTGGGGTCGAGCAAGGCTTTTTGATCTTCCGCGCCCGGAAACTCTGGCAACGCTGCTTTTTCAACCGAGTAGCTGCGCAAAGCTGCAACCGGATCCAGATGATGGCGGACAACATCTTCAAGCCGCGCGTAGGCTCCGTTGTGACCATAGGGTGCCGTAAGGGTCACATTGCGCAAGGATGGCGTGCGAAATGTGAAGGCGTCATCCGCATTGCCCGTCACACGCAATCGCCCGTCGTCGCGAACATGGTTCTCGAACCGGGCGGCTTTTCCCGGCCCGATTTGCGGCATGGCGATAGAATGAAATCCATGATCCGTCTGGAACCAGCCGGAATGGCAGGTGCTGCACCCGGCTTTGCCGTAATAAAGGTCGAGCCCCATTTGTGCCTGCTCGGGCAGCGCTTCTTTCCCCTGCATCGCGCGATCAAACAGGCTGTTGTCAGCGCGCCATTCAAAGGCGATGAAATCGGCAATGATATTGGCGATTGCGGTAAAAGTAATCTCTTCTCCGGGCGCGAGCTGGTCAAAGCGCGCCCTGTATTCCGGGATTGCGGCAACACGCGCCGCGATAAGGTCCCATGCGCCGTCCTTTTGGGTCAGCAAACCAAGACGTACGGCTTTGCTCACTTCGTTTTCCGAATAGTGGCCGGCCATTTCGTCAGCCGACAAGACCGGGAACATCGCTTGCGCGGCCAGTGCAGATTGGAAGCCCGGCCTCATATCTGTGCCCAAGGGCGTTCGGAACCCGTCAGGCTGTGACGGGTCTGCCTCAAGACGCCCGTCATGAAAGAAGGTGGTGAATTCCAGCGCCCCAAGGTTCCACAGCCCCGGTGCATTTCGGGGAATGCGCTGCTCGGGCATGTTTTCCTGATCAAGCCTGCGCGCTGCCCCCAGCCCCACACCGCCTTCGCCGATACCCAGAGACAGCGCGTCTGACGTTCCCAGTTTCGGATGATGACAAGTGGCGCAGCTGATGTTTTTGTTCCCCGACAGGATCGGGTCGTAAAACAGCAACTGTCCCAGTTCGACCTTGACAAGGTCCGGTTCTACAAATTGAGGAAGCGGCCCGAGGTCCTGCGCCTGCGCCGCCGACAGTGTCACGCAAAAGGCCAGAGCATACATCGATATCGCAACTTTCATGCCTGATCCTCTGCGATTTCCAACGTCAGAACTTGTTTATACGGATTGGCCGGAGAATAGATGACGGACGGAAACAAGGGGTGGTTCACAGCGTCCGTGTAACCGGAAGGCTCAATGCAAAGCCCTGCGCATGGCGTGAAAGGATCTGACAGGTGCGCGGCGGAATAGACCTGCGCGCCGGGCTGATCAGAGTAGATATTCATGCGCAAACCTGACGGTGTTTCGACTGTGGCAACCGGTCGACTGAAATTGCCCGCCTCTTCAAACACGAAGTAGTGGTCAATGCCGCGCCCCTCATCACCGATAATGCGCGGGGATGAGAAATCCAGCGCTTGGTTTACGATCTCATCCACGATGCCTGTCGGAGTGGAGCTGTCGTCCAGTTCCAGTACCCGCTTGGAATTCAGGGTCAATCGGCTGTCAAGAATACCGCTTTGGCACCCAAGAGTATAGTAATTGTGCTGCGCAATGCTGATCGGCGTAGGCCGGTCCGGCAATGCGGTGATCGTGTAAGTCAGCCGTGGAAAAGCCAGCTCGACATGAATCTCGAACCTGATTTCTCCGGGAAAACCGTCAGCGCCGTCAGGTGACGTCAAGGACAGAACCGCACGGTTCGGCTTGGTCTTCCTGATAATCCAGTGGCTGCGTGACAGCCCGACCACACCGCCATGCAGCGTGTTTTCCCCCTCATTCGCCGTCAAGCGATAAGCGGCATCCTGCATATTAAACTTTGCGCCACCGATCCGATTGGCGACGCGACCCACGATTGCACCCAGATAATATGGGTCCGTCAGATATTCCTGCGGGTTTTGATAGCCCAGGATCAAAGGCGTTTCACCGATCCACCACCCTTGTGTGATGGCCCCATAGCTCAGCAGGGAAACCGACATCGCACCATCTTCCAGAACAACCTGTTCGATGGGTAGGGAAGTGACGCCCTTCATCATGGCGCAGACAAGGGGGATAGTGCCGCATAAAACTGGCGGTATCTTTGATATTCAGCCTCATAGGCGTCGAATAACCCCGCGCGCGGCTGAACAATTTCAGAGATTTCTGGCGATGTCATGAGCTCCACCGGGTCTGCGCCGTTTACTGCACAGGCAGCAAGGCGTGCCGCGCCTATGGCGGCTCCGAATTCACTGCCTTTAGGCAAGGCAAGCGGGACGCTCAGAACAGTTGCCAGCGTCTCGACCCAGAACCGGGATCGTACGCCCCCGCCGACAACCATCAGGCTTTCAGGTTTTGTTCCCGTGCTCCTGAGGGCTTCAAGGCAATCGCGCAGCGCGAATGAGACACCTTCCATCACGGACTGTGCAAGGTCCGCTGGACCCGACGCAATATCCAACCCAAGAAACGCCCCCCGGATGGCGCTGTCATTATGAGGGGTACGTTCCCCCGACAGGTATGGCAGGAACTTGGTCTTCGACGGCCCGGTGACGGTATCCGGCAAAGCCGATGCGAGTGCACCAACGGATTGGCCGAGATTCCGGGACAGCCAGTTCAGGCTGTTGGTCGCCGACAGGATGACGCCCATTTGGATCCAGCGCTCCGGCACCGCGTGGCAGAAGCAGTGAACCGCCGTTTCCGGTGCGGGCGCGTAACTGTCCTTGGCAACCAGCAGCACACCGGACGTTCCCAGCGATAGAAAACCGCTGCCTTCGGCGATACTTCCAATACCACAGGCCGCCGCCGCGTTGTCGCCTGCCCCGCCCGCAACGACTACGGGTCCGGTCAGGCCCCAGTGCTGCAAAATCTCCGCCCTCAGCTCGCCCCCGGCGGCGCTGCCTTCGACCAGTTCGGGCATCTGATCCCGACGCATGTGGCTGAGCTCAAGCGCTTTTTCCGACCATTCCCGACGTCCGACGTCCAACCACGCTGTACCCGCGCTGTCAGACATGTCGCTGATGTATTCTCCGGTCAACCAGAAGCGCAAATAATCTTTGGGGAGCAACACTTTGGCAGTCTTTTCAAAAACGTCAGGTTCATGCCTGCGCACCCATTCCAGTTTAGGCGCAGTGAAGCCGGGAAAAACGATGTTTCCGGTGATCGATCGCATCGCGGAAAGCGCATCCAGTTCAGCAGCTTCGCGGGCAGACCTTGTGTCGTTCCAAAGGATACAGGGCCTCAAGACGCTACCATTTCGGTCCAGAAGCGTCGCGCCATGCATATGACCGCTAAGACCAATGCCACGCACTGCCGAAACCGCAGCGTTGTTTTGCCCGCGCAACTGGGCAACGACCTTTTGACACGCTTCAACCCAATCCGCAGGTTCTTGCTCTGACCAGCCCGGATGCGGTGTCGATGTATTCACGCTTGCTTCGGCCTCGGCAACGACGTCGCCGTCTTCACTGACCACAATTCCCCGAAGACCTGACGTCCCCAAATCAAGACCGAGATACACCTGTTCCTCCCACTTGTAAGCCGCAATACGTAGGCAACAGAAACCCAGTTTTGCAAAGGTATCAGGCTTCACTGGCACAGTTTGCGCTAACATAACAAGGTGAAACAACACAAGGCACATAAAAATTGATGCCGTGCTGGACAGCACCGAATGACCGGGACCCAGACAGCGACCAATGCGAAGGCACCCGGTGAGAGGTGACCTGAACTAAGCCGCAGGAGAGATTTTTTGCGATTGTCTGGCGCCATGTTTCCGTAAAAACTTCGGAACGTTCTCATCTTACTGATTTCGGGCAGGCAGAGCGTCTGACACCATGATCAGTCGCAAGAAGGAAATCGGCAAATGAAGTCACATGCCAAAGTTGTTGTCGTTGGCGGCGGATGTGTGGGCGCGTCCATTCTGTATGGGCTGACACAGCACGGCTGTAGCGATGCGGTGATGCTGGAACGGACCACGCTGACCTCAGGCTCGACCTGGCATGCGGCCGGTCTGCTGGTCACCTTCGTGCGGTCCCGAAACGTGTCGAAGATGACGATGGAAACCATCCGCATCTATTCCGAAGTCGAACAGAAGATGGGTGCGTCGGTAGGCTTGCGCAAAGTGGGTCAGCTGCGCGTTGCCAACACCCAGGAACGTTGGGATGAATTCCAGTCATATATCTCGATTGCCGAGGCCGCCGGTGTGCCCTGCAAACTGTTGACGCCGGCGGAAATTGCCGATGTTCACCCCCTTTTGAGCCAGTCCGAGCATATTCGCGGCGGTATCCTGCATACCGAGGACGGCTATGTGAACCCGGCGGACATCACCATGGCAATGGCAAAACTGGCGCGGGATGCGGGCGCCACAATCTGTCAGAACACCGAAGCACAGACGTATGAAAGGCTGGAAAGCGGTCATTGGAAAGTGACCACCAATCAGGGTGAGATCACGTGCGAGCATCTGGTTTTTGCCACCGGCAACTATGCCCGTGAAAATGCCCGGCGCGTTGGGCTGGACCTGCCCTGCATTCCCATCGTTCACCAGTACTGGACCACGGAAACCGTTCCACTGCTCAAGGAACGTCGCGCGCAGGGTTTGCCCGAGTTCCCGATCCTGCGGGATGAGGATTACGGCGCATATCTGCGCGAAGATGTCGGTGGCATTCAGTTCGGGCCCTATGAATTCACCAAGGACCTAAAACTGTTTGCCGAAGACCGCGTGCCGCCTGACTTTGGCGCAGACCTCTTGCCCGAGGATTTCGATGCCGTGGAAACCCAGTGGGCACGGGCAATCGAACGGGTTCCAGTTCTTGGCGAGGTGGGCATCAAGGCCAACACGCGCGGCCCCTTCCAAATGACGCCGGACGAATTGCCACTTGCCGGGCCAGCGCCGGGGCACAAAAACCTGTGGCTGGCCGAAGGGATGCCCGGTGGCATTCTGTGGGGCGGCACCGTGGGCGAACGGCTGGCCCGCTGGATCGTCGACGGTGATCCGGGCATGGACATGTCGGAACTGGACCCGCGCCGTTTCTCTGACTACGCCTCCAAACGCTGGACCATGGATAAGGTTCGCGAAACCTGGGGCACGCATATGAACGCGCATATCCCCGGCGAAGATTTCCCGAACGCGCGTCCGATGAAAACCGTGGGGTCTTACGATCTGCTGACGGCGCATGGCGCAGTCTGGACCAGCTTCAACGGCTATGAATTCCCGCGCTGGTTCGCCAAATCGCCGCAAGAGGCGATCCCTGAACATTCTTTCCGCCGAACCAACCACATGGAACGCGTTCAGGAGGAAGTACGTACCACCCGCGAAGAGGCCGGGTTCATCGAGATGTCACCGATGACCAAGTTTACTGTACGCGGTCCCGGCGCCGCGCGGTGGCTGGATGGTCTGATGGCAAACAAATTGCCCAAAGTGGGCCGGATGAACCTGTCGCTCTTGTTGAATCCAAAAGGTGGCATGGATGCGGAATACACAGTTGTCCGCTATGCCGAGAATGATTTTTACCTGGTCTCTACCCCGAATTGGCGCGCCTATAACTGGGATCAGCTGCAACGCCTGCTACCACAAGATCAATCGGTTATCCTTGAAGACGTTTCGGAACAGTTGGGTGTGATCGCGCTGGCTGGTCCCAAGGCGCGCGAGATTTTGCAACCCCTCACCGACAACCATTTGTCGAATGCTGCTTTTCCCTGGCTCTCTGCACAAAAAGGTGAAGTGGGCTATGCCAAAGACGTTCACCTGCTTCGGGTATCTTACACAGGCGAGCTGGGTTGGGAACTGCACCATCCGGTCGGGTATAACCGCCACCTTGTCGACCTGCTTTTGAAAGCCGGTGTAAAACCCTTCGGTCTTGAGGCTTTGGAATCCATGCGCCTTGAAAAATCCTATCGCGCCATCAACCGCGAGATTTGCAAGGACATGACACCGTATGAGGCCAGCCTTGATCGGTTTGTTGTCACCGAGGGGCGAGAGTTCATCGGAAAAACGGCGCTGGAGAAGCAGAGAAGCGAGGGCAATCACAAACGGCTGGTCACGTTGAAACTTCCCTTTGGCGAAACTTCGGTGATGTTCGATGAAGGCGTTTATGCAAACGGTGAACTGATCGGGCACGTTACGTCGGGCGGGTTCTCTTATTATTGCAACCACGACATAGCGATGGCACTTGTACCAAACGATATGACCGCGCCGGGTACACGGATGCAGGTGTTGGTCCATAACGAAATGCGTGATGCCGAGGTGATCGATACTTGCGCCGTTGATCCCACCAGCGCGCGTGCGCGTGCCTGACCCCTGAAGTAAAAAGACTGGAATTGAAAAGATGACCGAACAATCGACCAAAACGCTTTCTCTTGCCGAGGTTCGGGCGCTCGCGAAATCCGTACTTGTTTCTGCCGGTGTAAACGCGCAGGGCAGCGATATTCTGGCCGACATTGTTACCCGGTCCGAACGGGACGGACCGCGCAGCCACGGATTGCGTATGCTGCCGGTCTATGTCCAAAGCTTCACCTCGGGCTATGCAAACGGCAATGCGAAACCCAAGATAGAAAAGGCTGCCCCGGGCGTTCTGCGCTGTGACGCAGATAACGGGTACTATCAGGTCGCCGCAGCAGAAGCCCGCGACGCGTTGATCGAAATGGCGCGGGAAAACGGCATTGCCGCTTTCACCTGCGCAAATTGCCACCATCTGGGCGCGTTGCGGTTTGACACCGAACCGCTGGCCGAGGCTGGTCTGGTGGCGTTTGCCGTGATCAACTCATTGTCCATGGTGGTGCCGCAAGGCGGGGTGCGCCCGGTATTTGGCACCAACCCGATGTCTTTTGCCTGCCCGCGCGAGGACGGCGCGCCGATAGTCTGGGATCAGGCGTCTTCAATGGTTGCTTTGATGGATATCCGCATGGCCGCAGCCGAAGGGCACGACCTGCCCCGCCCTGCCGGGCTGGACCCTGACGGCGCACCCAGCACGGACCCGAACGCCATTCTGGAAACCCGCAGCCTGTTACCTTTTGGCGAGCACAAGGGCGCCGCAATCGCTTTCATGGTTGAGGTGTTGGGTGCCGCTCTGGCTGGTGGAACCCTTTCCGCAGACAATCAGGAACGCGAGGCGTTCGGGGCCCTGAACATCAAAGGCGGCGCAACACTGATTGCGATTGATCCGACGCGGTTCGGCAACGCGGCCTTCAATCAATTTATCACGCGCATTTGCGCAGAAATTGTCGGCAATGGGGAAGCCCGTGTTCCGGGAGACGGGCGTCTGGCCAAACGGGCGGCAGCCGAGGCTGGCGGTGTTGTGGTCAGCACCGAGGTTCTAGCCGCGTTAAACGCGTCCTGAAATACCCGCGCTTAGCTTCCTGGCTAGAGAGCCTTCCTGCGACACGGGCGGCTTCAAGCGCCAATCCAGATTTGCCCAGGCGGCAATCCTGCAGAACCAAGTACGGATGCGACAAACCATTCTCCCCTCGGAACGGCGGTCCGTTGTGACCAGAGACGTCGTACTTATCGACCGCCGCCCGAAACAAATAGTCTGGAGAAGAAGTCAAACAGGTCAGCGTGACATTCCAGAGGCAAAACATGCGCCACATATTGGTCCGGTCTGACGACGACCATACAGCCCTTTGTCCGGTCAATTCCGCGCATTTCGTAGATGTCTTCGCGCCTCTTGTGATCAACGCAAAAAACCTTCTCGAAGTCGCGCAGACCATACCTGCCTTTCTCGGGTTTCAAAAGAGACGGCATATCCTCATAGGCCAGCGATTTGAAATCCTGTGGGAAGATGGCCCGTAGATCTATCAAACCGTCGATGTCTTCGTCAGGGCGCGTAAACCGTCGCAGAGGAGAGTTCGGATCGCTTTGCAAAGCCTCGCAAAGGTGATGGATCGATCCGTCTTGCCTACCTGCGTCTCCCTGTTCTGCGAAGGCATAGAGCCTCCAGCGCGCATCCGCTTCGGCCACATGTCCCAATTGCATAGGCATGGCATCCGCAAGCCGGACAACTGGTGCGGAATGAAATCGCTTGCCTATGACCAGCCCACGCGCCAGATGCTGGTGAACCGGTTCGGCGACCAAGTCCGAAGGCCCATAATGAACCGAAAGCCCGCCGGTAAATTCCAGATTTTCGATAAACTGTTTTTGAAATCGGGGCATGTCGGTGCCGTCAAGCTCTGACTCGCCCGGTGGCGCACTCATGATCCGGGCCCATTTATGGTCGGTTTCGACCAGTCTTTTGGCCTCTTGCAAACGCTCGGCCGAGTAGCTGTGAAGAAGATCAGGCTTTGATCTTCCTGTCAGCACATGCACCAGTTTCCAGCCCAGGTTGAATGTATCGCCCATCGACACGTTCATCCCCTGACCCGCCTTGGGGCTATGGGTGTGGCAGGCGTCGCCCGCCGTGAACACGCGCGGGGTGCGTGTTGCAATTTCACGCTGCAGGACATCGTCGAACTTGTCGGTCAACCTGTGGCCGATCTCGTAGACCGACCACCAAACGACTTCTTTTACGTCGATGGAATAAGGACGCATGATCCGGTTCGCGGCAGCGATGATATGGTCAGCCGTCAGATTGCGGTTGGCGACCCGCTCATCCGGGTTCAGCTTGTCAAGCTCGACATACATTCGGAACAGGTATCCGCCTTCGCGCGGAAGGATCAGAACGTTTCCTTCCGAAGCCGATTGAACAAGGCATTTCCGCCGCAAATCGGGGAAATCGGAATTCGCCAGAATGTCCATAACGCCCCACGCCTGGTGTGCGGCGTCGCCTTGCAGCTTACCCCCGATAGCCCTGCGCACATTGCTGCGTGCACCGTCACAGCCTACGACATAGTTCGCACGTACTGTAAGCCGTTCAATCACGTCGCCATCATCGCCCAGGCGTTCAAGCTGGGCCGTGACGGGGTGATCTGTGGAACCGGCATCAATCGTCAAATCGCTGACACGAAGCCCGTAATGGGGTTGCAGCCGCGTTGGAGCGTTTCTCATCACCTCCAGAAACAGCTCATGAATCCGGGCCTGATTCATCAAGGTATGTGGCATCTCGGATTGATCGTCGGCCACGTCCTGCACCGTGCCCGCCCGGCGGATGTGGTCCGGGTTTGCGGGATTGGGCGTCCAGAATGCCGTTTGGTTGACCCAATACGCTTCGCGCTTCACTTTCTCAGCGAAACCAAACGCCTGAAACATCTCCATCGAACGGACGTTGACACCGTCCGCCTGGCCTTTCTCCATCGGACCCGGTTTTTGATCCACGATCATTGTCGAAATTTCGGCGAACCCGGCCAGTTGCGCCGCAAGGCAAAGCCCGGCCGGTCCACAACCCGCGATCAGAACATCAACCTTTTCGGGGAGGGTTGTGGGGTGGATGTGGTGACCGAACGCAGCCGGTTTGATATCCGGATCACCCGGACGAAATCCATCAACGTAATATTGCATTGTCCCCTCCTCCGCAGGTTCCTGCAATTTTAATAACTATACTTACTATTTCTTGTCAACAAAGATATGTACACTCACTAATTGCCGCGGTAGTTCTGAAAAAGTGACGGTGTAAAGTGATTTCGGAGGTTTTGAATGAGTATTTACGGAATGGCGGGTCATCTCATCCGCAGGCTCAATCAGATTTCAACCCACGTGTTCTCGGTCCGGATGCAGGAGGCCGGGATCGACCTTACATCCGTTCAGTACGCAGCACTTGAAACAATTCGCGCCGAACCCGGCATTGATCAGGCCACAATCGCGGCGAAAATCGCCTATGACCGCGCGACAATCGGCGGGGTTATCGACCGGCTGGAGCAGAAAAACTACGTCAAGCGCGCGGTCAGTCAACGTGACAGACGCGCGCGAGAGGTCACCTTATCCGAAAAAGGAAAAGACATCCTAGCGGCAGCTGCGCCAGTCGTAATTGACCTGCAAAACGAGATACTCGAAGGGCTAACTCCGAATGAACGCGAAACTTTCCTGAAGCTCGCAGGCAAGGCAGTTGAAGCTGTCACCGACGATAACACACGGTCTTGAATTCCACCGCGGGCGCTGGTCCAATTGAAACAGGGAAAGCAAATCCACCGTTTTCGCGCTTTAGTTACCGAAAACAGAAACTAAAATCTAAGAAATCTCAATTTACCTTTGAGCCAACCGAGGGCAATGTAATCCTGAGAGGATAACTTGGCGTCCGCGCATAACCTGTCTGTTGCGTAGCGTTTCGACGAAAAGGTTCACATGTGTGAGCATTCTGTTTTCCGAAAAGGACCTGAAACCAAACACTAAGAAAGTGGATCAAAATCGTTATAAAACATAACTAATATGAGCAATCATGAACAGGGATGATACTCATAGGTCATCTAGGGAGGAGACCATGACCAACTTGCGCAGAACCATACTCAAATCTGCAGTGGCGGCGATTGCTTTTAGCGCCATGTCAACCACTGCCATTGCGGCCGAAGTGACACTGCGGATGCACCAATTCCTGCCAGCACAAGCCAACGTACCCAAGAACGTTCTGGATGTCTGGGCCGACAAGGTCGAAGCGGATTCGGATGGCCGGATCGAAATTCAAAGGTTTCCGTCCATGCAGCTTGGGGGTAAACCCCCCGAACTGATCGACCAGGCCATTGATGGTGTGGCCGACATTGTCTGGACGGTGTCCGGATATACACCGGGCCGCTTTCCCCGGACCGAAGTGTTCGAACTGCCGTTCACCATGACGAATGCAGAAGCCGTCTCACGCGCCTATTGGGATCTGGCCGAAGAAACCATGATGGACGATGACTTCAAGCAGTTCAAAGTTCTCGGGCTCTGGGTGCACGGGCCCGGTCTAATCCATTCAAAGGAGCCGATCGAAAGCATCGAAGATCTGAACGGTGTAAAGCTGCGCGCACCGACACGCGTAACGAACGGCCTTTTCAGCTCGCTTGGGGCAACCCCCGTTGGCATGCCTGTTCCCGCGGTACCTGAAGCGCTGTCTAAAGGCGTGATCGACGCAACTGTGATTCCCTGGGAAGTGACAGGCGCCCTGAAGGTCAACGAGCTGGTCGGGAACCACACGACCTTTGGCGACGACACGCTATATACCACCACCTTCATCTTCGCGATGAACAAGGACCGCTGGGATGCATTGCCGGATGATCTGAAGGCCGTCATCGACGCCAACTCGGGCGCTGAATTCTCGGCCTTCGCAGGCAAGCAGATGCAGGCCGATGATGACGGGCCACACAAGCAGGCGATGGAACGCGGCAACAACATCATCACGCTGAGCCCGGAACAAGTTGCTGAATGGAAGGCAGCATCACAGCCGACCACTGACGCCTGGATCGCCGAGATGGATGAAAAAGGTCTGGACGGAACCGGCTTGCGCGCCCGCGCGCTCGAACTGATTTCGCAATACTCCGGCAACTGATCCGGTCGCTCTTCCGGCGCTATTTCCCGCTGGGAGAGCAATCCCTTTGGAGTTGATCATGCAGAAACTGGTTGAGCGCATCGCGCGCTTCATGGCCGTTCTTGGCGGTGTGGTTCTGACTGCGCTGGTCCTGCTGACCTGTGTCAGCGTGCTGGGGCGCGGCTTGAACACGCTGGGTCACTCGGACATTCTGACGTCACTGTCGGAAGCAGCGGCAAATGCGCTGATTGCATCGGGCGTCGGGCCGGTGAATGGCGATTTTGAACTGGTCGAAGCCGGCGTTGCGTTCGCCATATTCTCGTTCCTGCCGATCTGCCAGCTCTACGGCTCTCACGCCACGGTCGATGTCTTCACAAACGCCCTTCCGGCTAAGGTGAACAAGGTGATCATCACGTTCTGGGAAATCGTCCTGTCGCTTGTCATCCTTTTGATTACATGGCGCCTGTTTGTCGGCATGCAAAACAAGCTGGACTATGGTGAAACGACCTTTCTGCTGCAATTTCCTGTTTGGTGGGCCTATGGGCTAAGCTTTGTTGCCGCCCTTGTCGCATCACTTGTTGCTGTTTATTGCGCCGTCGCGCAGGTCATCGAGCTTGTCACCGGGCGTCATATCCTGCCCTATCGCGGGGAGGCCGCACATTGACCATGCTCGAACTGGGCTACGTGTCCTTTCCCGTACTTCTTATCATGATTTTCCTGCGCGCACCGATTGGCCTTGCCATGTTGCTGTGCGGGATTGGCGGGCTGTATTTTGCCATGGGTGGCACCAGCATGTTCATGGCCAAGCTCAAAACCGAAACCTACTCTACCTTCTCCAGCTATTCGCTGACGATCATTCCGATGTTCCTGCTGATGGGGCAGTTCGCGACATTATCGGGCATGTCTTCGGCCTTGTTCAAAGCGGCCGAAAGCTGGTTGGGCCACCGTAAAGGGGGCGTCGCCATGGCGGCAGTTGGCGCTTGTGCCGGATTTGGCGCAATCTGCGGGTCCTCCCTGGCCACCGCCGCGACGATGAGCCGTGTCGCGCTGCCCGAACTGCGCCGCTACGGCTATTCCGGCGGGTTTTCGACCGCAACGCTTGCTGCTGGCGGCACATTGGGCATTCTGATCCCGCCTTCGGTGATCCTTGTGATCTATGCAATCCTGACGGAACAGAATATCGCCAAGCTGTTTCTCGCGGCCTTTGTCCCCGGCATTCTGGCAGCGCTCGGCTATATCATCACGATTTCGATCTATGTGCGCATGTATCCTGACGCCGCGGGCACCCGCGAAGCGATCCCTTATCCTGAACGCGTACGGGCACTGCTGGATGTCTGGCCTGTCCTGCTGGTTTTTGGCCTTGTTGTTGGTGGCATCTATCTTGGCTGGTTCACCCCAACCGAAGGCGCAGCCGTGGGGGCGGCGGGAACCGGGTTGATCGCTCTGATCTCGGGCAATCTGAACTGGCAGGTCTTCGTCGAAAGCATCATTGCCACGGCCTCAAGCACGGCGATGATCTTCTTCATCGTGTTGGGCGCAGGGCTGTATAACAGTTTCCTAGCGCTCACTCAGGTACCGCAGGAACTGTCTGGCTGGGTCGTTGGACTTGGGCTCAGCCCGTGGATGGTGTTGTGCCTGATCCTGGTGTTCTATCTGATCTTCGGATGTCTTATGGACAGCCTGTCAATGATCCTGCTGACAATCCCGATCTTCTTTCCGGTCATCAGCGCACTGGATTTCGGCATGAGCCCCGAACATGTAGCCATCTGGTTCGGTATTCTGGTTCTGATCGTTGTCGAGGTCGGGCTGATCACCCCTCCGGTCGGAATGAATCTGTTCATTATCAACGCCATGGATCGTTCAACCCCGATGACCCAAACTTACAAGGCAGTCATGTGGTTCGTCACCTCTGACATCATTCGGGTCATGATCCTGGTGCTGTTTCCAGCCATTACCCTGTTCCTGATCCCCTAGCTTAGACACCAACAGCGGTCCGGAGCAGGCCCATCCGAAAATAGGTATGAGATACAACAATGATTGAGCATACTAAATTGGAGAGAGCACCATGCAGTTAAGTGGATGTATCGCCCTGGTCACCGGCGGTGGAAGCGGACTGGGCGCTGCAACGGCAAGGCATTTCGCCGCCAGCGGAGCAAAGGTTGCCGTTTTGGATTTCAATGCTGCAGGTGCGAAGGCAGTCGCTGACGAAATTGGTGGTCTTGCCCTGCAAGCCGATGTCAGTGACGAGGCCGCCGTCAGTGCCGCGTTTGAGACGGCAGTATCCCATTTCGGGTTGGCGCCCAGAATCGCCGTCAGTTGTGCAGGCGTCGGCATGGCGGCCAGGATCGTTGGGCGCGAAGGCAAGCTGTCATTCGACGTGTTCGAGAAAACTCTGCGCGTGAACCTTTTTGGCACCTACAACGTGATGAGCCACGCGGCGAGACACATGGCCGGTCTCGACCCGTTGGCTGACGGTGAACGCGGTGTGATCATCAACACGGCGTCGGTTGCGTGGCAGGACGGTCAATTGGGTCAAGCGGCATATGCCGCGTCCAAAGGGGCAATCGCGTCGATGTGCCTGCCTGCCGCGCGGGAATTCGCACAGTCGGGTATTCGGGTGATGGCCATCGCACCCGGCCTGTTCCACACGCCAATGATGGAAGGCTTGCCGGAAGAGGTCACTGCCAAGATCACTGCGAACATTCCTTTCCCTGCCCGCCTTGGCGAAGCGCGCGAGTTCGCAATGCTCGCCGAACAGATCGTTGAAAACCCGATTTTGAATGGCACCACTATTCGACTTGACGGCGCCGTTCGTCTGCCGCCCCGGTAAGGAGTTCCCCATGGACAGCCAAATCCTGAACATTGAGGTCAACGGATCCATCGCGACCCTGACCATGAACCGCCCCGACAAGCGAAACGCGATGTGCGAGGAACTGTTGGGAGCGCTGGATGATTTCTTTTCTGCACCACCCAAAAACGTGCGTGTGGTGATCCTGACCGGAACTGAAGGGCACTATTGTTCCGGATTGGACCTGTCCGAGCATGTTCATCGTACAGCCGAGGAAAACCTGCATCATTCCCGCCACTGGCACAGTGTCATGGACAAGATCCAGTTTGGTGGGCTTGCGGTTGTCTCGGCCATGTTTGGTGCCGTGATCGGCGGCGGGCTGGAGCTTGCAGCGGCAACACATGTTCGCATCGCTGAACCTTCGACGATCTTTCAGCTTCCCGAAGGCCGCCGCGGAATATTTGTCGGCGGCGGTGCGACCGCGCGGGTCGGTCGCCTGCTGGGGGCCGATCGGATGACCGAGATGATGCTGACCGGCCGCAAATATGGTGCCGATGAAGGGGTATCGCTGGGGCTCGCACATTATAGCGTTGGTGAGGGCGAGGCTTTGGCGCTGGCCCAAACGCTGGCAGGTAAGATTTCCCGAAACGCGCCACTGTCGAACTATCTGATGATTCAGGCGGTCGCGCGGATCAATGAAATGTCGCAAAACGACGGGCTGTTTACTGAATCTCTGGCTGCGGCCCTGTCGCAAACAACACCCGATGCGCAGGAGGGGCTGCGGGCCTTTCTTGAAAAGCGCGCCCCGAACTTCAGGTGAACACATGAAAAGGAAACATGAACACACGCCAGAAGACCGCGCGCCAAACACGATTAGCGATGCTACGCTGCGGGGGTTTGTCGGGTATCGCATGAAACGGGCCTTCAATGTGGTGCAGGAAGATCTGACAACAACTCTGCGCCCCTTTGATCTGCGAATGCTGACGTATACGGCACTGGTTCTCATCGTCGACAACCCCGGTTTGCGGCAGTCCCAACTGGCTGACGCAATGGATATCGAGCGCCCGAATCTTGTTGTTATCATTGATGAACTGGAACGCAGGGAACTGATCGTCCGCGACCGGGTACCCACCGACCGGCGCGCCTATGCCCTCAGGACGACATTGGCGGGAAGGCAATTATATGAAAAGGCCGTCGCCGCGGTTACCGCCCACGAAGGCAAGCTGCTGGCCGGTTTGGATGACGCAACCATCACCACCGTTTTCGATGCCCTCAGGACGATCGAAAAAGCGAGGAAAAGGGGCTGATCATGCAACGCACATCGGAATACCTGGTGCATTCTGTTTCGCGCGAAGATCGGGCCGACGGCTCCATCCTGCTAAAATCGAACCACACTCTTGGTCCTGTCGTCGACAAAACCGGTGTCTGGCTGCACGCCTGGGCCTCGGACGCGCCTGACCGCACGTTCATTGCTGAACGCAGCGGCGCGGGATGGCGCAAGGAAAGCTATGCGACCACGCTTGAAAAGGTGCGAGCCATCGCAAGCTCGCTATTGGGGCGTGGGATGGGGTCAGACACACCGATCCTGATCATGAGCGGTAACGGCTTGGATCATGGCCTTCTGAGTCTGGCTGCTCAGTATATCGGCATACCAACAGCCCCCGTGGCTGAGCAGTACGCGTTGATCCATGGCGCGCACGGCCGCCTGCGCCATGCCATCGAACTGGTGCGCCCGAAGATGGCCTATGTCGTCGATGCGGATAAATACCGAGAGGCGCTGGAACTGGATGCGCTTCAAAGGGTCGAAATCGTAGCCAGCCGAAAGGGCGGGAACAGCCAGGTCACAGCGTTCGACGAACTTCTCAAAGGGGATGTCAGTGTCGATCTTGGGGCCGCTTATGAACTGGTTGGCCCCGATTCCGTCGCCAAGATCCTGATGACCAGCGGTTCAACCTCGGCCCCGAAGGGGGTCATCACGACCCAACGCATGATGTGTGTGAACCAGACCATGCTGGCCGACGCGTTGCCATTTCTGCGCACGCGTCCGCCCCGTGTGGTCGATTGGCTGCCATGGAACCACGTCTTTGGCGGATCACATAACTTCAACATGATGCTCGCCAACGGCGGAAGCTTCTACATCGACGACGGCAAACCGGTAGCTGGTCTGTTTGAGCGGACGCTGGAAAACCTGTCCATGGTCACCGGCACGCTCAGCTTCAATGTTCCCGTAGGTTACGGCATGCTGCTGGGCGCATTGCAGCGGGATGGCGATTTGCGTCGGCGGTTCTTCGAAGAACTTGATCTGATCTTTTATGCAGGCGCTTCACTGCCTCAGGACATCTGGTCTGGATTTGAACAGATGGCGCTGGATGTCAAAGGTGAGATACCGCTGATGACCTCGTCCTGGGGACTGACCGAGACAGCGCCCGCCACAATGATGCAGTCCGAGCCCATTGATCGTTCCGGGGTTGTTGGCGTTCCGATGAACGGCGTGACACTCAAGCTGATACCGGATGAAGACATGCGGTGCGAAATGCGCATCAAAGGGCCAAACGTGATGCCCGGGTATTTCAACGAACCCGAAAAGACGGCCAGTGTTTTCGATGAAGAAGGGTTTTTCATTACCGGCGACGCCATGCGGTTCATCGACCCGCAGGACGTAAACAAAGGTATGAAATTCGATGGCCGGATTTCTGAAGATTTCAAGTTGCTGACCGGTACATGGGTGCGTGCCGCGCAATTGCGGATGGACTTGTTGACCTGTCTTGCGCCTCTTGCCTCAGATCTGGTCATTACAGGTGCCGACCGAAATGAGATCGGCGTCATGGTCTTTCCCGATGTTGCCGAGCTGAAGCGGGAAGGATTTGACCTGAACGACGACAGTGGCGCCTACTGCTGCAAATTGCTGCAAGGCGAAATTCACCGCCGCCTGGCAGAGCGCGCCCGCGAGTTATCGGGCAGTTCCACACGGGTCGGGCGCGCTATTGTCCTTAGCGAGCCCGCCTCGATGCCCGAGGGCGAAATGACCGCCAAGGGGAACCTCAATTTTCGCAAGATACTGACACGCCGGCAAAATTTACTTGTGCGTCTTTATGACGACGCCGACCCGGCAATCGTAAAGATCTGAGAAAGGAACGAACAGATGGTCGATATCTCCAAGGTTCGCGCAATCGACATTCACACCCACGCTGAAGAACCCTGCGGGTGCCACTCGGATGACGGCTATGACGACCTGCAGGCAACCATGGCCAACTACTTTGGCGCTCCGTGGAGCCACCCGCCTACGGTTCCCGAAACTGCACAGCACTATCGCGAGCAAAACATAGCCGCGGTGATCTTCCCGGTCGATGCCGAGCGGGAGACCGGCTATCGGCGCTACAAGAACGAAGAAGTTGCCGCATTGGCGGCGGAAAATGACGATGTGCTCATCCCGTTTGCGTCAATCGATCCGCACAAGGGCAAGATGGGCGCACGCGAGGCGCGCCGCCTGATCCGCGAATTTGGTATCAAAGGGTTCAAGTTTCATCCGACGATGCAGGGGTTCTACCCCAATGACCGTATGGCTTATGAACTATACGAGGCAATCGCCGAGGAAGGCTGCATCGCCCTGTTTCACACAGGCCAGACCGGTGTCGGTTCGGGCATGCGCGGCGGTAACGGAATGCGGCTTAAATACTCGAACCCGATGTTCATGGATGACGTCTCCGTCGATTTTCCGGATATGAAGATCATCCTCGCCCATCCGTCGTTTCCCTGGCAGGAAGAGGCTCTGTCCGTGGCACAGCACAAGCCCAACGTCTATATCGACCTGTCCGGTTGGTCACCAAAGTATTTCCCCGAAATTCTGGTGAAATACTGCAACTCGATCCTCAGGAAAAAGGTCCTGTTTGGGTCCGACTGGCCAATGATCACTCCTGAACGCTGGCTGTCGGATTTCGAGAAGATCAATATCAAGGACGAACTGCGCCCGGACATCATCAAAGGCAATGCCGCGCGCCTGCTGGGACTGACCCCGTGATGCTGCCCCCCGCCCCATCGCGCCCCTACCCAATCACTTTGAGCTTCGACAGTGCCAAACCGCCAGAACCGGGCCGCGTCGTGGCCGTCGGAATCGCAAACTGTCGGTTGATATGATCATGAAGCCATTCGAAGCCCCACTTGCGGACATCTTATTCACGTTGAACCACGTAGCCCGGGCTACCGAGCTTTCAGATTGGGACGCTGACCTGGCTGGTGAGATCGGCGAACATTTTGCGACCTTCGCGCAAGGTGAAATTGCCCCGCTGGACGAGCCGGGAGACAGGCAGGGATGCACGCTGGAAAACGGTCGCGTATCCATGCCGGCTGGCTTTGCCCAAGTTTATGCCATGTATTCGGAACAGGGCTGGCCCTCTCTCACCGTGCCTGAAGAATATGGCGGTCAAGGGCTTGGAGCCCTGATGCTGGCCATCACGTCCGAGGTTTTTTCGGGCGCAAACCACTGCCTTCAGATGGTTACGGGGTTGGTTCCGGGCGCGGTGCGTACCTTGATGCGCTTTGGCACAGAGGATCAGCAATACCGGTACATTCCGTCTCTGGCCTCGGGTGAAACTCTGGCCACCATGTGCCTGACCGAACCTGGGGCCGGATCTGACCTTTCACGCGTGCGCTGCCGGGCGGAACCTGCCGAGGATGGCTGGAGGATCACGGGCGAAAAAATCTTTATCTCTGGCGGTGACCAGGACATGAGCGATCACATCCTGCATCTTGTGCTTGCGCGCACGTCCGATGACGGCGTCAGAGGTTTATCGCTGTTTCTATGCCCCAGCTCCTGCACTGACGGCAGCCGCAACCACGCTACCGTAACGCGCATCGAGGAAAAGATGGGCCTGCATGCCTCACCCACGTGCCAGCTGGCATTTGATGGGGCCAAAGCCGAATTGATCGGGGCCGAGGGTGAAGGTCTGATGGCCATGTTCACCATGATGAACCACGCCCGGCTTGATGTCGCCCTACAGGGTGTCGCGCACGCCGCGCGGGCTTATGACATTGCCAGTACTTATGCCAGTGAAAGGGTGCAGGGACGCAATGCCGACGGTCAACCGGCAACACTGGATCAACATGCCGACATCCGCCGCATGCTGGATCAAATCGATTGGCTGGCGGTCAGTAGCCGCAGTCTTGCACATCTTGCATTTGTCACCATGGAACGGGGCACATCGCCTGACCTGGTCGATTTTCTGACCCCGGTTGCCAAGGTCTGTTGCACCGACGCCGGTATCAAGGCCGCCGAATTGGGTATGCAGGTTCTGGGCGGCTATGGTTATTTGCGCGAATACCGGCTGGAGCAGACCTATCGTGATGCCCGTATTACCTCGATTTACGAAGGGGCCAACGGCATACACGCGCGTATGCTGGCAACACGTCTGGCCGCAGGGCCTGCGGGCGACGCCTTTGCCGAATTTGTTTCACAAGAAGCCGAGCATTGGACATGCAATGCGATTTCGGACGCACTGGACACTTGGCAATCCGCTCGCAGAAAGCTGAAACATGGTGACAGCGCGGCGATGGCGCATGGGTTCATGCAAACGACGATTGATACCGCTCTGATCTGCTTGCGGGCGCGGCTGCGCAACGCCGCGAGCCTCCACCCATCCCCGGAACGGATCAAACGCATTTGCGGTTGAGGCTTGATCCACACGCACCGATTATCGACAACCAATACCCATCGCCAGTCGGACAGAAAGGCAGGCAACATGACAGATCCAAAAGTGCTGATCGCGGGCGGTGGTATTGCCGGGTTGTCGCTGGCGCTGACACTGCATCAGATTGGCATCGACTGCACCGTCTTTGAAAGCGTTCGGCACCCGCGCCCGCTGGGTGTCGGGATAAACGTGCAACCCAACGCCGTGCGTGAGTTGTACGATCTGGGTTTCAAGGCTCAGGACCTGGATGGGTTTGGCGTCCCTGCGCAGGAATGGGCGCTTGTCGGGCTGAACGGGCACGAGATTTACTCGGAACCGCGCGGAACTTTTGCCGGTTACAACTGGCCGCAATACGCGGTGCATCGCGGCGCGTTTCACATGGCGCTTTACAAGCGGTTTGTCGAACGCGCAGGCCCGGATGCCGTACGCCTTGGCGCTCGGGCCACCGGGTACCAGATCAATGCGGATGGGACGGTTACAGTGCGGCTGCAAACTGACGAGGGGGCTATCCGCGAAACCGGTGCCATTCTGATCGGCGCTGACGGTATCCATTCAGCCATCCGCGCCCAAATGCATCCAAGCCAACCTCCGATCCATTGGGGAGGTGCCGTCATGTGGCGCGGCACAACACTGGCAAAGCCTGTGCGCACGGGTTCCTCATTCGTCGGACTGGGTACGCATAAGAAACGAATGGTGATCTACCCGATCTCGCACCCCGACCCCGAAACCGGCTTGGCGCTGATAAACTGGATTGCCGAAGTCACCCACGATGACCCGGCCGCGCATGCGGCAACCGGATGGTTCCGGCAAGTTGAGGCCAAGGATTTTGCGCACCATTTTGACGGATGGACCTATGACTGGCTGGATGTTCCAGCTCTGATCCGCGGTGCGGGTGTGACATACGAAAACCCGATGATCGACCGCGATCCGGTTGAAACGTGGGTTGACGGGCCGGTTGCCTTGATCGGAGACGCCGCCCATCCGATGTACCCCACCGGTTCGAATGGGGCCAGCCAGGCGATCATGGACGCCCGCATATTGGGGGCCAGCTTGCTCAAGCATGGCGTGGGTCCAACCGCGCTGGCGGCTTATGATGACACGCTGTGCGGGCCGGTGTCAGACCTTGTCCTTCGCAATCGGGGTGCCGGGCCTTTTGGCCTGTTGAATTTGGTCAACGACCGCTGTGCCGGTGTGTTCGACGATATTGAAACGGTCATTCCCTTGGCTGAAAGGGCCAGTTTCATGGCCAAATACAAAGCTGCCGCCGGTTTCGCGCGTGATGCCCTGAACAGCGCACCGCCAACGATTGCGCCCGGCTCGCAACTTGTGCGGCAGGTGTAATGTATGAGCCGTCGGAAATAGAACACCTGCGCCCATGACAACAGCGTTTCGCCGGGCCTGTGTATCGCCCGCAAAATCACTCGCTGCCGTGAACGATTTTGCGGTACCGCAGCTTGCCCCTCTGAATTTTCGTTTGCGGCGAAAGGACCAACAGCTAAACGGAAAGAATGCACCGGATCAAACCTGTCTGAACGCTAGACATGGTTTGATCGAAGGAAATTAATTTCATTGCACCGCCTTCTCATGTTCAATTGCACGCAAGGCGACAGGGCCATTGAAAGGATTGAATATGCAGGATCATGGAAATGCGTCAGGACGACTGAACCTACCTTTCGTTGGAATATCGACCTTTGGAAAATCTCCGTATGTCGAGGATTGGGACAAAATTGATGCGGATGTTTGTGTCCTTGGTGCCCCCTTTGATTTCGGCACGCAATGGCGCGCCGGGGCAAGGTTCGGACCTAGGGCCGTGCGCGAGGCTTCGACCCTGTTCAGTTTTGGACATGCCGGTGCCTATGACCACGAAGACGACGCAACCTATCTGGACAGTTCCGTGCGCATCGTGGATTTGGGGGATGCGGATATCGTCCACACAAAGACCGAGGTCAGCCATGAAAACATCGCCTATGGTGTCCGCAAAATCCTGACCGCCGGGGCGCTGCCGCTTGTGATCGGCGGCGATCACTCTGTCAACATTCCCTGCATTTCCGCGTTTGAAGATGATTGTGCACAAAATGGCCCGATCCACGTGGTTCAAATCGATGCGCATCTGGATTTCGTAGACGAGCGTCACGGTGTCACCAATGGCCACGGCAACCCCATGCGGCGGGCAATCGAGAAAGACTATGTCTCGGGGATGACCCAGTTGGGCATTCGGAACGTCTCGTCAACCGCCAAGGAAGGATACGAGGACGCACGCGCACGTGGATCAGACATCCTGTCCGTGCGTCAGGTGAGAAAGCTGGGAACCGGGGGCGTTCTTGAACGCATCCCCGAAGGTGCTCGGTATTATGTGACAATAGATATCGACGCCTTTTGCCCCTCTATCGCGGCGGGGACCGGGACACCCAGCCATGGCGGATTTCTGTATTATGACGTACTGGAAATCCTTCAGGGCCTCGCTAAACGCGGCAATGTCGTCGGCATCGATCTTGTCGAAGTGGCACCAGCCTATGACCCCAGCGAAAGCACGCAGATATTGGCCGCGCAGCTATTGTTGAATTTCCTGGGTTTTATCTTTCACGAACGCGCCGGTCGCAAAAAATGAAGGGGGAGCGTTTGCTCCCCCTTCTTTGTATCAGGCACCGATGATGTTGTGGCCGGGCCCATATGGGAAGCCGGTAATGTTTTCGGCCCCATCTTCGCCAACCACCAGAATATCGTGCTCGCGGTAGCCCCCTGCACCGGGTTGCCCTTCGGGGATCCACAGCATGGGCTCGATTGAAACGACCATGCCAGGTTCCAGCACGGTGTCGATATCCTCGCGCAGTTCCAGACCCGCCTCACGCCCGTAATAATGGCTGAGAATGCCGAACGAATGGCCATACCCGAACGAGCGGTATTGCAGCAGCCCCTCGTCGGCAAAGAAACGGTTGATCTCGGCGGTGATGCCTGAACAGGTCGCACCGGGTTTGATCAGGCTCAGACCCAGTTCATGGGCCGCCACATTGGCCTTCCAAAGGCGCAGGCTGTCAGCGTCCGGCTCGCCCAGAAACAGGGTACGTTCCAGCGCGGTGTAATACCCCGAGATCATCGGGAAAGTGTTCAACGACAGGATATCGCCTTTTTGCAGGGCGCGTTTTGTCACCGGGTTATGCGCGCCATCGGTGTTCAGCCCGGACTGGAACCAAACCCAGGTGTCGCGATATTCGGCATCTGGATAGGCGCGCGCGATTTCCTCTTCCATTGCGTCACGGCCCGCCATGGCAATCTCGATCTCAGTTGCGCCTTCACGGATGGCGGCATGGATCGCCGCCCCGCCAACATCCGCGGTGCGAGCCCCACCCTTGATCAATTCAATCTCTTCAGCGGATTTGACCATGCGCGCGGTCATTGTATCCGGCGCGATGTCAACCAGTTCGGGGGTACCCAGCATCCGCAGGGCGGTGTCGCGGGCGGCCAGCGTCATGTGGTCGCCTTCAATGCCGATCCGCTTGGCGTTGCCGATCAGACTTGCAACCGCACGCCAATAGTTGTCGCGCTTCCAGTCAGTATAAATCACGTTGTCTTCGACTGACCGGCGCCACGGTTGCCCGGCGTCGATGTTGGCCGAAACGGTGGTGCATGCCTCTTGGGTGACCACGCAGCCATACGGACGGCCAAAGGAACAATACAGAAAGCCCGAGTAGTAGGCGATATTTTGCATCGATGTCAGCAGAACCGCAGGAATATCACGTGCGGCCATAATGCTGCGAAGCCTGCTGAGACGGCGATCATACTCACCCTTGCTGAACGGCAAAGGCGCTTTGTCACCATTGTGACAGGTAAAGAATTCGGGGCGTTTTGTTGTGTCGGTCATCACTTGGTCTCTCATCTTTGCCGGGCGACAAATCCCGGCCACATGTCCCGGCGTTCAGGACAGGCGGTCTCGGGGTCCGAGAGCCGATCATCCCCTTAAACGCCGCGACGCCATCGCAGCGGAGATGAACACGTGAATCGTTAGATCAGACAGAATGCTCCGTCAAGCGGGTGAAAGCCCCCGCAAACGTTCGGACCGACGACGCAGCAATTCAACCGTAGTCAGCAACGCAATCGACAGAACCACAAGGATCGTCGCAACCGCCAGAATGGTCGGGCTGATCTGTTCCCGCAGGCCGGTGAACATCTGCCACGGCAAAGTCTTCTGACTGGCTGAGCCAACGAATAGAACCACCACAACTTCGTCGAAAGAGGTGATGAAGGCGAACAGACCACCCGAAATCACACCCGGCAGGATCAGCGGCATCTGGATCTTGAAGAAGGTCCGCACCGGCCCTGCCCCCATGTTGGCAGCCGCACGCGTCAGTGAACGATCAAAGCTCACAAGCGTGGCGGTCACAGTGATGATCACGAACGGGATACCCAGAACGGCGTGCGCCAGGATGACTTTCAGATAACCCACAAAGTTCTTGTTCATACCCAGCGTGCCTTCAAGGAACCGACCGATATCGCTGTAGAAAAAGAACATGCCAGTGGCCGAGATGATCAGCGGAACGATCATCGGCGAAATCAGGATTCCCATGATAGCACGGCGGCCAGGGACGTGGCTCTGGCTGAGGCCAATGGCAGCCAAAGTACCAAGCGAAACCGAGATGATTGTGGCAATCGGGGCAATGATCAGCGAGTTCTTGAAGCTGCGTTGCCATTCATTGTTGGTAAAGAAATCACGGTAGTGCTTTAGTGAATACCCTTCAGGGTCAAGCCGCAACATCTCGGGCGTGAAGGTAAAAAAGTCCTGTGCGTTGAACGACAGCGGCAAGACCACAAGGATCGGTGTGATCAGGAAGACGAAGATCGCACCGCAGATCACCCGGAACAGGTAGTGGTAAAACACCTGCTGCGCGGTCAGGTACGGCAACAGCTTGCGCCGGTATCGCCCTTCGTACAACCAATAAGTAAACCAGGCGAAGAACCAGCCCCCCAGCAGGCCAAGTACTCCCCCCATTGGGCCGGACATCAAAAAGCCCGCGATGCCAAAGCCGAGGATATTGATCCAGCGGGCCAACTGCTCATTCTTTAGAATGTTGATGTAAATCCATGCCAGTCCGGCAATCACGATGGCACCGCCAACGATCCCTAGCAGGACCGAGCCGTTTCCGGCGCCGACAAAGATTCCAGCGAACGCTCCGGCCAATGCAACGCTGGGCAGAACCATAGACATAGGTTTACGGGATATCGGAGTAAGTGCGGCCATGTCGATTATCCCAGCTTCACGTTATCAATGCCCACGATCTTGTCGTAGACCCAGTAGAGCAGCAGAACGACCGCCAGAAGTATCGTTCCCAGCGCCGCCGCCAGTCCCCAGTTCAGTGAGGACGAGATGTGATAGGCGATCCGGTTCGAGATGAAGACACCTTTGGTACCGCCCACGATTTCAGGCGTGATGTAGTAGCCAATCGCCAAAATGAACACGAGGATTGAACCCGCGCCGATACCCGGAATGGATTGAGGGAAGTAGATGCGCCAGAACGTCGTCCAGTTGGTCGCACCCATGGATTTCGCGGCACGCGTGTAGGATTCCGGAATGGTCTGCATCACTGAATACATGGGCAGGATCATGAATGGCAGCAGGATATGCGTCATTGCGGTGATCGTACCGATCTGGTTATTGATGATCACCAGTCGCGCATCGTCAGCCACTAACCCCAGCCAGACCAGCGTTTCGTTGATCACGCCTTGCTGTTGCAGCATCACCTTCCACGCCGACGTCCGCACCAACAGTGACGTCCAGAACGGCAGAAGCACAAGGATCATCAGCAGGTTCGACATCCGCATCGGCAGAGTGGCCAGCAGGTAACTGACCGGATAGGCCAGCAGGATGCAGGCCCCGGTGATGACTAGCGACATGAACAATGTCCGACCAAACAACTTGATCAGGATCTGTTTGTCTTCAGGCTGAGATTGCGCGCCCTCCGGGGTCCGGCGCATATCGATCGCGTTCAGGAAATAGCCGTTGGTTACTACCGGGGAATGGGTCGTGATCACCGCCCATGTCTGTGGGTCCCCCCAGCCTTCGTGAATCTCGATCAGTTGTTCTTTGAATGGACCATCCGTTTCTGGATCAAGTTTTTTCAGCTTTCGCCCAGATTTACGGAACAACGAAGACATACCTGTTTCTTCATAGTTCAGGCGCGACCCAAGGCGAGTGTGTTCTTTGTTTTCAACTGCTACGACCATGTCGCGAACGAATGCGTCGTATACCGATTCGTCCGGAAGCTCGCCGCTTTGAGCATCCCAGTTTTGTAAAGCTTCCACAGTGAGAGGGAGAGTTTCCGAAACCATGCTGTTTTCCACTGAGCGGAACAGCATCGACGCAATAGGCACGATGAAAGAAAACATGACGAACAGCAATAGCGGAGCCACGAGCATCAATGCTCGCAATTTCTGCCGCCGCAATGAACGTGCCAACGATTGCTTGAGCGGCGTTCCGTCCGCTGCCAGCATCGGCCCTGCATTTTGGCTTGCGTCAGTCATCTGTGCCCCTTGAGTTTTTTTGGGTCTGGGGGCGGCGCACCGCCCCCGACTGTTTCATGAAATCAGACGCTTATTGCGCCAGCCATGCCTGGAATTTGGCTTCGATGTCGTCGCGATAATCCGCCCAGAACTCGTAGTTATACAGGAACGTGTTCTTGGCGTTTTCCGGATCGGTCGGCATATGCGGGGCCATGTCGATCCCCAGATCGGCGTGCTGACCTACCAGCGGAGCCGACGAGGCGCGGGCCGGACCGTACGAGATGTACTTGGCCTGATCCGCCAGGCGCTGGGTGTCCGTTGCGAACATAATATAGTCCAGAGCGCGCTGCTGACGCTCTTCGCTCAGACCGGCGGGAATGATCCAACCGTCCAGGTCAAAGATCTGGGCGTCCCACAGCATGGCGACGGGCTGCTTCTGCTCTTCGATCACACTGAACAGGCGTCCGTTATAGGTCGATCCCATGACGATCTCGCCATCAGCCAGAAGCTGTGGCGTGTCCGCACCAGCAGACCACCAGACAACGCTGTCTTTGATAGTGTCCAGCTTGGCCAAGGCCTGATCCTGACCTTCCGGAGTAGCCAGAACGTCATACACGTCATCCTTGGCGACTCCATCACAAATCAGAGCCCATTCCATGTTGTTGATCGCACGCTTTTCAAGCGAACGTTTGCCCGGATAGGCTTCCAGATCAAACACAGCGCAGACATCGCTGGGCGGAGTGTCACCCACCAGATCAGTGCGATAGCCGAAGGTGGTCGAATACACGATCTGCGGGATAAAGCAGTCGCTGACCAGCAGGTCGCCGAAATCCTCAGAGGCGGGCGTGCCATCCGGAGCTGCGGCCAACTGGCTGTCGAAATCGATCTCGAGGGCCAGACCTTCGTCGCAAAGACGGATCGCGTCAGCGGCTACAACATCTACCACATCCCATGTGATGTTGCCCGCTTCGTTCATTGCGCGCAGTTTGGCAACGGCTTCGGCGGAGCTGTCATCGTTCAGAATGGTGATGCCGGTCTTTTCCGAATAGGGCTCGTGATACGCCTTCAACTGCGACTTTGAATAGGCACCGCCCCAGGAGACGATAGTCATCTCCTCGGCTGAAACAGTGCCCGCAGCCGTCGCAATCGCAGCCGCAGTGAGCATGATCTTGGTTGGTTTCATGTGTTACTCCCAGTTCATCCCGTTTTATGTGGTGGTCAGCCGATGCACGGGTTTTCACCGGCCGGTCCCTCAGCTTAACCGCGCTTGTCCCGCGCGGTTTGGTCTATGCGTCGAGCGCACGACAATCCTGTGCCAGCCAGCCGATCTCAATCTCTTGACCCGGGGTCAGGCGTACGGCGTCAGGCGCATTTCGAGTTTTGGCGATGAATTCGTTGTTTCCGGCAACGGACATGCGGAACCGGAATACGTCGCCCATGTAAATAAACTCTTCAACCCTTGCTTTCAAAGTATGCGCGTCAGCATGCAGTCGGTCTTTGTTGAACTCCACACGTTCAGGGCGGATCGAAACTTTGGTCCGGTCGCCTGCGCTGTGGACGTTGATCGGAACCGCGTCGATTTCCGAGCCATCATCCAGACGTACGACGCAAGTGTCGCCGTCAATTGATTTAACAACACCTTCCAACGTGTTGTTTTCACCGATGAATTGCGCGACGAAACTGTTTTCTGGCTCTTCGTAAAGCTGATCAGGCGGCGCCAGCTGTTGAATGCGGCCGTCATCAAATACAGCCACCCGATCTGACATGGTCAGCGCTTCGGTCTGGTCGTGGGTCACGTAGACTGTTGTGATCCCAAGCTCATGGGCCAGACGCGTGATTTCGAACTGCATATGTTCACGCAGCTGCTTGTCCAATGCCCCCAATGGCTCGTCCATCAAGACCAGTTCGGGTTCGAATACCAAGGCACGAGCCAGAGCTATCCGCTGTTGTTGCCCGCCCGACAGCTGAGCAGGACGTCGGCCACCAAAGGCGCCCATCTGAACCATATCCAGTGCGCGCTTGACCTTTTCATCCCGCTCCGACTTGCCCAGTTTACGGACTTCCAGTGGAAACGACAGGTTTTCGGCCACCGTCATATGCGGGAACAACGCGTAGTTCTGAAAAACCATGCCAATACCGCGCTTGTGCGGTGGGATATTGTTGATGGGCTTTCCGCCCAGGAGGATTTCACCGTGCGTGGCGGTTTCAAATCCGGCGAGCATCATAAGGCAAGTCGTCTTGCCCGAGCCTGACGGCCCAAGCATTGTCAGAAACTCACCTTTGGGCATTGCAAGGTTTAAGTCTTTTACGACGAGGTTCTCGCCGTCATAAGACTTCTGTACGCGTTGGAATTCGACAAACGCGGCGTCGTTCATTGTATCGGCCACAAGACCCCCTGTTACGTCAAATGATTATCCGTCTTCTGCGGATTTCATTGATCTGTAACCGTTAGTTAAGACCAAGCGATGTTCACATTGCAACAGTGAATCCTGATTTTGTTACACAATATCGGGATTTAACAGCTCACCCGGCTTCGTTCAGAGCACGCATATGCCACGCAAGACTTTGATTACTGGACAGAACCGGCTTGCCGATACGCGCTCGAATCTCGGGAATAGCCTGTTGCGTGCGAAGGTTTGTGCAACTTAGAAAAACCGCATCAACCGACGGGTCCGAGCCCAGTTTCGTGGCAGCGTCGATGACGGATTGCACCGAAATCCGAACAACTTTGGCTTCTTCTGATTCCCCGAATGTCCCAAAAACATCCATCTCCACTCCGCCTTGGGCAAAGGCCCGGCGCAGGGGAAGGTTTACCTCTTCAATATAGGGCGACAGCAGCGCGAATTTCGAAACGCCCAAGTGTCGCGCACAGGCCGTTGCCGCACGCAAAGGGTTTGTAACCTCGGCGGTCTGGCATGTTTGTTTGACAAGTTCTGCTACGCGGTCGGACCCGATAACCGAGCTTGCAGACGTGCACCCGTACCCGACAACGCGATAAGGTCGCGCGCTGGGCAGCAATCCGGCGGCGGCCGGCAGCGCCTTCTCCATTTCCGCAAGGCTTTCCGTCGTCACCTCGATCCCGCTGGGAATTCGCGTCACATAGATTGGATACTTGCGGTCCGAAAAATACGAGCTGAATTCGGGCTCCAACGTTTCATCTGTCTGCAACACGATCAGACCAAGCGGGGTGGCCTTGGGATCGTCTTCATCAAGAGCGTAATGGATCCGGGTCATATCTCGATCACCTCTGACCCTATGCGTGGGCTTAGAAAACGTGGGGTGCCTTCGGTGATGACAATGTTTTCTTCATGGACAAGTATTTTTGTACCAACGGCGATGCCCGGCTCCAACGTCAAAACCATGCCGGGTTCCAGCACGGTCTGGTCTGCCGGGATAAGGGACGGCCACTCTGTCAGTGACATCCCCAACCCATGACCCAACCGCCCCGCATCTGTGCCTTCGGCCTCTTTGGTCAGAACCGTGTTCATGGCATGAAACAAATCCGAGGCAGTGGCACCGGGCCGTGCGATCTCGAGCGCGGCATCCGAGGCTTCTACCAGTCTGGCGTGCGCTGATCTCACCTCGGGCCGGGCTGGGCCGACGGACCAATTGCGATCAAAATCACAGAAGTAGCCATCCCAAACCAGACCTGTATCCAGCATAAGAACGTCGCCAGGTTCCAACGGCGCCGAAGTTGCAGGCGATATTACATCACTGTAGCCGCCCTGCTGTGCCCCGCCTGCAAGATACGGCACCCAATCGGCCTCTTCCTCAAGGCAGAGCATCTGGAACCGGCGAAAAACCGTGTCCAAAGGCACTCCTGCGCGGGCAACCTCGGGCACGCGGGCGAACGCGCGTCCAGCGATATCGCAGGCTGTTTGGATCTTCGCAATTTCAGCCTCGGATTTGATCATGCGCAACCGGCGCAGGATACTCTGATCACCGGTAATGCGACGCGAACCGAGAGCGCCGCGCAAGCGTTCAATGTCCGCCATGGGCATCCGCACGTGTGTCTCATGACCATCCGGCACCCCGATATTGCCCGAAACGGGCGTCAGTTCGGCCAGGACGTCGGCCAGAAGCGAGATACCGTCGTCCTGCAAGTCGGGCGCGCTCCAGGTTCGGATGTCATCGATCCAGGTCTGCCCCATGAGCGCGGCCCCGATCGAAGGGATCACGGCCACCGGTTTGCCCGCGGCAGGCACGACCAGAAACCATGGCCGGGTTGGGCTTTCCCAAAATCGGGTCAGATAGCCGGTAAAGTAGCGCACATCAGTTTCTGTCGTCAGCAGCAGCGCCGATAAATCCGCGGCTCGCATCAGCTCCTGCGCGCGTTTGGTGCGCGCCTCGAATTCTGCCTGATCGAACCCCCTCATTCCGCGATCTCCGACAGAAAGCACAAAACGCGTGAGTGTTCGTCGATCCCTATGGCTTTCCGTGCGGTTTCGTTCATCACCGCCGCAAGGCCTGCCCCGCCGGACGCCGTGGTGGCCAGCCCGGCCTTTGCCATCGCGTCAAGCTTTGCCGCCACATCGTCGTCTGACAGGGTCAGGAACAGGTCTGCGTCGCGAGCCAATCCGTTTAACGCGATCAACGATGGTTCCTTGCAGTCCAGACGCCCCATAATGCTGTCAGGGCCATCCGCAAAAACACATTTTCCGGCGGCTATACTGGCCTGCAACGCGGGTGCCGCTTCGGGTTCAACCACAACGATCTTCGGTGCGTCGCCCCAGATGTTTCGTGCATAGGCAGCAACGGCACCGGCCAGCCCGCCCACGCCTGCCTGCAACAGAATATATGTCGGAACCTCGGGACACTGCCTGACAGCCTCTGCCGCCATTTGCAGATAGCCTTCCATAAGCGTCCATGGCAGGTCATAATATCCTTCCCACGAACTGTCCGATAGCAATATCCAACCGTTTTCGTCGGCAGCCATTCTCGCGGCCTCCATGCTGGCGGCATAGTCAGCACCACTTCGAACAACTTCGGCTTTTTGGCCTTTCAGACGTTCCGCAAAGGTTTCGGGCACAGTTTCAGCAATGTAAACAACAGCTTTCGCACCGAAAATTCTGGCACCCGCCGCTACACTCATGCCGTGGTTCCCGGCGCTGGCGGTCACATAGGTTGCGCCTGCCAGAGTTTGTTCACCCGGCTCACCTGTCCTCTCGGCCGCATGACGCGCAATTACATAGGCCGCCCCTAAAGCTTTGAACGAACCAAGGTTCATCCGCGCCCGCTCATCCTTCACCCAAAGCTGGGCTACAGGGGCCAGTTTCCCAACATCCACCAACGGCGTTTCTTTCGCGACAGGGCACTGAGAAAGCAAATCTGCAACACGGGCAGCATTTGTAGAAGGATACGGCGCAGACGGTGCAAGCTTTTGGCCCGCCCGATGTGGATTGGTGATGACCTGCATACTTCTCCCCTGAGTTTAGGCCCGTTGACGTGATCCCATCGGTGGAACACTGTCAACCAACGTCTGACGTCAATCAGGGACGTTGACGGCATTCGAGGCCTGTTCTGCAACCAACGCCAACAGCCAGTCGTGAAACAACCGGGCAGCCGGATTGGCAGCGTTGGACGAAAGGTAGTACCCTTCGTTGCTGTCCACCGAACATTCATGCACGCGTACGACCAGACCCGCGGCAATCGCATGGGTCGTCAGTAATTCGCTGACCAAGGCGACACCGCTACCATGAACGGCCAGTTGCAGGGCCATCCCAAATGTATCGACAAAAACACCGGGTTGGCGGCGCAGGCCCTGTTTTTCAAACCATGTGCCCCACCCACTTGATGTCCCGACAGCCTCGATCAGCGGCAGGTCAAACACGTCTCCTGCGACTGCCGGGGATTTCACAGCAACCAGCCGGTCAGGTATCAGTCGGACAGCGCCATGCCCTACCTGTTTCTTTGACCCGAACCGAACCTGAACATCAGCGTGAGACGCGTGGAAATCATCGGGCCAGATCGCACTGAGAAGCCGAACGCGAACTTCAGGATGGCGTCTGGTAAAATCTGACAGGTATGGGGCAATAACCCATTGGGCGATGCTAACAGACGTGGCGACAGTCAAGATGTCTCCGGAGGCACTGGCGTCCACGCGCCCGGCAGCCGCGGCAAGTGCTTCAAGCGCGCTGCCAACCTCGGGCAATAGTTTACGCCCCGCATCCGTCAGCGCCAAGCTTCTGGGGTGCCTCACAAAAAGAGCTGTCCCCAAACGCATTTCGAGCGATTTCACCTGCTGACTGACCGCCGATTGCGTCAAGCCAATCTCTTCGGCAGCCGCCGTAAAGCTAAGCGTTCGTGCAGCTGCCTCGAAGGATCGGAACCAGGTCAGTGGTGGAAGAGATTTACCCATTTGGTCAAGCTGTCCATTAGTCTTTTTAATGGCAAAGCACATAATTCAATCATTTGTCAAAAACCCTGTCCGTTTTTAACGTTTGCGAGCGCGACAGGAGAGCTTTGATGCAACCGGAAATACGTAAGATTGTCACCTACGATGAGGAGGTCCTTGTCGAGGGCTTCCGAGCCGCCAAAACCCCATGGCGCATGTTTGCCGTGGCCGCAGTGGTTCACAACCCCTGGGCAGGACGGTTTGTGGAAGACCTTAAACCCGAGATACAAGCCTATGGCCCTGTTCTGGGTGAGATGATGACGAAACGCATGATCAAACTGGCCGGGAGTGGAGAGGCAATCGAAGCCTATGGCAAAGCCGCTGTGGTCGGGCTGAATGGTGAGGTCGAGCACGCTTCGGGCCTTATTCACACCTTGCGATTTGGTAATCACTACCGAGAGGCCGTCGGCGCGAAATCCTATCTGGCGTTCACCAACACACGTAGCCCGGCAAACGCACCTATCATGGTGCCGTTGATGGATAAAAACGACGCTGGGCGGAGGTCGCACTACCTGACAATTCAGTTCTCGATTTCTGACGCACCGCGCGATGACGAAGTTGTGGTCGTATTGGGCGCAGCAACCTCGGGCAGACCGCACCACCGTATCGGTGACCGCTATCAGGATCTTAAGGATTTGGGCCATGACCTGGACAACCCGGCCGCGGTCTGAGATCGGCGGGCTGGCGGCCATCCAGACCGGTTCGGGTCAGAATATCCTTCTGTTGCATGGTGTTGGCTTGCGGGCTGAAGCCTGGGGCGCACAATTGGACGGGCTGGCTTCTGAAGGTTGCATAACCGCTCCGGACATGCCCGGTCACGGAGACAGCCCATCGGCCGACCTGAGCAAGGAGCTTTCGGCCTACACCGAACCGGCACGGGGTGCTCTGGACTGCCTGACTGGTCCGGTCGTTTTAGTGGGCCACTCGATGGGGGCCATGATCGCGCTTGATCTTGCCGCCAAAGCGTCAGACCGGGTTTGTGGGGTCGTCGCATTGAACACGGTTTTTGAGAGAGACGCGAATGCGGCACAGGCCGTGCGCGACCGTGCGGCGCAGCTGGATGGCAAAACGATCGCTGATCCCACCAGCACATTGCATCGATGGTTCGGAGACGTCGCCTCGGCCGAGCGCGATGCCTGCCGTAGATGGCTGACGGCGATGGACCCGGCTGCGTATAAAACGGCCTATTCCGTCTTCGCCCACAGTCAGAGCCCTCAGCGCGACGCGTTGGAGAAACTAAGCTGCCCGGCGCTTTTTCTAACCGGCAGCCTTGAGCCCAATTCGACCCCGGAGATGTCACACGCCATGGCGGACGCCGCGATGAACGGACGCGCGCAAATCATTGAAGGGGCTGCACATATGATGCCAATGACCCACGCACCTCAGGTCAACGCCGCCATTTCCAGCTTTCTGAGTGAGCTGCGCCAATGACCGCGCTTGATCCTCGTGACCTTCGTCGTGCCTTTGGACGGTTCATGACCGGTGTGACGGTTGTGACGACGCGCGATGACGCAGGCAATCCACTCGGCTTTACGGCCAATTCCTTCACTTCGGTTTCTCTCGACCCGCCGCTGCTTTTGGTTTGTCCGGGAAAAAACCTGTCTTCTTATCACGAATTCGCAACCTGCGCCCGTTTCGCGGTGAACATTCTGGCCGAGGGGCAGGAAGATGTATCCAATACGTTTGCCGGGTTCAAAGGTGATCGATTTGCCAAAGTCGATCACTGCTTTGGCACGCACGACGTCCCTTTGATCAGAGGGGCAGTCGCAACGTTTTCCTGCCGCACTCATCAGGTTGTCGAAGCCGGGGACCATTGCGTTTTGATCGGCCAGGTCGAAACGTATTCTCAGGACGATGCCCCCGGGCTTGGCTATGCGAACGGGCAGTATTTCAGCCTCGGGCTGGAGCGTGGCGCGCTGGAGCCATCCGGGCGAAACGTGGTCTGCGGCGCAATCATCGAACAGGACGGGCACGTCTTGTTGGAGAAAACAGAAGCCGGTTTCCGTCCGCCGCAAGTCACGCTGTCAGATCGGCAAGATTTGCGAAACAGCCTTGTGCAAAACCTGACGGCTAAAGGTGTCGATGCGCGCCTTGGGGTTGCGTATTCCGTCTATGACGATGCCAACACGCATCATGTTTACATTCTTGCGTCTGCGCCGTCCCTGCCCCGGCATGGCACGCTTCAGGCGATCGCAATCAAAGAACTGGCGACCCTGCCATACGCGTCAGCACCCATCGCCACAATGATGGCTCGTTTTGCGCTGGAAAGCCGAACCCGCAATTTCTCGCTTTATCTGGGTGACGCCCAGCGGGGCGATGTGCACAGCCTGTCGGAAAGGACCTGAAGAATGGAGTTTTCCCTTTTTGCCCATATGGAACGGCTGGGCCCCGAAGAGCCGCATGAGAAATTGTATGAAGAGTTCATCGAGCTGTGCAAGATGGCTGATCAGGCAGGGATGCGTGCGGTCTGGACTGGCGAACATCACGGGATGGATTTCACCATCGCACCCAACCCGCTGATGTCGCTGGTGGATATCGCGCATCATACCAAAAACGTGCGCCTTGGCACCGGCACTGTGATCGCGCCGTTCTGGCATCCGATCAAACTGGCGGGCGAAGCAGCCGCAGCGGATATCATGACCGGAGGCCGGATCGAGCTGGGCATAGCGCGCGGTGCCTACTCTTATGAATACGAGCGGCTTATGCCCGGTCTGGACGCATGGGCCGCCGGTCAGCGAATGCGAGAGATCGCTCCTCTGCTGCCCAAATTATGGGAAGGCGACTGCGCGCATGACGGAGAGTTCTTTCAGTTTCCCGCCACCAGTTCGGCCCCAAAGCCAATGCAACCCGGCGGGCCGCCCATCTGGATTGCCGCGCGGGATCCGAACAGCCACGAGTTCGGCGTTCAGAACGGGTTCAACATTCAGGTCACCCCGCTGTGGCAAGGTATCGAAGAAATTGAGACACTGATGACTCGGTTTGAGACCGCCTGCGCCAATCACGGCGGAGCGCGCCCCAAGATCATGCTGCTTCACCACACCTATGTCGGGCGCGATGACACTGAACTGGATCAGGCTGCGCGGGATTTGTCCCGGTTTTACAACTATTTCGGCGCGTGGTTCCAAAACAAGCGACCAGTCCGACAGGGATTGATTCAGGCGCTAACCGAAGAAGAAATGGCAGCCAACGCAATGATGGCACCCGAAAACCTTGCACGCGATCTGACAATCGGCACGGCGGACGGGGTAACAGAACGTCTGAAACGCTATGAAGACCTTGGATATGATGAATACTCGTTTTGGATCGACAGCGGCATGAGCTTCGAACGCAAACGCGCATCACTTGCCCGTTTCATCGACGATGTAATGCCAAAGTTTCAGTGAGGGGCCGCAATGCACCAGAAGCCACATTACCAGCTATTTATCGACGGCGCTTGGACCGAAGGCGCACGTGGGCAAGTGATGGCCTCGTTGAACCCGGCAACGGGCGAGGAATGGGCCAGTTTCGCCTGTGCCGCAGCCGAAGACGTAGAGCGCGCCGTTTCCGCAGCGCGCCGGTCACTTGATGATCCGGCGTGGCGGGACATGACGCAAACTGCACGTGGCAAACTGTTGTTCCGGCTTGCAGAACTGATCGAACAGAACGCAGGACGCCTTGGCGAGATCGAGACGAAGGACAGTGGTAAGCTACTGGCGGAAACCGCGACCCAAACGGCATATGTCGGCGACTACTACCGCTACTATGCGGGGTTGGCGGACAAAATCGAAGGCGCGGTCCTGCCGATCGACAAACCGGACATGCATGTCTTTACGCGGCGCGAGCCCATTGGCGTGGTGGTCGCAATTGTCCCCTGGAACGCGCAGATGTTTCTCACGGCTACCAAGCTTGGGCCAGCTCTGGCCGCGGGGTGCTCGGTTGTGCTGAAGGCATCAGAGATTGCGCCCGCCCCAATGCTGGAGTTCGCCCGCTTGATCGACAAAGCGGGATTCCCACCCGGCGTCGTTTCCGTCATTACCGGGGACGCAGAAAACTGTGCGATCCCTCTCACCCGACATCCTGACGTAGACCGGATCGCATTCACTGGCGGCCCGGAAACGGCGCGTCAAGTGGTGCGCAACTCGGCTGAGAACTTTGCCGTAACCACGTTGGAATTGGGTGGAAAATCCCCAATCATAGTATTCGATGATGCCAATCTGGATGGTGCGGCCAACGGACTGATCGCGGGCAATTTCGGCGCTTCGGGTCAAAGCTGCGTCGCAGGATCGCGCGGGTTGATCCATCGTCCCCTTATGGAATCTCTTATCGCCAAGATCGAAGAAAAGATGACGGGCATAGTCATCGGCGATCCATTGGAACCTGAAACCCATATTGGCCCGCTGTGCACCAATGCCCAGATTGTCAGAATTCAGGCGACACTGGCCAAGGCCAGGGAACAGGGTGCCCGTATTCGTTTCGGGGGCGCGCCACTGGATCGGTCAGGTCATTTCATGGCGCCAACGCTGGTGGAATGCGCCAGTGCCGAGACAGAGACCCTGAAAGTGGAAATGTTCGGTCCCGTCATGTCATTGCTGCCCTTCGACACCGAGGAAGAGGCAATCGCACTGGCCAATGACACACCGTTCGGGCTTGGCTCGGGTATCTTCACCGAAAATGTCGCCCGTGCTCACCGTGTTTCATCCCGCCTGAAATCGGGCATCTGCTGGATCAACACCTACCGCGCGGTCTCACCCATCGCGCCCTTTGGCGGCTTCAATCAATCCGGTTATGGCAGGGAAGCGGGAATAGAGGCCATTCACGATTACACGCGGACCAAGACCGTTTGGCTGAATACATCGGACAAACCGATGTCGAACCCCTTTGTCATGCGCTGAGGTGATCTGCACCACGATCAGCATAACTCAAGGGGCGCTTATCTGAATGCGGCGGCTCCTGTTACTCTGCCGCCGTTCTCACCCTCTCCGGCGCGGTCAACCGCTGCCAAGCGTCGTACTGGGCCAGAAAGATTTGCCCGTTGAGGTCGTCGAGGAAATGCGATTGTTTCAAGCGGTCCATGACGGGGCCTTTGACCTCGGACAGGTGCAGACCAACGCCCATGTCACGCAGGCGGTGGTTGATGGCCTCAAGGCTTTCGAGGGCCGAAAAGTCGACCTCGTTCACCGCCGAGAACATCAAAACCACGTTGCGGATTTCGCATCCCTCGGTCACACGCGCCTGGATCAGGTCTTCGAGGAAACGGGCGTTCACGAAATACAGGCTTTCATCCACCCGCAGCGTCACCAGAGACGGCTCGGTGGCGACCTTGTGGCGATTGATGTTGCGGAAGTGTTGCGTACCCGGCACAAGCCCGACCTCTGCCACATGTGGGCGCGAGGTTTTGTAGAGATGCAGAAGGATCGAAATTGCCACGCCGCTGGCCACGCCGGTTTCGACCCCGGCCAGCAAAGTCAGAACGATGGTGGCGGCTACGGCGGTAAAATCGGCGCGCGAAAATCCCCATGTCTTTTTCAGGATCGACAGGTCCACGAGGCTCAGCACCGCAACAATGATCGTCGCGGCCAGCGTGGCCTTGGGCAAAAAGTACACCAGAGGTGTCAGGAACAGTGCAGCAATCGCCAAACCACCAGCGGTGTAAATGCCTGCCGCTGGAGTTTCCGCCCCCGCATCGAAGTTCACCACCGAGCGTGAGAACCCGCCGGTGACCGGAAAGCCGCCGGTAAACGCCGCGCCCAGGTTTGCTGCACCCAGACCGATCAACTCCTGATCGGGGTCCACGCGCTGGCGTTTCTTGGCAGCCAGCGTCTGCGCAACCGAGATGCTTTCGACAAAACCGATGATCGAGATCAGGATCGCTGGCACCAGCAATGCACCGATGAGGTCCGAGGACAGCCCCGGCAAAGTCAGCGGCGGAAGGTTCTGGGGCACGTCGCCAACAATCTTGACGCCCCGCACATCCAGCCCGAACCCCCAGACGACTACTGTGGTCACCACCACGGCAGCCACTGGTCCGGCCTTGGTCAGCACGTCAGCCAGCAGGGGCGGCACCCCCATGCGCCGCAACGCGGGCTTGAGGTTCTTGCGCACCCAGAACAGAAACGCAGTGGCCAGCACGCCGATGATTACCGTCAGCCAACTGATTTGCCCGAGGTTTTCGAAGATTGAGCTCAGCATCCCTGGCAGAGTATGCCCATGGGCGCTGACACCCAGAATGTGCTTTAACTGGCTGGTCGCGATCAGGATGCCCGATGCGGTAATGAAACCTGCGATGACAGGATGGCTAAGGAAATTGGCCAGAAAGCCCAGTCGGAAAACGCCCAACAGCACCAGAAACCCACCCGACAGGAAAGCCAGCGTCAGTGCCGCCACCATGTATCCGGCCGTGCCCTGCTCGGCCACCTGCCCCACAGCGCTGGCTGTCAGCAGTGACACTACCGCGACAGGCCCCACCGCCAACGCCCGACTGGTGCCAAAAACCGCATAAAGGATGATCGGCAATATCGAAGCATAGATCCCGGCCTCGGGCGGCAGCCCTGCCAGCAAGGCATAGGCCAAGGACTGTGGGATCAGCATGATCGTGACGATTACAGCCGCGATCAGATCATTCGACAGCGACGCACGGCTATACTGGCGACCCCAGTCAAGAATAGGAAGGAAACGTAAAAGGCTCTGCATGGGTTCACGTCCTGAGAAAGCGGCGGCCAGAGCGCGGGAGGCTCTGACCGCCATACCTTGGCCGGTCGCACTTTTGGTGAAGGCGGGACAGGCCAGAACTTACGCCGGTTCTTCCGGTGTCAGTTTCGAGAGGAGTTAATCGGTCGCCACCTTCAATGGTTCGGGCTTGGCCAACCACTCTTTGCCCTTCAACATCGCAGACCAGTAGATCGGCGGCAGCAGCTTCTCCTTCAACAGCCACGCCAACCGGCTGGGTTTGGTTCCGTCGATCAGGAATTTCGGGAAACTGGGCGTCATCACCCCACCATAGGCGAACTCGGCCAGAACGATCTTGCCGCGCTCGACCGTCAACGGGCACGAGCCATAGCCGTCATAGGCGGCAACCGGGCCGCGGCCCTGAATGTCTGCCACGATATTATCGGCCACGGTCGGTGCCTGTTTACGCGCCGCCGCTGCGGTTTTGGCGTTGGGCGCGTTCATCACGTCGCCCAGCGACCAGATATTGTCAAAGCTCTTGTGGCGCAGCGTCGCCTGATCAACATCGACCCAGCCCCCCGCATCCGCCAGCGGCGACACGCGAATAAAATCCGGCGCGACCTGTGGTGGGCAGACATGCATCATGTCAAACTCGACTGTGACCAACTCGGGCTCGGCATCCGGCATTGCAACCTTAAAGGTCGCTTTTTTCGCCGCCCCATCTACTGACACCAGATTGTGAAAGAAATTCAGTGAGGCGTCGTATTTTGTGACGTATTCCATCAGCGCCGGGACATAGTCCTTGACCCCGAACAGCACGCCGCCCGCGTTCATGAACTGGATGTCGATATCCTTCAGAACGCCGCGCCGGAACCACGCATCGCCCGACAGATATAGCGCTTTCTGTGGCGCGCCCGCGCATTTGATTGGCATCGGCGGCTGCGTGAACAGCGCCCGGCCTTCCTTAAGCCCTTCGACAAGCTGCCAGGTGTAGGGCGCCAGATCATAGCGGTAGTTCGAGGTCACCCCGTTACGGCCCAAGGTTTCTTCCAGCCCTTCGACCGCGCCCCAATCCAGCTTGAGCCCCGGAGACACGACAAGACGGTCGTATTTCACCACACGACAGCCATCCAGAATGACGGCGTTGTTTTGCGGCTCGAAGGCCGCAACTGCCGCCTTGATCCACTTAACACCGCGCGGAATCAGGGATCCCATCGTCTTGGCGGTCTGTTCTGCCGAGAAGACGCCCCCGCCCACCAACGTCCAGCCGGGCTGATAATAATGCACGTCAGACGGATCAATGATGGCGATCGACAGGTCGGATTTGCGCGCGTGCAGGCTGGCCGCAGTGGCAATACCGCCAGCCCCACCGCCCACGATAACCACATCAAAAGATGCGTCGCCCGTGTCGGTCGGCGTTTTCCCACCATTGGCAATGCGGCGGGCAACGCCGCTCATGTCATAACCGGCGACCTTGGTGGCTGACAGGATCTCGGACACCGGACGCTTGTGCGCCGCCTCGTTCAGCGACCACAGAGTGGCCGAACGCGTGCCGGTCCGGCAATAGGCCAGAACCGGCCCCGGCAACTCGGTCAGCGCGCGGCCAAAGGCATCGGCGTCTTCGTCCCTGACGATCCCGGTTTGCACTGGAACATAGCGCACCTCGAGACCCAGTTTCTCCGCTGCTACTTCGATTTCCTCGAATGTCGGCTGATCGGCACCTTCGCCATCGGGGCGGTTACAAATGATGGCACGAAAGCCCGCGCCTTTTATCGCCTCGATGTCATTCGGCGTAACCTGCGGCGACACCGAAACTGAGCCTGATATCTTTCTGATGTCCATGGGTGCCTCTTGCGTTCAGAGCTTGTTGACTGGAACTTTGAGCATCTGGTTCCCATCCTGGTCCGTTGGAATGCCGCCCGCCCGGATGTTGACCTGAATAGAGGGTACGATCAGCGTTGGCATCGCCAGCGTCGCGTCGCGCTCGGACCGCATCTTGATAAACTCGTCCCTAGTCTTGCCACCACCCACATGAATGTTGTGGGCCTTCTCCTCGATCACCGTGGTTTCCCACTGGATGTCACGCCCGTTGGGACCATAATCGTGACACATGAACAGCCGGGTTTCGTCCGGCAGGCTGAGCACCTTGTGGATCGAGTCAAATAATGTCCCCGCGTCGCCACCGGGGAAATCGGCCCGCGCCGAGCCACCGTCAGGCATGAACAACGTGTCGCCCACAAAGGCTGCATCCCCGACAACATGCACCATGCAGGCGGGTGTGTGGCCCGGTGTATGCATGGTAAAGGCGGTCATGTTGCCGATCTTATAGGTCATGCCATCGACGAACAGGGCATCAAACTGGCTGCCATCCCGCTGAAATTCGGTGCCTTCATTGAAGATTTTGCCAAACACGTCTTGCACGATCTTGATGTTTTCACCGATGCCTATCTTACCGCCCAGCTTTTGCTGGATGTAAGGCGCGGCTGACAGGTGGTCGGCATGGGCGTGGGTCTCAATGATCCATTCCAGCTTGAGCCCCCTCTTTTCAACCTCGGCAATCAGCATGTCGGCATGGCCAAACGTAATGCGGCCAGCGGCATAATCGATGTCCATGACACTGTCGATAATCGCACAGGCATTCGAGGTCGGGTCTGCAACGATATAACTGATTGTCGCGGTCGCCTCGTCGTAAAAACCCTGGACATCGGGCTTCACGCTCAGATCCACCGGGTAGCTGTCAATCGGCGTCGCTATCGCGTCGGCCATCTTTTGGTTGTGTCTCTCGATAGACTTCTGATCATTCATGATCTTGCCTCCTAACTGGCGCGGATCCGTTACCCGTTTCCGCCGCGTGTCATCATCATTTCGTGGACGGCGTCCATGCCGCGATCCGCCATCGCGCTCACTTCGGCCGCATGGATATGCATGGCTTTGGCTATTTCCGGATCGTCGGATGCTTGCATCACTACGATCCCTTCGGATGTCACTTCGATGTCCGAGGTGATCTTGTCGCCATGGTCAAAAAATATGTCGAGGGTCGGACTCTGAATAATGATCATTGGATCATCCTTGCGGCCCACCCGATCGATCATCCCGGCAACATGGGAGACCAGAGCATCCATGACATCCGGGTCGGAAGATCGTGTGACAGTGCGAATACCGTTGGGAAGGTTTTCAACCTCGCGTGTGATCGTATCGAAATTGCGGAACATTACAGCCAGCTCGGCGCTTTCCTCGGGCGTCGCGTTCTCGCCCCGCAGCCCCGGCATGTTGACCTCGTCGTGGCCTTGCCCATCTGCACCGTGACGATGCTCTGCCCGTTCACCGGCCATGCCCTGGCGATGCCCGTGCCCGGACATCATAAAGATGTAACTGCCAGCCGCGCCGACCAAAGCAGCAAAAAGCAACGCAATGGCGATGCCGCCGAACGTCCGGGCGTGTTTGCGCTCATTCATCTTCGTCTCCTCCGTTTCTGCCAGCCCATATCCGGCCTTCGCGTGAGACCTGCAATCACCTTGGCGGCATGAAAAGTTGAGGAGTAAATATAACTTTGAAATCCTGACTTCAGTGACAAAGTCACGAAACCGGAAAATTTCCCGAAATGGTCAAGTGCTTTGCGCCAAGCGTTCCAATGCCGCCTTGTCGGTTATCGTAATGCGCCCCCGCGATTGGGTAATCATCTCGCGCTTTTGAAAGTCCTGCAAAATCCGCGAGACAACTTCACGCGCGGTGCCCAGTTCGCTGGCAAGTTGCTGATGCGTTGCCTGAATGTCTTCCCGTCCCCCGGCCAGAACCAGAAGACGTTCAGCCAGGCGAATATCCAGGTGCCCGAATGCCACGTCATCGACCACCCGCAACAGATCAATCAGCCGGCGCGAGTAGGCCTCGAATACAAACTCGCGAAATGCGTCTTCTTCCGAGACCAGACGATCGAAGGCATGTTTCGGCAAGGTCACCGCCGTTACGTCGGTTTCGGCAATTCCTTCAGCGTTATATGCTTCTTCTGCAAGCATGCAGGCCGTCGTCAGTACACAGCTTTCCCCCGCCTCGACCCGATAGAGCACGATCTCGCGGCCCGAATCCGAACTTTGAGAAACGCGAATTCGTCCGTCGTACAAGAACAATAGGCTGTCGGGAACGTTGTCAGGGCCGAATACCTGAGCGCCTTTTGGGCACCGCACGATACGGGCCGCTGTACGCAACCTTTCACGCACAGCTTTTGGAAGGCGACTTGTTCCGTGAAATCGCTCAGTCCAATCTAGGATTGTCATCTTGCGTTGCGCATAGGTGCCACGATGCCCTCCTCAATCGGCGCGATACGGTTTAACAACTCGTTTCTGTTTGAGGCAATGTCAGCCAGCGTCAGATCATCAAGCACAGCCATGAATGCCCCGGTCGCTTTTTGGATCGCTTGGGACAATTTACATATACCGATCAGAGGGCAGGTGTTTTTTTCAGGGTTAAAGCATTCGACCACATCCAGGGGCCCTTCGGTCAGTCGAATTACATCGCCGATTTTGATCTGTTCCGCGGGTTTAGCCAACCGGAAACCACCGCCTCTGCCGCGTGCTGTTTCCAGATACCCGGCCCGACCCAACTCGTGCACAATTTTTACGATATGCGGCCGGGCAAGGCCATGCACCCGCACGACATCGTCAACGCGAATGCGATCTGGGGCCTTGAGCGCAGCCAGCTGCAAAGATCGCAGTGCATAGTTGGAATAGGATGTCAGTTTCATGCGTGCCTCCGGCAAAAGCTCTAGGCGCAATATAACTTATTTGCGATTTCTGTGTGTTTTCATTGACCATGTGTTTTGCTGAAGGTGAAGCCCGGCCAACTTACCTGACCTGCGCAGCGACTGGGTCGCTGACTGGGACGCAACGAACGTCACGCCATCTTTGATCGGGAAGCTGTCGGCATCCGACCGGAACGGCAGTTCAATTCTCTGCAAAAAACGCTGAACAAAGACGGTATGAGTGGCGGTGCTGTCAGACGAATTCGAACCATTCTCAGTTTGCCGCAGAAACCACGAACCTATCCAGAACAAAGCTGACGCCACTCGGCGAGAGCGGCGGTGCGTGTCAACTTGAAGTTGTCTCGGCTGGCTAGCGATCTTTCCTGGTTGAAGTGGTTGTAGACGGACGCGTGGACGGCGGCGAACTTCTGCAAACTTTGCATGCGCCTGAAACGCTGCATCGCGCGTTCTCTTCGTCGGAAAGGCAGGTGCGAGTTCTCGACGCGGTTGTTGAGCCACCTACCCGTCCTTTGTTTTTCGGGAGAGCCAAGCTTTCTGAGAGCGGCCCGGTACGATGCGAAGCGACCCGTGGCGACGGTTTCCGCCTTACCATGTCGCTTCATCAATTTCTTGAGGAATTTCAGCGCCGCAGCTTTGTTTCTGCGTTTGGCAACAACGGCCTCCTGCACCTCGCCGTCATGATCCACAGCCCGCCAAAGGTAATGCCGCTTGCCATTCACCTTCACGAAAACTTCGTCTACGCGCCACTTCCATTTGCAGTATGCTCTCAATTGCTGAACACGCATTCTTCGAATTTCAGCAGCAAACACTGGGCCAAACCTGTTCCACCAATACCGGACAGTTTCGTGGCTCACGTCGATGCCTCGCTCGTGCAACATGTCTTCGACATTCCGAAGCGAGAGCGGGAAACGGATGTACAGCATCACTGCGAGGCGGATGATCTCGGGACTGGATTTGAAATACTTGAAAGAGGCAGGATTGGTCATGGGCAAAAGCTGCGCAACCGCCCTGCCCCGCTCAAGCAAAGTTCTTCTGATAAGGCCTTTGCCCTACTTTTGCATGGACGCAGACTTAATTCTTAAAAAAAATTCCGTTTCCAGAGAATTGTGCAAAAATTTTGGAGTATAGAAAAAGAGTCACGCAGATTTCTTGAGTATTGTGCTTATAGGCACCAGGGGATCGATGATATGAAGACCATTCTAATTACCGGCGCGTCGTCCGGTATCGGCGCGGCAACGGCCGGGTATTTTCAGGCCAGGGGATGGAACGTCGTTGCCACGATGCGGACCCCTGCCAGCGGCTTGGATCTTGCCAATTTGGAGAACGTCCACCTGGCGCGGCTGGACGTGACGGATGCCAAATCAATCGCGACGGCCGTGGCAGAGGGCATCGATCGCTTTGGACAGATCGACGTTTTGCTGAACAATGCAGGCTATGGGGCCTATGGCGCGCTCGAAGCCTTTACGATGGACCGCATCCGACGCCAGTTCGACACCAACGTTATCGGCTTGATAGAGGTGACCAAAGCGGTGCTTCCGCACTTTCGTCAAAACCGTTCCGGCACGGTGATCAATATCTCGTCCATCGGTGGGCAGATCACCTTCCCACTGGGCGCGCTTTATCACGGCACCAAGTTTGCGGTGGAAGGTCTGTCCGAAGCCCTGCACTACGAGTTGGAACCGTTGGGCATACGGGTGCGTATTGTTCAGCCTGGCATGATCCAGACGAATTTCGGCGGCAGCTCGTTCGATTTTGCGATGGATGAAAATCTGTCAGGCTACACGCCGATGGCCGAAGCCATGGGGCGCCTGTTCGGCAGACTCGCATCGAACCCTTCTGCGCCAGAGACGGTTGCTGAGGTGATTTGGGACGCGGCCAACGATAGCAGCGACCGTTTACGGTATCGCGCAGGACCTGATGCCGAGGCTTTGCTGGATGCCCGCAAACAACAGGACGATGCGGCGTTCATCGGGGGCATTAAACAAAAGATGGCGCCCTGAAACACGACGTGACCCGTCATCATGAGAGGAAAAAACATGTACCAAAAAGCAGTCGAAAAAGGCGGCCTGGCCGTTGTCACCGGGGCGGCAAGCGGCGTGGGTCTCGCTGCGGCCAAACGGTTCCTGCAGGCGGGTCTGGGTGTTGTGATGGTCGATCTTCCGGGAGAGGCGCTGGACAAGGCCGAGGCGGATTTGATCGAACTGGCGGATACGTCCCAGACGGTTCGGGCGATCCCCGCGGACGTGACCAACGCCGCAGCCATGACGGATCTCGCCGATCAGGTCTTTGAACTCGGAGAGGTGGCTGTTTTGATGAACAATGCCGGGATTGCGCTGCCGACCGGCAGTTGGGAAAACAGTGAGAACTGGCGGAAACTGATAGAGGTCAATCTGTTTGGCGTCATGAACGGAGTGCACGCCTTCCTGCCGCGGATGATCGCCGCAGCACGCCCTGCCGTGGTTATCAACACAGGCTCGAAACAGGGGATCACCACGCCACCCGGTAACGCCGCCTATAACACCAGCAAGGCCGCTGTGAAGGTCATGACCGAGATGCTGGCCCACGAGCTGCGCGAGGCGGGTGCCGAAATCAGCGTCCATTTGTTTGTGCCCGGCTTTACCTATACGGGCATGATCCAGAAGTTCATGCCCGAAAAGCCCGCGGCGGCATGGTCAAGCGTCGAGGCCATCGACTATCTGCTGAAGCGCATGTCGAACGGAGATTTCTACATTCTCTGCCCCGACAACGATGTCTCAGAAGCCCGCGACAGGAAACGCGTCGAATGGGCCCTGGGTGATATTGTCCATAACCGGCCCGCGCTGTCGCGCTGGCATCCTGACTATGCGGATGCCTTTGCCACCCACGAGGTCTCGGAATAGCCGCTCCAAAAGTGCGGCCGTAAATGGAGCCAACGAAACTGCTATCCAAATCACAGGGCTTACACCTCGTCGAAATACCTAGCAAACATTCGTACGAAGCACGGCATCTGAGACTTTGGGCTCAATGTCGTCGTTCTCGGCTTCGCAGCCTTAAATTGGCCATAGTCAAATCCGGCCTTCGCTCCGGCTCGAAGGATACCTTGGACAATGCGATCAAATGCTGTGTGTGCAGCCCGCATTTCTGCCATTCGCCGAGACTACAAGTGCTGTTCCACATCCATACTTTGATGCAGTATTCTGATGATCGCGATCAACTCGCCTCGAATTTGATAGTAAATCGCATGCCTGCCGATCGATGTCTTGAGATATCCCTCGCGGACTAAAGATGGTCTGCCCGCCTTCTTCCCCGCCGCGATATCTTCAAACGCGTCGATGATGTCGTTGGTATACATCTCGGCTTGTTCGCGTGACCATTCTTGCGCCGTGTAAATTCAAATCCCTTCGAGATCAGCTTCCGCCATCGGTGAAAGCAAATATTTTTGAGATATCAGGTGCTGTTCTTCTGGCGCATGCGTTCCTGAAACGCCTCGCGGTCAAAGGCACGTGGTTCACCCGAGTTTTCACCAGCGATCAATGCGTCCTTCAGCGCCTGGACTCTGGCTTCATGCTCCTCGAGAAGCCTTAGGTCTGCCCGTACGACATCGCTTGCCGAGCCGTAGCGTCCGTTGCTGACCTGAGTGTCGATGAAACCGGCAAAATGGTCCCCAAGGGACATCGGAGTGTTCTTTGCCATGTTTGCCTCCTAGATATCACATATACCAATATTCGGTATTTTTTTAATATCTCCGGATACGTGGTACAGTGGCACGTCATCGAACTGACGATGGGGAGGCATGCGGCGGATCGGAGGATCGGTCAAGCGCTGCGGCATAGCTTCACCAGACCAGACTTTCGCTGCAGTGGCAAAATTGAGCGTACGGCGAGCTGGTGGTCTGCGGATGTAGCTGGCACTCACCTCGAAGCAAATAAGCTACACGAACGCCTGATCATTGGAAAACCGCGGGAGTTGGAAATGAGAAAGCGCTAGATTTTCGATTTGGTCTCGGTATTTTTTTGGTAAGCGTTAGTCGCGAACGTAACACTCTTACCATTGCATCAGAAGATGATGAATTTTGCCGCAAGATAACGAAACGCAAGCGAGTTCTAACAAGGTTGCAAGACGTCTTGCAGCGATACTGGCTGCCGACGTTGCCGGATATAGTCGTCTTACCAGCACCGATGAAGAAGGCACTGCTAAAATGCTCTTAGAGCATCGATCAGTGACTGATGCGCTTATTGAGAACTTTGGTGGTCGGATTGCCAACACCGCAGGTGACAGCATTATTGCTGAATTTGCGAGCTCTGTCGAAGCGGTGCGATGTGCAATTGAAATTCAGGAAGCAATTCGGACACGCAACCTCTCGGTTCCGTCGTCTTCACAAGTTCAGTTTCGCATCGGGATAAATGTCGGAGACGTGATCCTTCAAGATGGTGACCTTCTAGGTGACAGCGTAAATGTGGCCGCTCGACTAGAAAGCCTCGCTGAACCTGGTGGGATCTGCTTGTCTGGCGAGGTACACGACCAGATACAAGGCAAGCTGTCCCTTGGATTCCGTGCTATGGGAACCAAGCGATTAAAGAACATTGATCGTCCGGTGCGCGCTTACAACGTTGAAGGCGTCCAAGATGTCAGTGTGCGTAAAGAAAACAAGCTGCGCATACTAGCCGCGGGAGGTGCCTTTTTCGCTGCCGCCTGCTTGGGTCTTCTGTATGTTCTTACTGCTCGTGACAGCACTACAACGCTTTCTGGTGGGTCGCCGCCGTGGACGTCTGAAAGCAACCTGGATGCACCTCCACTGCCTCAGATGTCTGACGTTGTTGCATCAGGCGAATGGAATGAACATTCCTATTATGCAATTTTGACATGGGGCAGTTCCTGGCAGTCAGCTGTTGCAGATGCCAAAGAGAGGGGTGGCTATTTAGCCTCCATTACATCCGAAGCTGAGAACAGTTTTGTTTTCGAACTCATTAAGAACGATGAGCGCTTGTGGGATATGCATCAGGATGGGCAAGCTTTTGGACCTTGGATCGGCACATATCAGGAGGAAGGTGCCATTGAGCCAGACGGTGGGTGGGCGCTGGTCAGCGGCGAACCGGTTACGTTTTCGAACTGGTCAGAAGGCCAGCCAAACAATCATGGCGGGAACTCGGACGTCGTTCGGTTCCACAATTACGTTCATCAGCCTTCACCGTATTGGGACGATGCAAACGGCGCCGGATCATCACGAGGGTATATTTTGGAAGTTGAGCGCGTGGATAGTACTAACTGATAAAAGGGGGCCCTTGACGTTGTAACTATCAGTACATTCCAATTCTGTGAATACGGGGAACCTGAAGAAGCAAAATGCAAATATTCTTTAGACATTGGGTCTTATCCGTTTTTGTAGTGTCGTCGATCATTGCGACGTCGGTAAGCGCGCAAAACGTGACGTTCCCAACGGACTTCTTTGCTGAACGCCTGCAAGGCTCTGCATGCTCGAAGTTTTTTTCTTCATCTCGCCTGAACAGTGACCTTAAGATGATTTCAGCACTAAGTTCGGCGAGCATGACGAGCACCAATTCTCTGAATGTCAACCACGATGCCTTCTCCAAAAGGTGGACAAAGCTCTTAGAGGTTTCATATGGCGCGGCGGCAAAAGGTGACGCCGCGGCCGGCAAAAAAATCTTGGGCACTCTGGTCAATCTTGGGCAAGCGAACGCCCTGCTGAATGCCCCATCATATAATAGCGCAAAGAAAGTGGAGTGCTGGAAAGGTGGCCGAAGCGACCAACCATGTCCACTGCATGTTGTGCAACACACTGGCTATACTGGCGTTGCAATGTTGTATTCGGCCATTGTGCTTGAGGAATACGCGACACCAGACCAGAAACGAATACTGGATACGTACTTTGACAAGATCTACAAGAAATTCCTTTCCCCACTGGCGTCAAACGGCGCGCAAAGTGACGGATTGTATGAATTTGGAGACTATGGTTTGGGCGTGCTTGCCTACGCTAGGTGGAAACGTGATGCATGGCTCGCCAAAAGCGAAATACGCAAGCGCCGCTCCTCTTTCATCAAAAAGATAGATGCCCAAGGCATGCTGAAAGAAAACTCATTTCGCGGCTACCGCGGCTATTGGTATCACACTCTGGGAGCAGAAAGCGCCTTTGGTTACGCCCTAGTTGCCAGGAGTTTCGGTACCGACTTTTTCAAGGACGCCAAACTTGGTCCAAGGTTTCAGAATCTTGCTAATCAAACGGTGATTGGTGGGCGGAGTTACTCTGATTTTCGCGAGCGCGCCCTGCAAAAATCTCCGAAAAATGCAATCAAGGACCCAAACGCAGAAATCCCCCACATGCATCAGTTCGCCGTTGGCTTACCGATAATCTTAAAACGGGAATATGGCTACAGTGTAACAACAACGTCAGCTTACAGATCAAAGGGCCGTCTCGAAACGATCAGCAAAATAACAGGTTTCAACGCTGATTGTTACTACTCCAGTTTACGCTGAATTCGGCAGCGTATCTGTTGCAGCGTGGCACACTGAGAAAATCTAACGTTCTGCTTAGGGCTCTCTCGGAACCTTCGCTGCGCCAGGCTTGAATGGCCGCCCTTCGAGATAGGGGCCTTTCACCTGGTCGCGCGTGAATTGGCGGTGAGCGGACAAACCGGACTTGTGCGATTGCGGCAATTGCTGACGCAGCATTGATTTGCTGTCGCAGCACATTCATCGCTGCGTTGCAGCTGTTGTCGCCAGACCGGTCATTCAAAGCTATGATGATGCGATACTATCAAACTCTAGTTTCGCGGCACATAGGATCAGCAGCTTAGACGCCGAACAAAGCCAACGTTTGCGTTGTCGCTGGCAGTGCAGCAGGACAGGCCATGCGGGCCTTCAGCCAGTAAGCAAATTCTCGTTATGGCTCATGCAGGTGGCGAGGAAGAGGGAGTATGTCGCGGTCGTGGAATTTTTCATAAAGTCGAGATATTGCAGAGATTGGAACTTTGGTTCCTGCTTCGTGTTTGAATTGATCAGGAACGAGGCACCAATAGTGCTTCTATTTGTTGTTATGCTTTTTTGACAAGCGTAATCTTGTTTTTCTGACAGGAAATTAACGTTACTGCCGAACGCGATAGCCGGAAGCAATGATCTTGTTTATCAGAACTGCGGCGGCCTGGTGCATGTCCTTTTCATCGTTATTGCCGACTGCTGTTTCGTGGGCAGCAGCTGCGTCATGCAGAACTCCCACAATTTCATGTTCGGGCAGAAGCTCACGATCTTTAATTGCAAGCAAAAGCGCTTCACAAATTGAGAGTGCGGCCATTCCTGAATGGTCTTGCCGGTCAGCCATGGTAGACGTCCTTTTCTAACAGGCGTCCAAGCATGGAAGCGCCACGATGAATTGCACCATACTGGCATAGATTGCTGTATACTTAACTGATCGAAAGCAGTCTTGGCGTCGGATAGTTTCGCGGGCTGCTCATCGATGAAGGAAGAACACTTGCGCACTATCAAAAATAGTCCACTCACCCGAAAGCTTTCAAACTTCGTCGCTCTGACTGAGGTTGAACTTGCGGTATTGGCACGCCTGCACAAGCGTCGCAGAACCTTTGAAGCCGGACGTGACCTTGTGCATCAAGGGCAATCAGAGCAGGCGGCCTACATTCTGGCCTCGGGCTGGGTTTGTTCCTACAAAACCCAGACTGACGGGTCGCGTCAGATCGTCGATTTCCAAATACCGGGTGACTTTCTGGGCTTGCGAAGCGTTCTGTTGCACACCTCGGATCACAGCATAGAACCAATCATGGAAATCCAAGCCATTGAAGTAGTAGTGGATGATCTCCTGGAAGCATTTGCGCAGACGCCCCGGCTGGCGACAGCAATTCTTTGGGCGGTATCTCGAGATGAAGCGATGGTGGTTGAGCACCTGGTCAACATAGGACGGCGAGATGCGGGTGAGCGCATGGCGCATTTTCTTTTGGAACTTGGTGTGAGGCTGACTCAGGTCGGGATGGCAAACAAGACGGGATACACTTGCCCCCTGACACAATACCACCTTGCCGATGCGCTGGGACTGAGTGCCGTGCATGTTAATCGTGTCCTACGGCAACTGCGGGAGAAGGGGTTGGTTACTTTTCAATCCGGGCAAGTGGCATTTGATGATTATGACGGACTGGTGACGTTGGCCGGTTTTGACCCCACTTATCTGGATCAGGCCGGGCCACTGTTGAAGCAATAGGTTCACCCCTTCAGCGATGCCGGGATTTTGATGATAGTTGCCTGGTTAGAGACGCCATTCGCTTCGGCAGATTTTGGATTTCACCGAAAAAGAAGCGCAAGATAAATACAGTCCGATTGCGGTACTGGATTTCCTGCGCTTCTCAAATACTCGTTAAGAACACGCCAGCAAATATCCCGCCAACACACATCACGTTGCCGGAATCCAAACATCGTTGCACTGACGCAGGTTAGTCAATTTTTGGCAGTACCGGATTCTCGGGCACCAAATGCATTTGAGATTCCAATAAAATCTCAGGTCATTGGCCGCAGACTAACATCGATCAGCGCGCGTCTGCCATTTGCACATTATTCTAAATCGCAACGCCTGTACTACCGCGGCGCTTACGAGCGTGTACCGCGGCAGACTGCGCGGGGAAGATCCAACAAACTATATGGAGGACCAAGGTGAGCACGAGATCGTCCAGTTCTTTGGTGACGTTTTCAAATCCGTTCTCTTTGTCCGGCTACCCGGATGAACTTCCTGCAGGCGAGTATGAAGTAGTTGTTGAAGAAGAACTACTACAGGGCCTGAGTTTCGAAGCATATCGCAGAACCGGAACCTACCTGACAGTTCAGGGCAAAGGCAGCAAGCCAGGTCGCACGGAAATGCGCCCAATTGACCCAGAAGATTTTGAACTGGCGCTCAAGCAAGACCAAACCTTGGCCACATCTAACAATGACAGCGATGCGGCGCTTTCCCCGCAGGAGGAATAGATTATGAACACGCCCGAATGGCTTAAACCCGGAATCTACGGTGCTCTGATCGGCGGGGTTTTCGTAGGCGTCGTTGGATTTTCATGGGGTGGATGGATGACCGGCGGTAGCGCGGACAAGATGGCCAACGCCATGTCCCGCGACAATGTAATCGCTGCGTTGGTTCCGGTCTGCGTCGACATGGCGAGAACTGACGCCCAACGCGCCGAAAAAATAACGACAATCAAAGAGGCTTCTTCTTTCAAACGGAAGGATGCCGTCATGGAGGCAGGCTGGGCAACGGTACCGGGATCTGAAACTCCTAACAAAGATCTGGCACAGGCCTGTATCGAGGGGCTGAACCTGGATGGATCGTAACTCAATCACTCAACATTCGGACAACGCCGTTAGCACCAGGGCAAATCGAAAAAAACAGCACTGGTTTTGCGCTCACTTGATGACTGCGTTGTTTGTTGTCGTCTTCAGCAGTTTGGCGGGCTCCTTTATCTCATCAAGTCCCGCATCGGCCGAAACAAATTCGATCCCTGATAACGCGCATCCCAAAAAGTATGGCGACGGTTGGGAATGCGATTTGTCCTATCGGTTGAAAGGCGAAGAATGCGTGGCCATTGTCGTGCCGGGAAATGCCTACCCCACAAATAGAACCTACGGCTCAGGGTGGGCATGTATGCATGGCTTCATTGAAGTTGGTGGCACCTCTTGCACTGAAGTAATTGTGCCTGAGGGTGGATATCTCGATCCATCAGGTGAGAGGTGGCGATGCCTGCGGGGGTACACAAAAGTAGACGATAGCTGCCAGAAAATTGTCGTGCCGGATAATGCTTACCTGACGAACAGCACTTATGGATCTGCATGGCGTTGCAACCGTGGCTACGAGACAGATGGTGAAGCGTGCGTTGCAATAGCAGTGCCGGAAAACGCTTTTCTGAACGCATCAACCAGCGGGCGCCCCTGGACCTGCGAGCGTGGATATTTTGAGCGAGACGGAAGGTGCGATGCCGTCATCGTGCCTGAAAATGCTTTCTACGATGACGCGATCCATGGAGTTGGATGGAAATGCGAACGTGGCTACGAGGCGTCCGGTGATCGCTGCAATGCAATCGAGCTACCGGCAAATGCCCATATCGACCGATCCGGCAATGGGTGGCAATGCCACAAAAACTATCATCGATCAGAAGGGCTGTGTGTTCTGAACCAGTGAGAATTCAGACAGAAAGCCCACTTTCCCAAACTTCACAATTATTGCCCGTCCTTACCAAGGACGCGCGTTTCACACTCTAAAAAGGAACAAATATGAAACCCGTACCCATTGCGTCGGATGCCAAGCAGTTCATTGCCAGCGATGCGCAAAAGCTGGCGCCTAAACAAGCAGTTTTTCCAGAGCTTCACAGCAAGACACTCGTGACAGATACACCGACTGCAATTGTGTATTGCGAAGGAAACTTCGCAAAGATCGATGGCAAGACGGCTAATGGTCTCGTTCGACATTCACAGGCCTATCGCGTTCTTTCGGTGATCGACAGCACGTATGGCGGTTGTGACAGTGGCAAAGTGCTTGATAATATCGCAAATCAGGTTCCCATCTTCGATGATCTTGATGCCGCCGTCGCTAATGAAGCTACGATCCCCGACACTTTTATTTACGGAATGGCGCCGGCCAGCGGCAGAATGTCCCTTGAGGATCGCGAAGTTGTTGTGGATGCGATAACGCTCGGAATGAACATCGTCAGTGGGCTGCATGAATTTCTTAGCGATGACAAGGAGCTCGCCGGATTTGCCAAAATTCACGATGTCACGATACGCGACATTCGCAAGCCGCGGCCCAATCCCGACCTGCGCCTGTTAGATGGCAGTATTGGAGACGTCCAGGCGATCCGCATCGCGGTGTTCGGCACCGATTGTGCAATTGGAAAGCGTACAACCGCGACAATCCTGACAGGCGCACTTAACGCGCATGGGATCAAAACAGTTTTGGTCGGCACCGGCCAGACAGGTTTGATGCAGGGCGCCAAGTATGGTGTCGCGATGGATTCGGTGCCGCCGCAATTTTGTTGTGGCGAACTTGAGCGCGCTGTTGTTGCGGCATCCGAGGGTGAGCACCCCGATGTAATAGTGATCGAGGGCCAGGGCGCGCTAAGCCATCCGGCTTTTTGCACATCAGCCTTCATTCTGCGAGGCAGTCAGCCACATGCAGTTATTCTTCAACACGCGCCTAAACGAAAACGTCGATGTGATTTCCCCAACATGACTATGCCCGACCCTTGCGATGAAATCACCCTGATCGAGGCTTTTGCGAACACAGAGGTAATTGGCATGACGATCAACCATGAAGGAATGAATGATGTTGAGATTTCAAAGGCTATCACAGACTACAACTGCAAATTGTATCTCCCGGTCACTGACGCATTGAACCGTCCTCCAAAAAACTTGGTGAATATGGTTCTATCTGCCTTTCCGCGCTTGCAACCCGTACGTGCTACGACGATTGAATGAGCAAGCTGCGTATCGACGTTGATCTGGACAAAATTCGGTACAACACACGGTTCCTGGTCGACCACCTTAGACCCCGCGGAATTACGGTGACAGGTGTGACAAAAGCCGTTTGCGGTCATCCTGAGATTGCGAATGCTATGCTTGAAGGTGGCGCGACAGGGCTGGCGGACGCGCGGATCAGCAATATCATGCGTATGCGCGATGCTGGAATCTCGTGCTCCATATCCTTGATCCGAACGCCCATGCTGAGCCAGGTCGCGCAAGTCCTTGATAACTGCGATGTCAGCTTCAACACTGAGATGGACATTATCGCCAGCCTGGCCATCGAGGCGCTGGGGAAGAACATTACTCACAATATTATCCTGATGGTGGAAATGGGGGATATGCGGGAGGGCATCTTGCCTGAACACCTTGAGGGCACTGTGTCTCAAATTCTTAGAATGGAAGGGATTTCTCTGAAGGGGATTGGCGCAAATTTTGCCTGTCTGGGTCATGTGGCACCCTCTGCAGGAGCAATGGAATTGCTTTCGTCGCTTGCCGCCGACACCGAACTTGCAAGTGGACCCGCTCTGGAAACAGTGTCAGGCGGCGGTTCTGCCAGTTTGCCATGGGCGCTTGGCAAGGGGGCGACCGGAAAAATCAACAACCTGCGTCTGGGTGAGGCCATCCTGCTGGGTACCGATCCCGTTTCGGGGTACGCGATCGACGGGCTTTACACAGATGTTTTCACGCTTTGGGCGGAAGTGATCGAAACGAAGACCAAATCAAATCCAAATCCCTTGCAATTGAATTATCCCATACCTTCAATGCAGTGTGTGACTTTAGACAGTCCTTCGAACACTCGGTCGATCCTTGCCATTGGACTCCAGGACACCGATGCGGCGGGTCTAATTTTCCCTGCTGGCGTCACGTTCGTCGGAGCCACCAGTGATCATATCGTTGTTGAAAACACCAATTGTCTGCTTCGCCCTGGTGGCGAGGTGAAGCTGAAATTGAACTATAGCGCGCTCTCGCGCGGCATGGCTGCACCCGATGTAGCAAAAGTCTTCCATGGTGATGGCGCATTGGTTGACTGCACCGCAGCGAACACTGATCGCCCATATTCGAAGCGTGTCTAACGTCAGCGCTTGTGGGACAGATTTGAGGTTTTCGTAACGGAGGATTTCTGGTTCATCGCAGCCTATATGG
>NZ_JBXWTH010000029.1:0-4510 GCF_059613825.1 Ruegeria sp. SATB027
CGAACAAAACACCTCAGCACGCTAACTGGGGAATTTTACCTCGGCCGTTTTGGGGAGAATTCATCCGGCAGTCACAACAAAGCTACAAACCGGGGGACGCGCTCTCGATGACGCAGAACGTCACCGGCCGCGATCTGCTCACCCCGGATGAAATCATGCAGGTCCACCCGGACAACCAGCTCCTGCGTGTCCAGGGCAGGCCCACGGCCATTGCCCGCAAACTGCGCTATTACACCGATCCCGAATTCAAGGGGCTGTTCCAGCCGCATGACCAATAGCGAGAAAGACAATCGAGCATGTCAGATCAAATCTCCTCCCCTGCCCTCACTGACGAAGAGCTGCGCGAAACCCTCGATATGGTAGGCACCGTTCTGGCCAGCGTGTCGGATCGGGTCGATGCCCAGACCAGCGCTATGGATCGTCTGAACAAAACGGCGACAGAGGCGCGGCAGGCAGCCTTCGCGGCCCAGAACCAGACCGATCCGGAGCACTATGGGGATCTGGTTGGGCATGCGATCAATGCCCGTGTTCGCGGTCCGTTGGAGGCGATGTCTCAGGTTGCCAATTCTCTTGAAGCACAAAGCAGACACACGGACGCGGTTCTCAAAAAGGCTGAACAGGACAAATGGGAAGTCTTCAAAGACATTAGGGAACAGGAAAGAGAGATCGAGCGCTTCAAAACCCGCCTGCCCTGGTTTGGTCTGGGCGCTGTTGTTTTGGCTCTTGCGCTGGCGGTGGTGCTTCCTCGTTTCTCAGCAATCAACAGCACCACATGTGCTGTCTTTGGTGGGGCTTGGGTCCAGACAACAAAGGGTCACCCGGTATGTGTGCACTATCAGGATTGAAGCTTTTGCGGAAAATTAACGGGATTGACGTGGCAGAGCTACCGGGGTCTGTTCCGGCTGTGGGAAGGAGTGCACCGTAAAGAAATCCGGCGACAACGTCCCGTTTGAACCCATTGGATTTTTTCGCCCATAGCCCTTGGATATTTCTTATGCCAAAACCGTCCCAAACAACCAATCGTTAGAATGGGATAGGTAAAATTGGCTTCCTACTTCTTTCTTCGTTTTTGCTGCCGCCGCATCCCGATTTCCCGGAGACAAAACAGAACTCAGGAAAGCTCTTTTCATAGGTTGGGTCAAAGCAAGTCTGTGATGCCACAGGCAAGTCGTGAATGGGTCACCTTCTTGGTTGATTTTGGATCCGGCGCTTGACCTTCCTGATTTTGAGGTCGACGATATTTTCGTCGGAATGCAGGAACATGCGTACAGGCGCTTGTCTCCAGCGTGCCATAAAAACGGTGCGCCGAACTTCGATATTTACTAGGAGATGACACTAATTGGATGAACTTGTAGAATTCAATAATTCATTGGTTGAGGAAGTCGCAGCAGGAGCATCAGCAAGCGGCATTTCACAGGCCGACACCTTTTTTGAGCGGATGGCGACGCTTCTGGAGACAGAGGGTGAGATTGCAACGTTTGATCGGGTTACATTTCTCACCAACAGTCAAGGCAAGACCGTCAGAATTGATGGTATCGGTGGAGACCCTCGTGAGTCCGACGGTATCCTTAGCGTCATCGTCAGCGATTTTTATGATGGAGATGCGGCGGTCAAGATTAATGCGAGCGATGCCAAGAAGGCCTTCGGCCACCTGATCAACTTTGTTGCCGCCGCGCGTCGAGCAGCCTTCCGGGAGGATCTGATCGAAGGGAGTGCTGAAGCAGGTGCTGCCTCGATTATTACTTCTGCGTGGTCATCTATCACGAAGATCAAACTCATTCTCATGACCAACGCGACCTATAGTGCCAGGACAGACGCGGTTCTTGCGGGCAAGATTGATGGCATTCCAGTCACCTACAACATCTGGGATCTTACACGCTTCCATCGCTACGAGACGTCGGGACACGCTCGGGAAAAGATCATCGTCAATTTCCGGGAAGATTTTGGCGCAAGCATCCCGGCACTGGCTGCTTCGAGCAGCGGCGAACACCTCGACAGTTATCTTGTTGTGATCAACGGCCATCAATTGGCCGAAATTTATGACAAATGGGGCGCGCGACTATTGGAGTCGAACGTTCGGAGCTTCCTTCAGGCGCGTGGCGCTGTGAACCGGGGTATTCGGGACACCATCAAGGATGAACCGGCAATGTTCTTCAGCTATAACAACGGGCTGTCGGCAACGGCCGACTGTGTCGAGGTTGAGAAGACATCGGACGGTCTCAGGATCGTGTCAGCGACAAACCTGCAGGTAGTAAATGGTGGTCAAACTACAGCTTCTCTCCACGCGGCTCGGAAAATCTCGCCAGATACGCTCGAACAAGTCCACGTGCAGATGAAGTTGACAGTTGTTCCGTCGGATGCTTCTGAAGAGGTTGTCCCGTTCATCTCAAAATACGCCAACAGTCAGAACAAGGTCAGCGCGGCGGATTTCTTCTCGAACCACCCTTTCCATATGAGGATGGAAGAATACTCAAGACGGGTTTTGGCTCCGGCCGCCGAAGGTACAAACCGCGAGACAAAATGGTTCTACGAGCGCGCAAGGGGCCAGTACCTTGTCGAACGCGCCAAGAAATCCCAAGCTGAACGTCGGCGTTTTGATCTCGAAAACCCGAAACCGCAATACTTCGTCAAAACCGACCTTGCGAAGGTCGAGATGAGTTTCCGCATGCGGCCTGATACGGTTAGCAAGGGCGCGCAGAAAAACTTCGGCGAGTTTGCTCAGATGATCGGGGCGGAATGGAACCGGAGTGACAAGAAGTTCGATGAGACATGGTATCGGCGCCTGGTCTCTAAACTGATAATCTTCCGTCATCTCGAAAAGACAATTCCGAAACAGCCGTGGTATCCCGGTGGATATCGAGCGAACATTGTTACTTATTCTATCTCCAAATTGGTCTCGGACGCAGATGAAAGGGATCATGTTATTGATCTTGATGCCGTATGGCGGCGCCAATCGGTATCTCGGGATCTAGGTGACGCACTATTGATCGCGGCTGAAGCGGCAGTGGAAGTAATCACCCACCCCGAAGCGGGCGTGAACAATATAACGGAATGGGGAAAGAAACAGGCGTGTTGGGCGACCTTGCAGCGGGTTGAAATCGACTATGGGCCCGAGATTATGAATTGCCTCGTTGAGCCAGAGCAAGCACGCGCCGTTCAGAGAGATGGCCGTCGCGAAGAAGCTGTAATTTCTGGCATCGAGGCCCAGACTTCGGTGATTGAGGCCGGAGGTGAATTCTGGAACCGGCTCAGGGAATGGGGAGGAGGCAAGAGGATATTCAGTCCAAAGGAGGATGGCATTCTTAAGGCTTGCGGCCTGTTCCCGTCCAAGCTGCCGTCGGAAAAACAATCGGTCATCGCACTCGACCTTCTGGAGCGGGCCCGAGAGGAAGGCTACGTGGATGAGGATGAATCTCCGAGGATCCGGATATCCTCCTTGTCACGACAGCACTAGGATACAACTGTCAGCATCAATGGACCCGCCGCCAGGCCGTCAAACGGATTCGAACGCCTTGATCAGGTTCAGGCTTTTCAGTGTCTTTCGGCCTGATCCCGATCGAATACTGGTTGCCGAAGCTGGCTCGTGATATTTCGAACTCGTCACCTTCCCGGGCGCCAACGTCCCGAAACCAGCTCGTCATGTGTGTAATCCGGTATTCATTTCTGGTGCCACCCGGATCGTGAAGGCGGTTGTTGTAGTAGACGAAACGGAATTTCATCGTGTGTCCGGTTTCGTCGATGCACTCAATCCACGCGTCAGGGTTCTTTATGTCCTGGTCAAGAGCCGGCAGCATTGCGAGAAGTTCCTTCTCGCCTTTAGGGATCAAGACGCCGCCTTGGTGTCCACCAGTTTTTCCGACATCATTGGCACTCAGTCGCTTTCTGAATTTTTCACTGCTCATGACTTCACCGGCATTATTTCGAGAGCACGTTTGAGATCATCGGCGTCACGGGTCGAGACTGGCACGGTCTCGTTCGCAAGGTCGTTTTTCCATGCGGACCGATCGATCATTACTTCCTCCACGGTATCCAAATAGAAAAGCCGATAGACCGTAACTGGTTCGGTCTGCCCTCTTCGGTGTGCCCGTGCACTTGCTTGGGCTTCAAGCGCGGGATTCCACACCGGAGTGAAATGGATAACAACAGTTGCCGCAGTAATATTCAATCCCGCCCCCGCCGCTTTCGGGTTGAGGACCAAGCAGGCCGGTCCTTCGTGAGCTGCGAATACATCGATGATGGTTTGCCTGTCCTCCTGAGGGGTTGAACCGTTTATGGCCCCCCAATGGGTATCGGGTATATGGGAACACGCTTGCTGAAGAAGGTCACCGATCCGATTGAAAAGAGAGAAAACAATGACCTTTCGACCATTGGCAAACGCCTCACGAAGAAGGTCGACTGCTCGCTCCATCTTGGGTGTAATAAGAGGCATGCCTTGTCTAACGTCAGCGCTTGTGGGACAGATTTGAGGTTTTCGTAACGGAGGATTTCTGGTTCATCGCAGCCTATATGG
>NZ_JBXWTH010000030.1:0-9114 GCF_059613825.1 Ruegeria sp. SATB027
GAGCATATGCTCGGCCACAGGCTGTTGCAGCGTCCCGAACAACACGTCCTCGATCTCGTCTGACAAGGAGGACACACACAACCGGCATGCCCTTTTCGATGATCCAGCTGTCGCCCGGCCCATAGATTACGGTTTCGCCGGTGCCTCATTGGTCAGGCCACTTCACCATCCAGCAAAGTGGCATGTTCGTGGAACCTGTAAGTGACCCGGTACTTGCCGCGCGTAGCACTATATTGGCCACCGAACACAGGCGCGTCCGGATTACTTATGTCGAAACTGCCTGCGCATTTGATCTCGCCCTCAATCGTCTCCGAACCAATTGATTCAGGGCTGCCCCACAAATCCAATGCATCTCGTTTCATGTTCTGAAGATAGGGGGTTATAAGACGTGCATTGGTCCTCATGTTTTCAGGTCGTTCAAAATACGCTCCATCATCGCATCACATTCAGCCAATTGCTGAAGCGACAGGTATTCGTCGGGCTTGTGCCCCTGACCTTCCATCGAGCCCGGTCCGCACACCACGGTTGGAACGCCAAGCTTCTCAAAGAACCCCGCCTCTGTCCCAAAGGCAACTTTGGTGGTGGTGGTGCGTTGTGCTAGTTTTCGGGCATAGGTAACCACCGGATCGTCGTCCCTGACGTCTAGTCCGGGATAGGCGTTGTACTGTTCAACGTCGATCCGAGCCCCGCGCCAAGCCGCATGATAGGGTCTCGCCACACGATCCGCTGCTTGTTGAATACGGTCGAACAGGTCCTCGGCGCGATCAACAGCCAAGTGGCGGTATTCAAATGTCAGCTCCGCCCGATCAGGAACAATATTCAACGCCATTCCCCCCGAGAGTTTGCCAACATGAACCGTCGTATAGGGGATGGCATAAGCTGCGTCGCGCGCGCCGTTAAAGGCGAAATCATCCTGAAGCGCGCGCAATTCGGCCAGGAAATCAGATGCAAGATGCAACGCGTTGACAAACCGGGGTGCCAGCGCGGAATGGCCGTTTTGCCCATAGCAGGTGGCGCGCAAGGCCGCCTTGCCCTTGTGGCCAACCGCCACCTGCATTTCTGTCGGCTCACCCACGAAACAGGCGCGCGGTTGGCCGATCATTGACTTGAGTTGGTCCAGCATATGCTGAATGCCAACACAGCCCACCTCTTCGTCATAGGAAAGCACGATTTTCAAAGGTTCGCCCAGTTTGACCTGGGTCGCGCGGTCTGCCAGCGCCAGTATCGACGCGACATAGCCCTTCATGTCGGTGGTGCCTCGCCCGTAAACCTTGTCACCCTCACGGGTCAGGTGGAACGGATCACGAGTCCAGGGCTGGCCCTCGACCGGCACGACATCGGTATGGGCGGACAACAACACGCCCGGACCCACCGGGCCGGTTTCCGCGTATATTCCCGCCTTGGTGCCGGTTGGATCATCAATGCGGCGCACGGAAAACCCACGCGCCGCCAGATAGTCAGTGACATAATCGATCAGTTCGAGGTTGGACTTGGCGCTGACCGTGTCAAACCCGACAAGCCGATCAAGAATATCCAGAGTCTGCGTCATATCAGTCGACAGCCAGTTCCGTGATTTCACGGCGAAACGGCAAATCATCCCCGATATCCGGCGTATCGAGTTCACGCGCATAGCGGTGACCTGCATATGTCGCCCAGGCAATGGGCCCTGGCGCATTGGCATCACCGATCAGTTTGACGGTCTTGATCCCCGCATCGGCCCAGTCGCCTTTGCGGGCCATCAGGTCTTCAAAAATCTGGTCGTTGCCCACACGCGAGGCGACCATGACCACGGCATCCGCCTCGATCCGCCAGGTGCGGTCGGTATAGGTACAATTCGACACGACGTGATCGGGGTGGATTTCCGTGATGCCCTGGTTCAGCACGATGTCGACACCGGCCTCGACCAGACGCGGATGGATCGCGATCTGTTCCAGCGTGTTGTTGGTCCAGTCGCTGACATAGGCCGAAGGCGTCACCAGCGTAACCTGTGCCCCGTTCTTGGCCAGCAATTCGGCCAGAACGCCGCCCATGTAATAGTGGTCGTCATCGTAAACCACGACATGGCCTTCAGGAATGGTTCCGTCCATCAGATCGTCCGGGGTATAGATCTTGGCCCCTTCGGCGATCGGCATCGGCACAATGTGCTGACGCGCGACACCATCCCGACGCCATGTGGAGCCGGTGGCCAGACAGATGTTCTGAAAGCCAAACTCCAGAATGCTTTCGGCATCCAATTCACTTTCGAAATAGGTTTCGACATTCGGCTTCTGGCTGATCTGGTATTCCCGATATTCCAGAACGCGGCCCCAAGCACTGAGACCCGGCAGCTTGCGCTCTTTCGCGACGCGACCACCCAGAACGGTGGTGGCTTCGGCAATCGCCACGTCGTAACCGCGTTCGGCCAGGGCGCGCGCCGCTTCCAGTCCGGCAGGACCAGAGCCCACGACCAGTACGTTTTCACTATCGCCCTTCTGATTCATCCGTTCAGGGTGCCAGCCCTTGCGCCATTCTTCCATGAACGTGGGGTTCTGGGTGCAACGGCTGATCGACATGGTCATGTCGCCGGTGATGCAGATGTTGCAACCAATACATTCGCGGATATCGTCGATCCGGCCTTCTTCGATCTTTTTCGGCAGGAACGGGTCGGCGATTGAGGGGCGGGCGCAGCCGATCATGGTCAGAACGCCGGATTTGATCTGCTTGACCATCGTATCGGCCGAGGTAAAGCGGCCCACGCCTACAATCGGCTTGTCGGTCAGTTCCTGAATGCCGCGCACCAGGTTTTCCTGCGCCGATTCATCCTTGAACCGTGACGGGCCCGAGCAATCTTCCCAAGTGCCTTGCGCCAGATCCCAAAGATCCGGCAGATCTTTGTTCATCTCGATATAATCGCGCACCTCGGCGTTTGAGAAACCAAGTTCGCCAATGGTTTCGTCCAGACTGACGCGCAGGGCGATACCCATCGTGTCGCCCACAGCATCCTTGATATCAGCGATCACTTCCTGGCTGAATCGCGCGCGGTTTTCCAGGCTGCCGCCATATTCGTCTGAACGCTGGTTGGTGGCGCGGCTCAGGAAGTGCTGGAAAATGCCAAAGCCGTGGGCGCCGTACAGGTTGATGAGATCAAAGCCTGCCTCTTTCGAGCGTTTCGCCGCATTCACAAACCAACGGCGCAGATCGCGGATATCGGATTTCGACAACGCGCGCGCCTGAACCGGATCGTTGGTAAAGGTTCGGATCGGAAGCGCCGTGGGGGCCAGTGGCACTTCCTTGGTGTAGAGGTTCGGACCGTTGATGCCGGAATAGGCCAGCTGGATACCGGCGAGCGCGCCATGCGTCTTCATTTTCTCGGACATCTTGCGCAATTGTGGGATGTCCTTGTCTTCCCACAGGCGCAGTTCGATGAACGGGGTGATTTCCGATGTGTGGTGCATTTCGCACTGCTCAGTGAAGATAACACCCCAACCGCCTTCGGCCTTGATACCACGCATCTCAGCCGCAGCGGACGGGTCACGATACCCGCCACCGTTGCAGTGTGGCACCTGATAAAACCGGTTTTTTGCCGTGAGTGGCCCGATATTCACCGGTTCAAACAAGATATCGTAACGTGGGTCGCGCAATTTCGCCTCCTTCGCTCCTGACTTGTCAAGCAAGATACAGGTAATTGCGCCGCCCGAAAGTTGGGCTTGCGAAATCAACGGTTAGGTTTCGGCTAATTGTCGGTGCGCTTACTTCACTTTGCCTTCGATTCCCGGCAAGGCATTTTCCTTAATAAAGTCAGTACAGTAGGTGATAAACGATTTGACCGAAATCGTGTTCTCGGCATCTGTGGCCATCAGTAGTCCAAGACGCATCGGGCGCTCATCGCCCAACAGGGGAATGGTGCGCAGCGGTTTTCCGTCCGGCGACAAGTTGTTCAGGGGTTTGACATTGGCCAGTCCGAACCCGTAACCGTTCGCAACCAGACTGCGCATGACCGCCATATCCTTTGTTTTCTCGGCAATGAACGGCTTTTTGCCGATCTTCTGGAAGAAGGACAGGAAATAATCGGCACTGAAGGGCAAATCGAGCAGCACCATCGGATAATCGGCCAGCATCTCAACAGATACAAACGGGTGCTTGGCAAGCGGATGGCCCTCGCAAACCATTGCGTATGGGGGTAATTCAGCCAGCGAGACAAAGCGAAGGTCGGCAGGAATATCCAGATTATACGTAAGCGCGATATCAATTTCGGCCCTGCGAATATTGCTGAAAATATCAGCCTGGTTCAATTCGTACTGACGAACGCGCACCTCGGGGAAGGCATCCTCGAACTTGCGCCGGATGCTGGGCAGGATCAGCTGAGCAAATGTCGACAGGCATCCGACATTCAATGGACCCCGCGCAACCCCCGCGATATTGCCAGCCAAATCCATCAGACCTTCCGCTTCGCGCAGAACGGTATGTGCCTTGTCAAGCATCGCCCGGCCGGCCTGGGTCAATGATAAACCCTGTGCATGCTGCCGAACGAACAGGGGTAGCCCAAATTCCTTCTCGAGCTGAGAAATCGCCGCCGAAATCGACGGCGACGATACGTTGACCTTTTCAGAGGCAACCGCGATTGAGCCTGCCTCGCCGACCGCTACGAAGTATTCAAGCTGGCGCAAGGTGTATCTGATCGGCAAGTGCGGGCCCCTTTGATGGTCGGGATCAGGCCTTGTATTTGATCCACGTCGTTTTCAGAGCAGTATACTTTTCAAGAGAATGTAAGGACAAGTCCCGGCCAAACCCTGACTGTTTCATACCCCCGAAAGGCGTCTGCGCCGAGAGGGCATCGACAGTGTTTACCGACACTGTACCCACCGTCAACTTGTCGGATACCCGGCACGCGCGGCTCAGGTTATCCGTCCACACCGAGGCCGCCAAGCCATAGATCGAGTCGTTGGCCATCGCCACCGCTTCGTCTTCTGAGTCAAACGGAATAACTGACAGGACAGGGCCGAAGATCTCGTCACGGGCCAGCGGGTTGTCGTGCGAAACATCGTCAAAGACTGTCGGCTGGATAAAGTTGCCTTTGCCCGCAACTGTCACCTGCGCACCACCTGCAACGAGATTGGCGGTTTTCTTGCCTTCCTCGACAAACCGCATGATCCCCTGCGTTTGTTTTCTGTCCACGATTGCGCCCATTTTCGATGCTGGGTCCAGCGGGTCGCCGGGCTGCATGTTGGTGGCGCGCGCGATCAGTTTTTCGACAAATGCGTCCTTGATCGAGCGTTCAACATACAGGCGTGAGTTGGCCGAGCACACTTCGCCCTGATTAAAAAAGATGCCAAATGCTGCCATGTCGGCTGCCGTATCCAGATCCTCGCAGTCGGCGAAAACCAGATTGGGGCTTTTGCCGCCGGTTTCAGGCCAGACCTGCTTCAGGTTCGACTGGCCGGAATATTGCATGAACATCTTGCCGATCGCGGTCGAGCCCGTGAAGGCCAGGCAATCGACATCCATATGAAGACCCAGCGCGCGGCCAGCCGTGGCGCCAAAACCGGGTACCACGTTGAAGACCCCGTCGGGCACACCGGCTTCGGCCGCCAGCTCAGCAAGGCGCAACGCCGACAGGGGCGATTGTTCGGCAGGTTTCAACACGACCGAGTTGCCCGCAGCCAGCGCTGCGGCCCCTTTCCAGGTTGCCATGTCCAGCGGGAAGTTCCAGGGCGTCACCGCGCCGACAACCCCCAAAGGTACACGAGAGACCAGCGCCAGATCACCCGGCGCAGTTGGCGCAACCTCATCATAAATCTTGTCGATGGCTTCGGCGTACCACTGGAAGAAATGCGCCGATCCCGGGGCATCTATGGTCACGGCGTCGTTGACCAGCTTGCCCATATCCAGACTGTCCAGCAGCGCCATCTCTTCCAGGTTTGTGCGGATCAGGTTCGCCAGTTTCAGCAATATTTCTTTACGGCCACCAGGGGCCATGCGCGACCAACGCCCGTCTTCGAATGCAGCACGGCCAACTTCAACGGCGCGGTTGATGTCAGCCGCGTCCCCTTCGGCAACCTGCGCCAGAACTTCGTCGGTTGCCGGGTTGATGCAATCAAATGTCCTACCTGACGCGGCGTCGACGAATTTGCCGTTGATAAAGGCCTGACCCTTGATTTTCAGGTTTGCGGCACGGGTCTTCCAGTCTTCGTGTGAATGGTCCAGCATTCGGATACTCCCTGATTATTCGTCGCCCGGCACGCCGTATGAAGGTGCTTCGCGCGGATCAAGCGCGCGCTGGATATAGGCGTCAAGCTGCGGTTTGTAGATGTCCCAGGCGGTGGCGATGTTTTCGATCGGGCAGTCTTCGGTCCAGTCGCAACGCAGATCCGCCACCGGCCAACTGACCTTGTCAACGATCTTCATGCCTGCGGAATGCACCGGACCAGCCTCGCCACCTGCAGCCAGCGCCGCGCGCATGGCCGCGATTAGGCGATCACCGATATGACCCGATGCTGCAAGATACCCATCGACAATCGCCTGCGGCACGGTGTCATTGGCCAGAAGATTTCCGCCAGATGCAACATTTTCAGCCTGCGCCTGTGTCCAGATGCCCAACGAGTTTGGACCCGAATGGATTGCTGTCGTCCCGTTTGCGTCAACCGCCAGAACTTGCCTGTATTCGATGAACTTACCTCGCTTTACGACCTCTGCCACCGCGTCGGCTGCTGACAACCCCTGCTCCATCAGATCTAGCGTGAGCGGGCCAAGGCTGGGATCGGTGACATTCTGCGAGGCAACAGCGCCAACACCTGCACGCGCGAACGAGCAGCGGGCGGCGACGGCCGGTGAAGACGACGAAATCGCCAACCCGAACATTCCGGTATCGGGACAGCGCGCAACCAGAGAAAAAGTCATGAACGACTCCTGTGAAGAAATTCCAAACCGGGCCGCTCTGAGCAAGAGGAGAAAGGAGCCAGAGCGGCCCGGTCATCCCAAGTTAATCGGGAATAACTGCGGTTCCGTCTATTTCGACAAGCCAGTCCGGCCGTGCCAGAGCTTGCACGACAAGGCCGGTCGAGCAGGGATGCACACCTTTGATATACTCGCCCATGGTGCGGTAGACCGCTTCGCGATGGCGGACATCGGTGATGTAGACGACAACCTTTACCAGATGTTCCATCGAGCCGCCGGCTTCTTCGATCAGCTGCTTGATGTTTTGCATGACCTTGTGGGTCTGTTCGGCCGCGTCATGGCTGTCAATATTGACGGCGTCATCCAGGTTCTGCGGGCACTGACCGCGCAGATAGACGGTTTTGCCACCCTGGGTGACGACAGCTTGACACAGGTCGTTGTCCAGATTCTGTTCGGGATACGTGTCCGACGTGTTGAATTTGCGAATGCGTGTGTGCGCCATTTCGGTGTCCTGCTTTTGTTGGTTTATTCTGCCGCTGAAGCGATGATGGCAGCTTCGCCCTGATATTTGGCGTAAGAGCATTGAATCGCAATCTGGTCGGCCACGTATTTGGCGTCATGCCAAACACCCCAGAGGAAAGACGAACCGCGACGCGATTGCCAGGGCAGACCCAGGAAATAGACGTCAGGTGCCTTGGAAACCCCACGCTGGTGGATCGGCGCGCCACGCTCGTCAAAGGCGTCTTCCTTGAGCCAGTTGAAATCCTGACGGAAACCGGTTGCCCAGATGATCGTTTTCACGCCTTCTTCGGCCAGGTTAATACTGTTCAGCGGGTTTGCAAGGCTGTCCGGATCGGGATGTGCAGCGCGGGCTTCGGGCTCTTCCGGCAGGTCGATACCGGTGCGTGCGACATATGCGTCAGCCATGTCCAGAACTTCCATGTAGTTTGCGTCGCCCTTGGCCACGTTTTCCCGCAGGTCGCCCTTGAAGCTGAGAATACCATCGGCATAGCTTTCTGTCAGGCCAGTCAGGGTCACGCCTTCGTTGCCCAGACGGCGGAAATCCATGGTGCGCCCGCCATAGGCACCGCTAACTGAGATGGTCACGTGTTCAGTCCCCGGTGCAGGTGCCGCCATGTCCCACAGGCCCAGAACACCTAACCACCAAACGAAATCACGGCCGCGGTATCGACGCGGCGGGCGATCATGCGGACCAACCGACAGGAACACTTTGCGGCCCGCGCGATTCAATTCGTCCGCGATCTGTGCACCGGACGACCCGGCGCCCACAACCATGACGGCGCCATCGGCCAGTTGTTCAGGGTTCTTGTAGTTGAAAGAGTGGATCTGTTCGATGTCTTCAGAGCTTGGTACGATTGGCGGAAAAACCGGATGCTGGAACGCGCCGGTGGCCGCAACGATGCGGTTGCATTCAATCTCACCCGCGGTGGTTTTCACCAGAAAACCGCCCTTGCCGGGCTGGCGGGTTGCTTCCAGCACCTCGACACCTTCCCGGATCGGCGCCTTGATCATGGCAGCATAGTCAACCAGGTACTGAGCAAACCGGTCCTTGGTTACAAATTCATCAGGATCGTTGCCGTCAAACAGCATGTTCGGGAAGCGGTCATGCCAAGCGGGGCCGTTGGCCACCAGCGCATCCCAGCGGCCAGTGCGCCACGCTTCGGCCGTGCGGTTCTTTTCCAGCACGATATGCGGGACATTGTTGTTGCTCAGATGCTCACTCGCCGCGATACCGGCCTGTCCTCCGCCAACAACCAGCGTATCCGTCGTTTCAATCGTCATATCGAGATCCTCTATTAGGCACTTCGAGGGTCGCTACCCAAATGGGCGCATCCTTTTTGTAATCTTAGAAATCAACGACGCTTCTGAGAAATATGATCTCGTTAAGCATTGCTTGGGCTATGGCTAAGACCAGATCCCATTTTGACTAGGTTGGGTCGCAAACTTTTCGATGGACCAAAGTCAGCGTTATGCCAGACGCAGCTATTCTGCGATCTCAGCAGACATCCGAAAGCCAGAGGTCGCATCAATGGCGAATTGATTCTTCCGGATCATGTTGGCTACCTCAATGCCATCCAGTGTGGCTGAAGCTGATCTGAACGACTTGAACCCACGTAAGTGCCGCATGCGTCGTTTGATGAATCTGTGATCCTGCTCGATCATATTGTTATCTGGCATGAATGAGCTCGACGCTCCGATCAGAGGTTTTGAAGGCTTCGA